>CAZCXH010000001.1:0-108901 GCA_964502525.1 uncultured Chitinophagaceae bacterium
ATGTGTTTCCGATGGTGCCTTCGGGAGCGAGCGTGTCGGATGTGAGACTGGAGTAGCTGCCGCGTTTTGTCCGTGGCGATGCAGTTTCCCGCTTCCCTCTGGAACTGACATCAGAAAGCGAAGTCCCTGTACCTCCCGTCACTCAATTCACATTCAGCTTATACTCAATACTCTCGTGCCCTTCCAGCAAGCCGATAAGCTCCGTGTTGATGTCCACCTTGTATTTATTGCAGGAAAGTTCGACTGTATAGGATTCGGATTCATGGCGCAGCAACACGCGCACACCGAACTTGCCCGGGTGCGCATGGCAGATGCGCTCAAGGTCTTTGATTAAACCATCATTCACGTCTTTGAACGGCAGCGTCAGCGTAAGGTCTTTGGAAAATCGCTGCCTCACTTCCGACAGCGGCAGGAGGGAAGAGAGGCGCACTTCTGTTTTTTTGAAGTGCTCGTTGTATTCGTAAGTGCCTTTGGCGAAAACAAGCACACCTTCCTGCAGCAAATGTTTGTGGCGCAGGTATTCTTCCTCGCGGAACAGACCGATTTCAATCGAGCCGGTATAATCTTCAAGCGTGAACACACCCATGCCGGTGCCTTTCTTCGTGGTGCGGTGCGCAGCTTTGGTGATGATGCCCGCGATGGTCAGTTCCTGTTTCTTCGCCTCCATCTTTTCGATGTCGCCAATCCTGGTGCGCGCGAATGTTTCGACTTCCAATTTGTAATCATCCAGCGGATGCGCGGAGATGTAAATGCCGGTGTAATCCTTTTCGTATTTCAATTCTTCGAGCAATCCCCACTTCGCAACTTCAGGCAGTTTCGGCTCGGTGGTTTCAACGGGAAGCATGTCACCAAACAGCGTTGCGCCCGTGTTTTCCTGTCCCTTTTGGAATTGTCCGCCAAATTTGATTGCCTTCTCCAAGACGGAAGTTCCCTCGGCAGGATTCACATGGAAATAGGTGGAGCGCGTTTTCCCGAAGCAATCGAAAGCGCCCGCATAAGCAAGGCTTTCAAACGTCTTTTTGTTCGCGCTGCGCAGGTTCACGCGTTTTGCAAAATCAAAAATGCTTTTGAATACGCCATTCTCTTTCCGTTCTTTCACAATTTCCGCGACTGCAGCCTCACCCACGCCCTTTATTGCGGATAAAGCCATTCGGATTTGTCCGGCTTTGTTTACGGTGAACTTCACATCGCTTTCATTGATGTCCGGACCGAGCGCCTGCACCTTCAGCCGCTTGCATTCTTTCAAAAAGAAATTCACTTTTTCAATGTCGCTCATGCCATGCGTGAGCACAGCAGCCATATATTCTGCAGGGTAATGTGTTTTGAGGTAAGCGGTTTGAAATGCTACCAGCGCGTAGCAGGTTGAGTGTGATTTATTGAACGCATACTGGGCAAACTTTTCCCAGTCAATCCAGATTTTTTCGCAAATCTTTTCCGCAAAACCATTCTTCTTCGCGCCTTCCATGAACTTGCCCTTCATCTTGTCCAGCATGGCGCGGTCTTTCTTGCCCATCGCTTTGCGCAGCACGTCAGCATCGCCCTTGGTGAAGCCACCCAGCTTTTGTGAGAGCAACATCACCTGCTCCTGATAAACAGTCACGCCATAGGTATCTTTCAGAAATTCCTCCATCTCCGGCAGGTCATATTTTATCGGCTCCCTGCCGTGCTTGCGGCTGATGTAGGTCGGAATGTAATCCATCGGGCCAGGGCGATAAAGGGCGTTCATCGCAATCAGGTCGTCAAACTTGTCGGGCTTGAGTTCCTTCAGGTGCTTCTGCATTCCGGTACTTTCAAACTGGAACGTGCCGTTGGTCATCGCGCGCTGGAAGAGCTCAAAAGTTTTTTTATCGTCAAGCGGAATTTTGTCAAGGTCAATTTCAATTCCGTGATTCTCCTTGATGAGGACGAGCGCATCGCGCAGAATCGTGAGTGTTTTCAGTCCGAGAAAATCCATCTTGATGACGCCCGCGTCCTCGATGATTTTTCCCTCGAACTGCGTGAGGAACAAATCGGAATCTTTCGCGGTGCAGACGGGAATGATTTCTGTTAAATCTTTCGGGGCGATGATGATGCCCGCAGCGTGAACGCCCGTGCCGCGCACTGAGCCTTCGAGCACGAGCGCTTCCTTCAATATTTTTGCCGGCAAATCTTCGCCCTTGAAAATATCGCGCAGCTTTTTCACGTCAGCAATTTCATCTGCGGTAAGATTTTCGTTTTTATTTAATCCGTCATCTCCGTCAAAAGGAGCGGTGAGCAGGCGGTTCAGTTCAATACCCGGACGTTCCGGCACCAGTTTCGTCAGCGCGATGGATTCCGCGAGCGGCAAATCCATCACGCGCGCCACGTCCTTGATGCTCATCTTGGCGGCCATTGTGCCGTAGGTGACGATTTGCGCCACCTGATTTTTTCCGTATTTCTCCACGACATAATTCAGCACTTTCTCGCGCCCTTCATCATCGAAATCAGTGTCAATATCGGGCATTGACTTGCGGTCGGGATTCAGGAACCGCTCGAACAGCAGGTTATAGTGAATCGGGTCAATGTTGGTGATGCCGATGCAATACGCCACCACCGAACCCGCAGCGGAGCCGCGTCCGGGACCCACGAACACGCCAATATCTTTTCCGTGATTGATGAAATCCGCCACGATGAGGAAGTAGCCCGCAAAGCCCATCGTCCTGATGGTGTGCAGCTCGAAGTTGATGCGCTCTTCGATTTCGGGAGTAAGTTCCTTGTAGCGTTTGTGCGCGCCTTCGAGCGTGAGATGGCGCAGATAGTCATCTTGTGTTTTGAACTCAACAGGAATCTGGAAATGCGGCAAAAGGATGTCCTGCTTGAGTTTCAGCGGCTGCACCTTGCCGGCAATCTCGTTTGTGTTGTCAATCGCCTGCGGCAAATCGCTAAACAGCTTCGTCATCTCATCGGTGGTCTTGAAATAAAACTGGTCGTTGTAAAATGCGAAGCGACCTTTATTGTTGTTCACTTCGTCATCATCACCGAAATCCCGAATCTTCGGGTCTGACTGCTTTTTGCCGGTATTGATGCAAAGCAAAATATCGTGCGCGTTGGAATCCTGCCGGTCAACGTAATGCGAATCGTTGGTGGCGATGATTTTGACGTTGTATTTTTTCGCGAAGCGCAGCAGCGCTTCATTCACCTTGTCCTGTTCGGGAATGCCGTGACGCTGCAGTTCCACATAATAATCTTCTCCGAATAAATCGAGCCACCATTTGAAAACCTTTTCGCCTTCTTCTTCACCTTTTCTGGAAATTGTTCGCGGAACTTCAGCCGCAAGGCAGCAGGTGGTAGCAATCAATCCCTTGTGATATTGCAAAATCAATTCCTTGTCAATGCGCGGATACTTGCTGTAAAAACCCTCGATATATCCAAGCGAGCACAACTTGATGAGATTTTTATATCCTTCGGCATCTTTCGCAAGCAACAGTTGGTGATAACGGTTGTCCTTTTCGCTTTTGGTGAAAGATTTTTTGTGGCGATTCTCCACCAGATAAAACTCACATCCCACAATCGGCTTCACATTGTGCTTCCCGGCTGTTGCCACAAACTTGAACACACCGAACATATTGCCATGGTCGGTGATGGCAACGGCATTCATATTGTCCTTCTGCGCCTTTTTGAACATGCGGTCAATGTCCGCAGCTCCATCAAGGAGTGAGAATTGGGTGTGGCAATGGAGGTGGGTGAATTGCATGTCGGGTTTACGGTTTACATGTTTTCGGTTTACGGTTGCCAAGGACACCAAATTGTAAACGGTAAACGGTAAACAGTAAACAGTAAACATGTAAACCGTAAACTAAAAACACCTTTCATCTGATTGCTGGATTAGTGCCAGAGGGGAAATTCAAAAGTAACTCGCAGAAAATTTTTTGGAAAGAGATTTCGTAAAAAGTTTTCGACAATCAGCCTGAATTTTTCTACACTATTGCAGCGTCAAGTGCTTTATGTCAGGTAAAAGGTTTACGGTTTACATGTTTCCTGTTTACCGTTAGTTTTTTCACAAAAACCGCAAACGTGTAAACCGTAAACTGATTAAACCGTCACCGTTTCGGGCATTTCCGGCAGCGCTTGCCATCCTTGTAACTCTTGCAGCATTTATCTTTTTTCTTGTGGATGACATGAAGGGAAAAGAGTCGCCTGAGAAGACAAAGTTCTGAAAACGATGATTGTTCGCGCATTGCTCGCTCGGAATTACTATAGGGCAGTTCTAAAAATTCTACCACTCACTCCCTCTCCTTCTGGAGACGGAAGGGGTGAGGCGATAAAAGAGCAATTTTTAGAACTGCCTATTTATAATAAATAAATTGCAAACTTCCTTCAAATGAACCTGACTTTCGCGACCGGGCAATGAAATACCTATGATTAGGTGTCTGGTTTAATAACCATTTAGATAATGAATAACCTCGGGAAAGAGAAAAGCGCAAAGGCAGGAAGCATTTCGTAAGTTGAAAGTTACCAATCCCTGCCACTCTGTCACTCCCTCTCTTAAATTCACTATTTTTGCAAGTCCGAGAGCCGGAAAGGATGGAACCGCTTACCTTTTACAAGACTATTGACGAAACCCGGCAGGGGGAGGCTTTCTCAGCCCCAAAGTCCCTGAATAACAACAATGAGAAGAAGTTCTATATCGAGAGCTACGGCTGCCAGATGAACTTCAACGACAGCGAGATCGTGGCGTCCATCCTGATGGATAAAGGGTTTCAGCCTTCCTCAGATCATTCAAACGCGGATATTGTGTTTATCAACACTTGCGCTATCCGCGACAATGCCGAGCAGCGCGTCCGCAACAGGCTGAAGGAGTTCAACATCATCAAGAAAAGGAAACCCGGTGCGTTGGTGGGCGTGTTGGGTTGCATGGCTGAAAGGCTGAAAGAGAAACTGCTTGAAGAGGAAAAGTTAGTTGACATCGTGATAGGTCCTGATGCCTACCGCGATCTGCCGAGATTGGTGGAAGAAGCTGAAGAAGGGCAGAAAGCGGTGAATGTACTGCTTTCCCGAGAAGAAACCTATGCGGATGTTAACCCGGTGAGGCTCAACAGCAATGGAGTCAGCGCATTCATCACCATCATGCGGGGATGCGACAACATGTGCTCATTTTGCGTGGTGCCTTTCACCCGCGGGCGCGAGCGCAGCCGCGATCCGCAATCCATTGTGAATGAGGCGAGGCAGTTGTTCGGGCAGGGTTACCGCGAGGTTACCTTGCTTGGTCAGAACGTGGATTCGTATTTATGGTCTCCGCAACATTCTCTGAAAAAAGATATCGTTAATGCAGCGCGTCATGCTGAGTCCACCGCTTCGGATGTTCATAATGATAACCCTGTTCGGACTCCCCTCTCCTTTGGAGAGGGGGCGGGGGTGAGGCTGGTAACCTTCGCCCAACTCCTTGAGCAGGTTGCCCAAATTCATCCTGACCTGCGCGTCCGTTTCTCCACCTCCAATCCACGGGATATGACGGATGACGTCCTTCATGTCATTGCTCGTAACGAAAATATCTGCAGGCACATTCACTTGCCGGTTCAGTCGGGGAGTTCTGCAATCCTGGAAAAGATGAATCGCGGACATAACCGCGAGTGGTATTTGGCACGAATTGAATCCATCAGGCGCATTATTCCGGGATGCGGCATTACCTCGGATATCATCACGGGTTTCTGTTCAGAAACGGACGATGACCATAAGGAAACGCTGACGCTGATGGAGCAGGTTGGCTATGATTGGGCATTCATGTTCCATTATTCGGAAAGACCGGGCACCCATGCTGAAAGGAAGTACGAGGATGATATTCCGGAGGATGTTAAAAAAAGGCGATTGAACGAGGTGATTCAATTGCAGCAGCAATATTCCCTGCTCAGCAACCGGAAAGATGCAGGAAAGACTTTCAAAGTGCTGGCGGAGGGCGTGTCAAAGAAGTCATCGGAACAATTGTTCGGCAGGAACTCGCAGAATAAAGTGGTGGTTTTTTCAAAAAAAGGTTGCAAGCCGGGCGATTATGTGAACGTTAAAATCAATGATTGCACGGCAGCAACGTTGATAGGAGAAATAGTTTGAAATATGTTTACGGTTTACATGTTTACGGTTTAAATAAAGGGCAGGTCTAAAAATTCTATCACTTACTCCCCCTCCTTCTGGCGAGGGAAGGGGTGAGGCGATAAAAAGATCAATTTTTAGAACTGCCATAAACTTGACCTGTAAAACCGTAAACCGTAAACCGTAAACCAAATAAGTTGGACTTACAATCATTAAAAAACCGGTTCGGCATCATCGGCACATCCCATGCGCTCGACTATGCGCTGAACGTGGCAGTGCGCGTTGCACCGACCAATCTTACCGTTTTGATAACCGGGGAGAGCGGTGTGGGAAAGGAAATTTTTTCGCAGGTCATTCACCAGTTGAGTCCCCGCAAGCACAATCCGTTCATCGCGGTCAACTGCGGTGCTATTCCCGAAGGAACAATTGACTCCGAGTTGTTCGGGCATGAAAAGGGCTCTTTCACTGGCGCGCACGAGGCCCGCAAGGGTTACTTCGAGACCGTGAAGGACGGCACTATTTTTTTGGATGAGATTGGCGAAATGCCGGTGAGCACGCAGGCAAGGCTGTTGCGTGTGCTGGAAACCGGAGAATTTATCCGTGTAGGCTCTTCCAAAGTGCAAAAAACCGATGTCCGCGTTGTTGCCGCAACGAATATTGACCTCACGGAATTTGTCAGGAAAGGAAAATTCAGGGAAGACCTCTATTACCGCCTGAATACCGTTCCTATCAAGGTTCCGCCATTGCGCGAGAGGAAGGATGATATTTACGTGCTGTTCAGAAAATTCGCGATTGACTTTGCCGAGCGCTACAAAACGCAGCCTGTGTCTCTTGATGATGAGGCGAAAGCCCTCCTGATGCACCATTCATGGCCCGGCAACGTCAGGGAATTGAAAAACATTGCCGAACAGCTTTCCGTCCTCTCTAAGGAAAGGATTGTCACCGCTGAAGAATTGAAAAGGCATTTTTCGGAAATATCGCATACGGCATTGCCTGCGGTGATGGGCAACGGCAGGCATGACGGTGAATTTTCAGAGCGCGATATTTTGTATAAACTTTTCTTTGATTTGAAGAAAGACCTCAACGATCTGAAGAAATTTATTTTTGAGATGGCATCGAGGCAGAATGTGGATGTTTCAAAGCTGGGGGCGGATAATTTCTCTGAGGAAAAGCATATGCCCATAGGAGGCGAGGTGAAAAGCATCGAGCATGAAAGACCTGTCATCCTTGACCGTCCGCAGGCGTTTCATCATCATGAAGTAGTGGAAGAGGAGTCTCTTTCGCTTGCTGACAAAGAGAAGGAGATGATTGAAAAAGCCTTGAAGAAGCATAAAGGTAAGCGCAGGAACGCAGCTTCGGATTTGGGAATCTCGGAAAGGACGCTTTACCGGAAAATCAAGGAATATAACATACCTGATTGACCATTGAATGATTAGCAGTTTGCGGTTTACGGTTTACGGTTTACGGTCGGGAAAAAGGCTTGCGTCCTTAATACCCTTTATTCTTTTCCAACTCTTCATGCTCGGATGCAAGGTCTATTCCTTCACCGGGGCTTCCATCTCACCGGATATCAAAACCGTTTCGGTGCAGAATTTCATCAATCAATCGGAAGACGGCAACACCGCCATCAGCCAGGACCTCACTGACAAGCTGAAGGATAAATTCATTTCTGAGACGAACCTCAAAATGACGGGCAGCGGTGGCGATATTGAATTCAAGGGGGTTATTACCGGCTATTCCATCAGGGGGCAAGCTCCCACTGCCGATCAGACAACGGCATTGAACCGCCTCACCATCACCGTCAAGGTGGAATGCAGCAACAGGAATAATGAAAAGGAAAATTGGTCGCAAACCTTTTCACGCTATGGCGATTATGAAAGCACAAAAACCCGCGCGGAAGTGGAGGAGCAACTGTACAATGATATCAATGCGCAGCTTGCGGAAGATATTTTCAATAAAGCATTTGTAAATTGGTGACATGGATGCGCAGACCCTTTCCAGCGTTTTAAGCAGGCCTGCCCTGCTGCGGAATTATCCGATGACCGATCTCCAGCTTTTAGGGCAACAACATCCTTACGCCTCCATTGTCAGCGCTTTGATAGCGATAAAGGCGCACGATGAAAACGACAGCGGCTACGAATATTACCTCAATCAGGCTGCCATCCGGGTCCCGGACAGGAAACGGCTGTATCATTTAATTCATGCGCAGCCGGATATGCCCGCAAAGATTGCTGAACCCATGGAACCGCCTGCGGAGGAGGCGACTGCAAGCCGCGAAATGCCGGCATCTCCAAAAGAAGAAAAACCTGCTGACCTGGAAAAGCCCGTTGCCGCCTCTGCGCCTGAAACGGACAGCCCGGTAGTTATAAGGGAAATCTTAAAGCAACCGGAGGAAGAATCTCCTGTAAAATTGCCGGGTGCGGAGGAAACAGCGGAAGTCCTGAGGTCAATTAATGAACCGGAACGGCAAATGCCAGCGCAGCAGCCTGAGATGAGAAATCAGAAGCAGGATGCCGGGGAGGAAGAGGCTTCTCTGAAATTGCCTGGTGTAGAGGAAGCAGTGGAAGTTTTGAAGTCAATCAACGAAACGGAACGGAAAAAACCAAAGTTGCCTGAGGCAGGCAATAAGGAGCGGGAAGCGGATGAGGAAGAATCTGCGGGTAAAAAGTATTCCTTTACGGAGTGGCTTTCATTCATCGGGCAAAAGAAGGAGGCGATAAAGGAAACTCCGGTGCAAAAAGAAATTAAAGAGAGCGCAGATCAGGGTGAATATAAATTTTCAAAGGCCGATGAACTGACGGAAAAGGAAGAGGCGTCCATTAAGCGGAAAGCGAAAGAAAGCCTGTCAGATGATCTCGAATGGGTAACGGAAACACTTGCGAAAATCTATGAATTGCAGAAGAAATATGACAAAGCGGAAGAAGCCTACAAGATGCTCAGCTTGAAATATCCGGATAAAAAAGCGTACTTTGCGCAGCGAATTGAAAACCTCAAAAGGTTTAAAGGTTGATGTCCAAAGGCCAATGTTAAGCAGAACTTTAAACTTAAAAACTATAAACTGATATATGTACATCTTTCTCACCGTATTGATTATCGCGGTTTGCGTGTTGCTGGTGCTTGCCGTTTTGATTCAAAACCCAAAAGGCGGAGGATTGAGCGCATCTTTCGGGGGAATGGGCAACCAGGTGATGGGAGCGCGGAAGGCAACTGACTTCATCGAAAAGTCCACATGGACGCTTGTGGTTTCACTCCTTGTGCTCAGCCTCGTATCCGGAATATTCATGCCCAAAAAAGGCACTACGGAAGTTCAGAAATCAGAACTGGAGGACAAGATGAATCAAACCAGCTTCCCCCTTCCGCCAACTGCTCCTGATAACGGAGGCGAAACGCCTGCCGGGGAGGGAAATCCCTGACCAGCTAATCAAGATTCTCGCTGATTTTTTTCACAAGGATTCTTTTCGCCACAGGGAAAAAGGTTTCATCAAAAGGAAAATTTACTCCGCTTTCAATGGCGTACGTGGCAGGGTTGGGCAGGTTCCTGTTGCTCCTGATTAAATCCATTTTTATCATTTCAAATGTATTGCTGATGGAGACATGGCAGGTGCTCACAAACTGCGTTTTCAGTCCCCTGAACTTCTCTTCCGCATTCTCGAAAATCGTGACTGAATATTCGTAAACCTTTACATTTTTCTTGTCTTTTTCTTTCAGGAACATGTACCCCGCAACCGGCTTGATGGGCATCACGCCCACGGGATAAACCAGAAGGTTGTCTTCCACGAATTCATATAAGCCCTTTCCCTCTTTCAAATATTCCTTGAATTTTGGCAATGCGTAATCGGCAATGGTTTCTATTTCTTCCATGTAATTGTCATCATGGATCAGCCGCTCATATTCCAGCTTGAAATTCTGAAACTCTATCTTGGAAAGTTTCTTTGGAAATTGCCTCACCGCAATCGTCTTGTTCTTTTTGATGGAGATAAGATTATTGTAATGGAACACGAGGTCGGACAGGAACGGGTAGAGTTCATTCTCATTAAACTTTTTCCCGATCTTCTGCAGATATGCCAGCAGCAAATATTTCTTATACTCAAAGTCAATGATGCCGGAGGTAATCCAGTTTGCATCCAATTGAGCCATACGTGAATAATTTAACGGGAATTTTAGAAAAAAGTTTTCGGCAAGTCAACCACACTTATACCAACGCTTCCAGTCCATAACCTTCCAGCCTGTTGTGATAAAAGTACAGCAGCTTGAGGTCGGAGCTCATGATATCCCCGTTCTGCTTTTTTACCAACGGCCTGCGGGTGTGATATAGCCCGACCTGCTGAAGCCCGCGTTCTACTATGAATTCGATGCCGCGGTTCATGGAATGCGTGAGTTTCACCTCGCTGTTTCTTTCCATTGCCAGGAGCTTGTCCCGGATTCGCCCGCAGGTTTTCACAAATTCATCATAAGAAATGAACGTATCCTCGGGAGGCAACCGCAGCAATCCGAAAACATCGAGCTTCCTGTTGTTTTTGCGAATTATTTCAAATGCCGTGAATGCCACCAACTGGCTCGTCATGATGACATTGTATTTGAAATACTGCGAAACAATTTTGTCGCCCAGCATCTTTACGTACTCTTCATTGCGCTGGTGGTCATCCCTGAGTTCTCCGTCCGTAACGAAATATTTTTTCACGTCAACAGGGCGGTCGGCATGGTTATAGCTGACTCCGTATTTGTCAACCCTGTTGCCGAACAAATCCATGGGCGGTGCGAACGACAGATAAATCCGGGAGGTTTCCGTCAGAAACTTGGCAATAAAGCGGACAATTTTCAGCGATGTGGAAAGGGAATCCGGTTTTTCCATCAGGTAAAATTCCCTGCCCGTTCTTTTTAAATGCTCTTCGATGAGATTGGGCGCTTCCAGCACGAAATGATAATTCATCACCACCGGTATCACGATGATCTTTTTTGCGGCATCTCCCTTTTGGGCATAGTTCATGTACTGCGCGTCAAAAGTTGTTCCGAGCAGCCCAAGCTTAAGATGCCGCTCAATTGCGCCTGACCGCGACCGCGTTCCACCGGGGAAAAACAGGCTGTGGCAATCCCTGTGAAGCGCCAGCTTTGAATAAGTCTTCAGCGTTTCAAGATACATGAGATTTTTCTTGCGCCTGTCAACCTTGTAGGCTCCGAGCCGGTTCATGAAATACGCCAGCAGCTTGATGCCGAACAGGTTCAGACCTGCCCCATAGATAAATGCAGGCAGCCCGACCTCCTGTATCGCCCAGCCGATGACGATGGAATCGAGGTTGCTGATGTGCGTGGGGACGATGACGAGCGTATGCTGCTTGGCAAGCTCGCGCATGGATTCAACATCTCCTTCGATAATCACGCGGTCGTGAATGCTGAACTGCTGGCTGATCTTCTGCTTGAAATTTTTTCCGAAGCTTGAATTCAGCAGGCGCGAAATGCCAAACGGTATCGCCAGCTTGGCGAACTCATAAACAGACGAATCAAAATTTCCGGCTATCTCATTCGCATAGCGCGATATGATGGTCTTCATCAGCGCCTGTGAATCACCGTCAAGCGTAACGTCTTTGCCGTCCTGCCTGGATATGCGCACCAAGCGGTTTTTGATGTCGTTCCAGAATTCTTTTTCGTCCTCCGGATCGGCTTTCCACGGATTCTGGGTGAGCCGGATCCGTTCATGGTAAACGGTGCGGGCGAGTTCTTCGGTTACCGTATTTTTCCCGTTGAAATGCGTCAGACATTTTTTAAGGCTCTCATTCCGTACTTCATCAATGAAGTCCCTGCGATGCTCGCTCAATTTATAGATGGGCCATTTCGTAATCTCCGGCTCGATAACGTCATAACGTTTGATGACATAATCCGGAAGAAAATCAGCGGTATCCGTCTTTTGCTTAAACACAATTAATTATTGCAGAAGTGAAAAATGCAAATTAAGTGAAATGATTTATTTCATGCCAAACCAGGGATCCGAGATCAGATCGTTCATGAAAAGATCCTGATCATCCTTTTCCGCAATCTCCTCACCCGCCTTCTCCGCAAGCTCGTGGTAACGTTTGCACTCAACAGGGAGGTTGTTAAGCGCGCAGGCCCTCGCCATGCATTCTAATCCGTAGGCAAGGTCGTAATCTTTCAAATCATGTTTTTCCGTTAGTGCCAGGCAGCGCCTTGCATGATGCAGGGAATGAGGCTTGTCTTCCAGCACCGTGTAAACCCTTGCGAGCATCCACTCTCCCCGCTGCTCATTAACGGGCAGTCCCACCTGCAGCCAATGATACAGCGAAGCATGGGCAAGGTGAACCATCATCTCATTATCATCGCTCGTCCGGTCCCTTTTTTCCAGCAGCGGCCAAATCCTGTTGAAGCAGTCAACGGCAAATTTTTTGTGAGCAGCGGGTTCGTTGATGATGATGGGTTCCGGCATAATAACGATTTAAGATTTAAAGCCTGATAAATGTACAACTTTAAAACTTTAGACTATAGACTTTAAACATTAAACTACTGCAGCGTCAAGTGCTTTATGTCAGGTAAAAGGTTTACGGTTTACATGTTTCCTGTTTACCGTTAGTCTTTTCACAAAAACCGTAAACAGGAAACGAAAGAAACCGACAAAACAGGCTTGACGTTGCACTACAGGGTTCCCCTAAGTTCCTGTTCGCGCTCTATCGCCTCGAAAAGCGCCTTGAAATTTCCCTTGCCGAATGAAGTCGCTCCTTTGCGCTGAATGATTTCGTAGAACACCGTGGGACGGTCTTCTACGGGCTTGGTGAATATTTGGAGCAAATATCCTTCGTCATCCCTGTCAACGAGGATATTCAGTTTTTTCAGCGCTTCAATTTTTTCATCAATCCTGCCGCAGCGCTCCGTAACCGTATCGTAGTAGTTGTCAGGAACATAAAGAAATTCAACGCCACGTCTGCGCAATTCGGCAACTGTGGTTAAAATATCATCCGTAGCAAGCGCGATATGCTGCACGCCCGCCCCGCGATAAAAATCAATGTACTCTTCAATCTGCGATTTCTTTTTTCCGTGAGCCGGTTCGTTAATCGGGAATTTCACCCTGCCATTGCCATTCGACATCACTTTGCTCATCAGCGCGGTGTATTCCGTGGAGATGTCCTTGTCATCAAACGAAACCAACTGTGTGAATCCCATTGCGTTTTTATAGAAATCAACCCAGTGATTCATTTTGCCAAGTTCAACGTTGCCCACCATGTGGTCAATGAATTTCAAGCCGACAGGTTCTGTCTTGAATGGAGCATTCCATTTTTTGTATCCGGGAAGAAAAACCCCTTTGAAGTTTTTTCTTTCGACAAACACATGCACCGTTTCCCCGTAAGTCTTGATTGCAGATCTCACAACCTGTCCATCCGCATCTTTTTCAACCATTGGCTCAAAATAGGGGAGGGCGCCACGTTTCACGGTTTCATGAAATGATTTCTTCGCGTCATCCACCCGCAGCGCGATGAATTTTACGCCATCGCCATGTTTTTGAACGTGCTTTGATATGTCGCTTTCCGGGTCGAAAGATGTAGTTAAAACGAGCGTGATTTTATCCTGCCGCAAAACGTAGGAGGCTTTGTCCTTCACACCCGTTTCCAATCCGGCATAGGCGAGCGGCTGGAATCCGAAGGCATGACAATAGTAATAAGCCGACTGCTTGGCGTTGCCGGCATAGAACTCAACATAGTCGGTTCCGTTCAAGGGAAGGAAATCTGTTTGATTAGCGGATGAGTTGATTAGCGGATTAGCCGATGATTTTTTTATAGGGTGCTTCGTCTCCATGATTATTAATTAGAAGATTCCTTTATTAATGGATGGGCAGTTGATTTTTTAGAAGATGAAATTATTTTGTTCAGTATTTTGCGAATCGAGCTTAATTCTTCAATTAGTCCAACTGGTTTGGGATAATTTTTTGCTTTTTCGCACAACTCAAGCCAATATTCAGTTTCATCAGCCTCTTTTAAGGCAATTTTCATTTTATGGATAAAATCAGCCTTACTTTCCGCATTCTGGGCCTCTCTGATATTCGCACCGATTGCAGTGCCGGACCTGAGCAATTGACGGCTGACTACGAATTTTTTCTTTTCTTCAAGCAACTCTGCGTATTCAATTGCTTTCAATGAAAAACCGAAGGAAAGCTGAACAATCAGGTTGTCTTTATATTTCGGATTTTCGTGTGTCATTGCTTTTATGGTTATTGTTTACTTCACATTCGCTAATTCGCTAATCGTCCCATCCGCCAATCACTATCATTCATTCCAGCTCAAATAATAATCCTTTATCTCGATCTCCATCGCTTGTTTGGTGAGTTTCAGCGGATGGAACGTGTCAATCATCACCGCCAATTCTTTGGTTTCTTTTGCTCCAATGCTTTTTTCCACCGTTCCCGGATGAGGACCATGAGGAATGCCGATGGGATGCAGCGAAATCATCCCGCGTGTCACGCGCTTGCGGCTCATGAAATCGCCATCAACATAATACAGCACCTCATCCGAATCAACATTGCTGTGGTTGTAGGGCGCGGGAATCGCCTTCGGATGGTAGTCGAACAATCGGGGCACAAAGGAACACACCACGAAGTTGTTTGCCTCAAACGTTTGATGCACCGGTGGCGGCTGGTGCACCCGTCCTGTTACCGGCTCGAAATCATGGATGGAAAAAGCGTAAGGATATAAATATCCATCCCAGCCGATCACATCAAACGGATGCGTGGTGTAATGGTACGGATAAATATGGTGCTGCTTTTTGATGTAAATGAGAAAGTCCCCCTTCTTGTCATTGGTCACCAGCCTTTCCGGCTTTCGGATGTCGCGCTCGCAGAAGGGCGAATGTTCCAGCAACTGCCCGAAACTGTTCCGGTACCTTTTCGGTGTGCGGATGGGGCTGAACGATTCCAATATCAGCAGGCGATTGCTGTCGTCTTTAAACTCAATCTGGTAAACCGTTCCGCGGGGAATAATCAAATAATCGCCATAGCTGAAATCGAGGCTTCCATATGCGGTCCTCAAGATTCCCTTGCCTTCATGCACGAAAATCATTTCATCCGCTGACGAATTTTTAAAAAATGCCTTGTTGACGGATTGTTTGGGAGCCGCAAGATTGATCTGGCAATCATTGTTCACCAGCACCGGCACACGGCTCTGCAGATAATCTTTTTCCTCCTTCACATGGAAACCTTCAAATGCCCGATGCTTCATGTTTTTATCCTCCGCGATGTGCGGTTCCACCGAATAAGGCTTATCCACCTTTCCCACCAGCGTAGGCGGATGAGTGTGATATAATAATGAATAGATGTCTGAGAATCCTTCCGTAGAAACCAACTGCTCCGCATACAATCCTCCACTCGGCTTGCGGAACTGCGTGTGGCGCTTGTGGGGAATTCTGCCGAGCGTGTGGTAGTGCATAGGGGACAATTTGCTCTGGGTAAAGTTAATGATTTAGAAAAGTTGAGGTTTGGCTTCCGAAGTTTCAAATCTTTTAACAATACTTTCTCTAAAATATCAGCTCACAAGTCGTAATATGCAATCGTTTTTGCGGAACTTTGGACATCAGCCTTAAACAATCCTTTCCTGTGGCAGAATCGTGGGAACTCATACAAAAACTCTTTCATCCTGAAAGCATCATCGTATATGGCGGGCTGGTGTTGCTGCTCGCTGTGGTATTTGCTGAAACGGGGTTGTTTTTCGGCTTCTTCCTGCCGGGCGATTCGCTGCTGTTCACTGCCGGATTGCTCTGCGCCATGGGTGTGCTGCAGGTGCATATTGCAATCCTTCTCCTCTCTGTCACCGCATCGGGCGTTGTCGGCAACCTTGCCGGTTATTATTTCGGATGGAAGGCAGGGCCTCCGCTATTCAGGCGCGAGGACTCGCTGCTGTTCAAAAAGCGTTATGTGCGCATGGCTGATGATTTCTACAAGCGGCAGGGCGGGCTTGCCCTCGTAGCGGGGCGGTTTCTGCCTATTATCAGAACGTTTGCGCCTATCCTCGCAGGCGTCATCAGGATGGACTTTCGCGTCTTTATGCTCTATAACATTATCGGTTGCGTACTTTGGGTTTTCAGCCTCATCTGTGCCGGTTATTTCCTTGGAACTGCCTTCCCGGGAATAAAGGACTATCTGGAATATATCATCATCGGGCTGATCATTATCACGGCCATCCCGGTTTACACCAGTTATAAAAAGGAAAAGGCTGCCGGAAAAGAGACCCCTCCTGCAGTCGGGAACGAGCCGAACTCAAAAGAAAAGGAAACGGTGGAGAAAAATGAACTTGTGACTATGGAAGCGTAAGGGTTATGGATTTGCAGCAGCGCACCGTCAATCGCTCATGGCAGGTTGTTTCTGATTTATGGTTTACATGTTTCCGGTTAAAATACCGGGAGTAGTTGAGAAGGCATGAAAACGCGCTCTTGGTTATTACCAAACATTCTACCGTTCGGTTTATCGAAAACCTGACTTGTATCGGTAGAACTGTAAACGGTAAACGGGTAAACATTAAACAACTACGCACAGAATTGACTTGACACGGTAGTAGTTATTGCTGCCGGCATTATTTCCCTGTATTTCGTTTATTGTTTTATTTCCATGAATTACATTGAAAATGCCCGAAAAGATAACATGGAAGCCATATTCCGGTTACCTTGCTTTTTTCAAAACTTTGCAAATTGCTTATCCTTTCATAAATTGATTGAAAATTAAAATCCTGTAACCATGAAAAAGTTAATGCTCCTTTCTGCAATCTCGTTCAGCGCGGTCATTGTTTCCCATGCTGCAAAAATTACGGTTGACAACAGTCCCGGCTCGGCAGCCGCTTACAGCGCCATTCAGGCGGCAGTGACTGACGCCACCGCTGGCGATACCCTGCTGGTGTATGGCTCATCTTACGCCTATGCCGCATTCACGCTGAATAAGAGATTGACCGTTGTCGGGTCTGCCGGTGTTGACCCTGAGGTTTCAAACGAGAATCGCCCGTCTGTTAATAGCATTTCCGTCACCACCGGCTCTGACAGCTCGGTGGTCACAGGCTTTAACATTGGGTATATTCAGGCTACCGGTACGGTAAATGACATCGGTATTTACAACAACTATTTTACCAGCGCTACTACAGGCGTGCAGTGGTATAACGCCACCTGCAGTGATTGGGTTATAGAGGGAAACGTATTTATCGCCAGCGGACAGAATGATTTCATCAGCAACTATTCCAACAACAGCGTTCTTAATAACATCCTCATAAAGAATAACTATTTCGAATACAATTTGTATTACTACTACATCGGAACCTATAACAACAGCGCTTTCACCTATCGCAATAATGTATTCGTGGTGCGCAGCAACTCCAACACGTATCCGGTCTGTTATTCGTGCAGCAGCACTTTGTTTGAAAACAACATTTTCTGGGTGACCGATGCGGCTTATACCGACATTACTGGACAGAATTGCGCGAATTGCGTGTTCAATAACAACATTATCTACAACAGCGCTGGCGCAACGATGACCGCCATCAATTCCATTGGCAACGGAGTTTCCGGCAATAACAACATTATGAACCTGGACCCTCAGTTTGTGAATTTTGTTCCCGGCAACGGCTATACGATTGCTGAAAACTATCGCGTTGCCAATGGGTCGCCCGGTGATAACACAGGCACTGACGGAACGGACATCGGGCTTTTTGGCGGCAATTACAACTGGGAAAACCGGAAATACCCCAAAGCATTTCCCCACCAGGAAATATTGAACGTCATCAATAATTCCGTTCCGCAGGGAACGCCTGTTAACATTAATCTGAAAGCGAGAAAAGCAACTAACTGATTCCTTTCCTGAGCGCTTAAAAAATCAGTGATGGAATGGTTGCTAAATAATAAGCCTCACCCCGCCCCTCTCCAATGGAGAGGGTGTCCGGGCATTTTGTCGTTGAACAGATCAAACTTTTGGAGTTATGCAATTTCGTTTTTCCGCCACTGCTGTGCTATCCGTTTGGACTCCCCTCTCTTTCGGAGAGGGGGCGGGGGTGAGGCTGCGAAAAGATTGCTCCTCCTCACCGGAATTATTCTGGCGGCATGTTTGCCGGCTTCCGCCCAAATCAACCGCATAGAATTTTTCTGGGATACCGATCCCGGTTTTGGGTTGGGAACAGCATTGCCCATTACCCCCGGTGATTCGGTGGGCGGGGGAGCAGGAGCGGTATTTTCATTCGGCACAATAGGATTGCAACCCGGTCTGCACACGCTGTACATCCGCTCGCGCGATGCGCAGGGCAGGTGGGGCGTGTTCAGCAAAAAGGTGATTCAGATTAATCAACCCGTTTTCCCGATTGCGGCAGCGGAATATTTTTTCGATACCGACCCGGGATTCGGCAACGGCACACCCATCAGTGTTGCTCCGGGCGACTCTGTTCAGTTGGCTGATACAATACCCACCAATTCGCTGAATCCCGGCATCCACACCCTTTATGTCCGCACACGCGACACCAACGGGAAATGGAGCGTGTTCAGCAAGCGGGCGGTTCATATCCAGCAACCCGTTTACCCGATTGAAGAAGCGGAATATTTTTATGACACCGATCCGGGATTCGGAAACGGCATCCCCATCCCCATCACTCCCGGAGATTCGATAGACACGCTTGCGACAGTCAACACCGCCTTGCTTTCTCCAGGGATACACACCGCCTACATCAGAACAAAAAGCTCGAATGATGAATGGAGCGTGTTCAGCAAAAGGCTGATCCACATTCAGTATCCCGAAGCGCCTGAAATCGTTGCTGCAGAATATTTTGTGGACACTGATCCAGGATTTGGAAACGGCACTGCGATTTCACTTGCTGCAGGTGATTCTGTGCAAGCTAATAATATCTCGATTCCAACGGCATCGCTCAGCCTCGGAATACACATGGTTTACGTGCGCGTGAAATACAGCAATGATCAATGGAGCGTGTTCAGCAAGAAGCTGATCTATATTGATAATCCTGCCGATGACCCGATTGTGGCGGCAGAATATTTCATTGACACCGATCCGGGAATCGGCAATGCAACCGCCATCAATATCACGCAGGGTGATTCTGTGATGGCCAATTTCACGGCTCCGACAAACACATTGCTCATTGGAGGACATTGGCTGCATGTGCGCGTGAAAGATGCGGAAAACCGATGGAGCGTGTATTCAAAAGATTCATTTTATGTGGGCAACTTCAACTGCGCGATTTACGGCAACGGAGAAATTGAAATGATTGGCGACACCTGCCGCGGCACGCAAATCACATTCATTGACAAGACGGCTTCCAACAGCGGGGTGAATGCGAATGATTACACGCGGGAATGGGATTTCTTCGATGATGACTCGATTGATTTCACTGCGGATACGTTCGCCAATTTCACATTCAACCAAACGGGGATATTTACGGTGGAATTAAAGATCAATGAGATCGCCAACCCGTTTTGCCAGGAGGTGATTTTAAAAACCTTCACCATCCGGAACTCCGACACCACGGTAAACAATGTAACCATCTGCCAGGGGCAATCCTATTTTGCGGGCGGGGCGGATCAAACAACACCGGGAACCTATTATGATAATTTCACCAACCGCTTCGGATGCGACAGCGTGCGGGTAACGAATCTTGCAGTCACTCAGGACCTGTCAGCTTCGGTGAGCATCTCCACGCCTGCAGACACCGTTTGTTCGGGAACCACCGCAGTGTTTACGGCAGTGCCGGTCAACGGAGGCGCAAGCCCCTACTTTACATGGAAAGTGAACGACACCATTATCGGGGCAGGATACGCATTCCAGGGATATAATCCTTTCGGAATTTCCGCACTTTCCGATGGGGATGTGGTGAAATGTGAAGTTTCGCCAAGCGATTCCTGCGCTTCCCCGAGCCCCGCGACAAGCAACAGCATCACAATGCATGTCACTGCCGGAATTGCGGCTTCCATCACCATTGAAGGTGACACGAACAATTTCTGTTACGGAACAACGGCAACATTCACTATAACGAATGTTACCAATGGGGGCGTCAACCCGCAATATGAATGGTACGTTGACAATATATTGGCGCAAACAGGCGGAACAACATTTTCCACTTCCGCTTTGGTGACCAATCAAACCGTCAGGTGTTATATGTATGCTGATACCGTCTGCGTCAGCAATCCGGTAATCAGCAACCCGGTTTACATTAATGCTTATCCCACCGGTTTGCCGGACATTTTCATCAGCCCCAGCCTGAACAACGTATGTTACCTGACACCGGTTACTTTCACGGCATTTCCTTCTTATGAGGGAAGTAATCCGGATTATCAATGGTTTCGGAATGATACGCTTGTGCAAAGCGGATCGTCCTTCATTTACACTAACGACTCCCTCGATGACAATGACGAAATAAAATGCGTGCTGACATCCGATTACCAATGCCGCCTTGCCGACACTGACACAAGCGCTACGGTGACCATGGACATTATTTACAGCCTGCCGGTTGGCGTTACGCTCACGCCAAGCGGCACCAATATCTGCAAGGGAACGGGAGTAACGTTCACCGCATACGTGACCAATGGCGGCTCGCCCACTTATGAATTTTTTGTAAACGGCACGAGCGTTCAGAATAGCGCTCTGTATCAATACAGTTCTTCAACGCTGAACAATGGCGACAGCGTGTGGGTTGTGGTTACATCAGACATTACTTGCGCGACCAACAATCCCGCTGCGAGCAACAAAGTCCATATGACCGTTGTTGATTACGACACGGTTTCCGTCAGCATTGCCGTAACGGATGATACCATTTGCGAGGCAACCAATGTTGTTTTCACCGCGGCAGCCGTAAACCCCGGTGCAGCGCCAACTTATAATTGGCGCGTGAATAACCTTGTGGTGCAAAGCAGCGCGGCTGACACATTCAGTTCATCGTCACTCGGCAACGGCAGTATCGTCTATTGCGAGTTGTACGGGGATCATCAGTGCGTAACTCCCGTTCCTGCGGTGTCCAACAGCATCACGATGAACGTGATTGACACCCTCCTCGCCTCGGTTACGCTTTCGATTCCACAAACTACCATTTGCCAGGGGACGAATGTTCAGTTTAACGCAACATTGTCGAATGAGGGAAATAATCCAATCATCGAATGGCTGCTTAATAACACCGTGGTACAGAACGGAGGATTGTCATATAGTTCATCAACGCTTCAGGATTTCGATGCGGTTCGCGTACGCCTCACCACAGATTATGAATGTCCGGTGCAAAACCCGGTGCTGAGCAACAACGTGGTGATGACCGTGATTGACAGCATCACGCCAAGTGTGTTTGTATATCACGGTCCGAATCCTGCGTGTCCGGGTAATTTGATTTCCGTTTTCACCACGACTACTACCGGAGGTGCTGCGCCAACTTATGAGTTCAGGGTGAATGGAGATTCCGTGCAAAGTGGTCAGAACAGCCAATACACAAGCGCCAATTTCAATGATGGGGACGTGGTGCAGGTGACGATGACTTCCAACGCGGAATGTATCAGAACCGCTACAGCATTGAGCAACCCCGATACGATAAGGATACAATCTGTTGTTCCCGCAGGAGTTTCTATTCAAATACTTTTTCAAGGATCATGCGCAGGCGATTCTATGAGGTTCCAGGCTTTTCCTGTCAATGGCGGCTCGAATCCCATTTTTACATGGCGCGTGAATAATGCGGTATTCCAATCAAGCGGCAGTGATGTTTTCACGTCAACGGCTTTGCAGGATGGCGATTCCGTTTATTGCGAAATGAATTCGAGCTTGTCGTGCGCCACAAATAACCCTGCCAGGTCCAACACGCTTTTCGTTCAGTTCACCGGATGCTGCCTGACCAATGCCGAGTGCGCTGATGGCGATGCCTGCACGGTTGACTCATGCAACAGCGGGACATGTGAAACTCTCCCCATCAACTGCAATGACAACAATGGATGCACCTCTGATAATTGTGCCGATGGGCTTTGCGTGAATACTCCCGTCAACTGCAACGACCAGAGTTTCTGTACCACCGATACGTGCGTGGGCGGCAATTGCATCAATACTCCTGTTACCTGCAATGATGGGAACCTATGTACACAAGACGATTGCAGCGCCCAAACGGGATGTGTTTTCACTCCCGTAAGTTGCGCTGATGCCGATCCTTGCACCGATGATGGTTGCGACACATTGAGCGGGTTATGTACGCATGACACCATCTCCGGATGCACCAATCCATGCGATACGCTAATCTGTTTTGACAACGATTTATGCACCACTGACGGCTGTGATTCGCTTTCGGGATGCGCTTTCATACCTGTAAATTGCAACGACAACAGCGTTTGCACAACAAACGGTTGTGACATTATCACAGGATGCACCTTCACCCCGATAAACTGTGACGATAGCGATTCCTGCACTATTGACGGATGTGATCCTTTCTCAGGATGCTTTAACATACATGATCCGTCATGCATATTTGATTGTGACGCGGTTATTTGCGATGATCTGACCGAATGTACAATAGATAATTGTGATTCAACTTCCGGATGTTTCTTTACTCCGTTGACCTGCAACGATAATGAACTGTGCACCGCTGACGGCTGCGATGCGCTTACAGGATGTTTTTTCACCCCGCTGAACTGCGCTGATGGCAGCCAATGCACTAATGACTATTGCGATACGTTCACAGGACTTTGCTCTCATGATTCCATTCCCAACTGTGGCGACCCGTGTGATACGCTCATATGTTTTGATAATGATTTATGTACTGCCGACAACTGTATTAATGGGGCGTGTGAGTTCACTGATGTGATTTGCAATGACAACGATTTGTGCACTACAGATGGATGCGATAACGGTCAGTGCGCTTACACTCCGGTTGATTGCGAAGACGGAGATTTATGCACCACTGATTATTGCGATGCTTTGGACGGATTTTGTTATTCCGATCCGGTAAATGTGGATGATGGAGATGAGTGCACGATTGATGTATGCGTCAATGGCGGTGTAACACATAACCCTGTTGTTTGTGATGATGGCAATTTATGCACCCTTGACAGTTGCAATTCGGTTACCGGATGCTTCTTCCCTCCGCTAAATTGTGAAGACGGAAACATCTGCACCGATGATTACTGCGACACGCTGACCGGACTTTGCGCTCATGACTCAATTCCCAACTGTAGCGATCCGTGCGATACGCTCGTCTGTTTTGATAATGATTTATGCACTGCCGACACCTGCATGGATGGAGCGTGTGAGTTCGCTGATGTGATTTGCAACGACAATGATTTGTGCACAACCGATTCTTGTGACAACGGTCTGTGCATTTATACTCCGGTTGATTGCGAAGATGGCGATTTATGCACTACTGACTATTGCGATGATTTGGATGGTTTTTGTTATTCTGATCCTGTCAACACCGATGATGGAGATGAGTGCACAACGGATATGTGCGTTAACGGCAGCGTAACGCATGTTCCCGTTGCCTGCGATGATGGCAATCCGTGCACCCTTGACAGTTGCAATTCGATTACCGGGTGTTTCTTCTCTCCGGTGAATTGCGAAGAGGGAGATGTCTGCACCGATGATTATTGCGACACGCTGACCGGACTTTGCGCTCATGACTCAATTCCCGGCTGTGGCGATCCATGCGATACGCTTATATGTTCGGATAATGATTTATGTACTGCGGATGGTTGCGTGAATGGAGCCTGTGAATTCAATATCATTATTTGTAATGACGGAAACGCCTGTTCGCTTGATAGCTGTGACGCTCAGTCAGGATGTTTCTACCCGTCAATTCCCTGTGTTGACGGCAACCTTTGCACAACGGATGGGTGTGATCCTCTTTCAGGATGCACATTCACGGTCGTGAATTGCGATGACGGGGATGCCTGCACCAATGATGGTTGCGATACCCTATCAGGATTATGTGTTAATGACATTATCCCCGGATGCGGTGATCCTTGCGACACGCTTATTTGCGCTGACAGCGATCTGTGCACTGCAGACACTTGCTTTAATGGAGGTTGTGTATTTAGCAGCATTGATTGCAATGATGGCGATGCCTGTACGCTTGACAGTTGCGATTCGCAGTCAGGATGTTTTCATGGTTCAGTCAATTGCGATGATGGCAATTTGTGTACAACAGATAACTGTAATTCTCTGACTGGATGCACATTCACGCCTGTCGCTTGCAGTGATAATGATTCATGCACCGCTGACGGATGCGATCCCCTTTCTGGTTGCACATTCCTGCCAATCAACTGCAGCGATGGAGACTTGTGCACGACCGATTCCTGCGCATCCCTTGCAGGCTGTGTTTTCACGCCTGTTATCTGCAATGACAATGATACCTGCACAATAGATGTTTGCATCAACGGAAGTTGCTTCCATCAGAACAGGTGCTGTCAGACAAATTCCGATTGCAACGATGGTGATTTGTGCACCAATGAGTCATGCAACAACGGTGTTTGTGATTTCGCTTCCATGAATTGCGATGACAGTGACGCCTGCACCAATGATTTCTGCACGGGCGGCTCATGTTTTCATTCTCCAATTAACTGCGTTGACGGAAGTCCTTGCACCGCTGATTCCTGCGTAAATGGAACCTGCGCTTTCACTCCCATTAACTGCAATGATTCCGATCCCTGCACCAATGACGTTTGCGTTAACGGTAATTGCCTGAACCGACCGTTGAATTGCGTGGATGGCGATCCGTGCACGATTGACTTCTGCAATGGAGGAGTTTGCGAGAATGAATTGATGGACTGTGATGACGGCAACGACTGTACGCGCGATTTCTGCCAGAACGGAGTTTGCAAGAATGTCCTCCTAAGTTGCGCGGATGGAAATCTCTGCACGATTGATTCCTGCGCAGGCGGTGTTTGCATCAACCCCTTGATCAACTGCGATGATGGCGATTCATGCACCACCGATTTCTGCCAAAACGGAGTTTGCCAGAACCGCCCGAAGATTTGCGCTGATAACAATGCCTGCACAATAGATTCCTGCATTGGCGGAATATGCCAGTACTTCCCGGTTGACTGCGATGACGGAAACGAATGTACCAATGACTTTTGCTTCAACGGCTTGTGCAAAAACGTGCTGGGCAGTTGCGATGACAACGATCCCTGCACGGATGACCAATGTTTGATTGACATTTGTGTCAACACGCCTCTGAATTGCGATGACGGAGATCCATGCACTGCCGATTCATGCATCAACGGTTTGTGTTTGAGCCGGCCTGTTAATTGCGATGACTTTAATAGCTGCACGCAAGACAGTTGCGTGAACGGGCAGTGCGTAAATACTCCGGTGATTAACTGCGATGACAATGATCCTTGCACCGCTGATCAGTGTGATCCTGCGGGCTGCGTTTATACGCCCATTGACTGCGATGATCTTGATGCGTGCACTGTTGACCAATGTGTCAACGGGGGTTGTCAAAATACGCTCATCAGTTGCGATGATGGCGATCCCTGCACCACCGATATTTGCCAGAACGGTGGTTGCGCACACGCGCCATTGATATGTGATGACAACAACCCATGCACAACAGACTCATGCTCTAATGGTGGCTGCCTGTTTGTTGATGAGAGAAAAGTGCTGTCGTTCACGCTGGTTGATGCCGCAACCGATTCGGACATCGGATTACTCAATGATGGCGACACCATTGACCTTTCGGTAACACCGTCAATCAGCGTTCGCGCTGACGTTTGCGCCACGGCAAATATCGAAAGCGTGAAGTTCCTGCTGAACGGCAGTTTCCATATAATGGAAAATATTTTATTCTACACGATTGCAGGCGACAATGGCGGCAACTATAATCAGTGGAATGTGCAGCCGGGTGTTTACACCATTAGGGCAATTCCATACAGCGGCAACAACGGAACCGACATCATTGGCATTTATCATGAAATAACCATTGTCATCATTGACGGAACAATATCTCCATGCGGTGGAGATTACAGGCAGGTCACCGGATTCACCCTTGTGGATGCTGCGGCAGATCAGGATTTGGGACCATTGCTCGATGGCGACACGATTGATCTTTCTGTTTCGCCATCCATCACTGTTCGGGCAAATGTCTGCCTTGACGACAGCATTGAGAGCGTGAAATTCCTGTTGAACGGCAATTTCCATATCATGGAAAACCTTTTATTCTACACGATAGCAGGCGACAACGGTGGCAACTATAACCCCTGGAATGTGCAGCCCGGTGTTTACACCATCAGGGCTATCCCGTACAGCGGAAATAACGGAGCCGGCATTGCCGGCACGTATCATGAAATCACCATTGTTATCATTGACGGCACTCAACCGTGCCAGGTCAGTGATATAGCCGTGACATCCTTCACGCTCGTGGATGCAACATTGAATACCGATATCGGACCGCTTGCTGATGGCGCTGTGATTGATCTGTCAGCAACAGGACCAATCAATGTCAGAGCCAATGTTTTCTGCGGTGAACACATTGAAAGCGTGAAGTTCGGGTTGAACGCGAATAGCAGTTTCAGAATCGAGAACATTGCCCCCTATGCGCTTGCAGGCGACAATAACAGCAATTATTATAACTGGAACGTGCAGCCGGGAGTTTACACCATCACGGCTGCCCCCTACAGCGGCAATAATGCCTCCGGCACATCGGGAACTCCATTGTCAATAACGGTTACCCTTATTGAGAGCGCGCTGAAGATGAGCGGAGAAGGATCATTGAACAGCAAGGAAAGCGCGGAAGATGAAATTTCGCTGCGCGCTTATCCCAATCCGTTTAAAGACAGGCTCGCCATCGAATTCTCATTGCCGGAAGATTCCAAAGCAAGGGTTGACGTGTTCAACGCAGCCGGGCAAAAAATTGCAACCTTGTTTGAGGGAGATGTGAAAGCTGCGGAGATGCAAAAAATCAAATTCATTCCCGGCACCATTTCCGGAGGCATGATCATATACCGTCTGCAAACGGAAAAAACCACGCGGCATGGCAAGGCGGTGATGGTTGTGAGATGAACTTCCTCTGTTTTTCTACAGAACGTTTTGCCTGATTTCATAATCCATTGAAACCGCTCTCTGCGTTTCATGTGGCGCAGGTGTTTTTCACGCTCTCAGAAAAATTAACCTATCGTTCCTGACGGGCAATATCGTGATTGCCAAGAAGGATAACGGAGTGCCGTCAAAGTCAGAAACTCGTGGTACGACTCCAAGTCGTGCCACGAGTGTGCTTATCAATAACATTTGTTCACCCTATTTCTATAAACATTCAGGATTTTTTTTTACTTTTCCTGTTTCCAATCTTTCTCCTGATGTCTGCATTAATTCGCCAGCAACGCTCGCTCTATATACAAACTGTATTTTTTACATTCATTTTTTTAAGCCTGTTCTGCATTAACAGCGTGCAAGCCGGACTTGACGCATACATGATTACCCGCACCACCGGCATTGCATACGGAGACATCTCGGGCGGAACAGCCGTTACTTCCTGGCGCAACTATGATACCGTTTATCTTTTTGGCTTTCCCATCATTACTCCCAGTTCGGATGAAAACTTGAGCAACCCCATCAACATCGGCTTCACTTTCTACTATGACGGCAGCCCGCAAACGCAGTTCAGGGTGGGAATGAACGGATTTCTTACGTTCAACATTGCCACCAATGCCACCGGATCACCTTTGCCTGCCTGCGGTGATGGCGATGCCTATTCCGGTGATAATGAAATTTTCTCAACGCCCGGCACCAAAGGCACTATCTCAGCAATTGCGCCTTTTTATGATGATGTGAATACTGAAGGCTTCGACAGCGATGAAAGCATCCACTACCAGGTCAGCGGCACTTCACCCAATCGCCTCTTAACCGTGCAGTGGCGCGGCATGTCCAAATATGTGAATGACGACAACTGCTCTCCTTGCAGCTACGGCAATTATAACTTTCAGATTAAACTATATGAAACATCAGGAAACATTGAATTTGTTTACGGCATAATGGCAACAGGTTCAGACGAGAGCGATGACCCAAGTTATAGCTGCGGGTTGAACTCCGCTTCGCTCACTTCATCTCCAACAACGTCCCAGTTGCTTTCGCAGCAAACGGCAAACACCGCCACGTTCACCAGCGCCCACGTGAACAATCTTTCAACCGTTCCCGCAACTAATTCCAAAATTTCCTTCACCCGCACCGCTCCGGCTCCGGCAACCGGAGTGCCCACCTGCATCTATTACAATTTCCCGGCAAATGGCGCCACCAACCAATGCCGCAATGCCATCATCTCATGGTCTGCCTGTGATGGCGTTCCCAACACGTTTGATGTTTATTTCGGAACAGCCAACCCTCCTTCAATGGCACCGGGCGGAAGCAACAGGACGGGTAATTTTTTCAACCCGGGTGCGCTTGCTGCCAATACCACTTATTATTGGAGGATAGTCCCGGAAAACAGTGCCTTCGGTTCGGCAGTTGCTGCAAACATGCCGGTTTACTCTTTCACCACAGGCGGGGGAAATTCTGTCACCGGCATCACTATCACTCCGACACCAGCCGTCAGCAATACCATCTGTGTAGGACAACCTGTAACGCTTACTGTTAACGGCTCCCTTGCCGATGGCAGTGTTTACAACTGGACGTCACCATTTCTATTTGACCTGGGATGCAAAAACAATCCTCCTCCCGGCTTGGGGCTTTTCAGCGACTGTGAGGGAAGCTCCGTTGATATTATCCCTATCGCAACCGGTACGCTGACCTATGATGTTTTTGCAAGGGGCTGCAACGGCACAAGTGCCTGCGTAAGAACTACTATAACGGTCATTGATGCGGCAACCGAACCCGATAACATAACAAGCAGCGCGGGAACTAATGTTTGCATTGGAGCCGGAACCTCTCTCAACGCTGTTGGCGGCAATGGCTCGCAGTATGAGTGGTTTACCGGAAGTTGCGGGGGCACCCTGATCCAGGGGGTCAACACTGCCACTTACAATGTTACCATGACGGGTGGTTCCACAACTTATTATGTGAGGAGAATAGATCCGTGCACCAATACTCCCACTCCCTGCAAGAGCATTACATTAACTGAATTTGTGCTGCAGGTTGGTAACAACTTCATCACTTTTGATGCAGGTCCGACAATAGTTTGCCCGGGAGAAACTTCTGCTAACATTAATGGTTCTTTCCCGACCGGAGGTAATTCTTATGCATTTCTCTGGGAGAGCAGCACCACTTCTGATACCACCGGGTTTGCTCCCGCAAATGCTCCAAACAATACTCAAGGATATATACCCGGATCGCTTTCCGCTACCACATGGTTCAGAAGAGTGGTGATTGCAAAAAACAATTTAGGCTCTGACTGTTCTGATGCCAATGTCAGCAACGTGCTGCAGATTATTGCCGGCAGCGACCAATGTGATGACGGAAACCCCTGCACCAATGATATTTGCCAGAATGCCGTTTGCAGCCATGAATGCACGCTCGTGCTTGACACTCCCTTTTACCATGCCAATTCGGTGGAAGGCTGCACTGATGGGGACATCACCGCTGCCGTGAATCCGGGCGGCTGCACCGCATGGAATGCTTATCTCTATTACGCCAATGTGGTTCAGCGAAGCTGGTCACACACGCAGGGCGATACGATATTTTGGGACAACCTTTTTGCGGGCAGCTACCTGATGGTGGCCACCAATCTTCAAAGCGGCTGTGCCGACTCCACTGACATCATCATTGCCGCGGGCGCTCCGTGCAGTATTGGTGCTGATACTGTGGCGTCAACGCCCACAAGCGTTGCAGGGTGCGATGACGCTTCCATCAATGCCGTTGTGAATGCCTTTGTGTGCGACAGCGATTGGACCGCCACCCTCTTTGATGAGTTTGACAAAGTGGTGGATTCCTGGACATACACGCAGGGCTCAGCCATATTGTGGGAGAATCTTGAATCAGGAGATTATAAAATCATTTTGCGTGACAACGCAGGCAGTTGCGCCACGCAGGAGCTCATCACCGTTCCGTCCGGTCCACCCTGCCGCGTCAAGGTTCAGAATGTGCAGAAGACCGTTGCTGACTGCGATAACAATACCATCACTGCCGATGTGTCTTCCCTCACCTGCAGCGGCCAATGGTTTGCGTATTTATATGTGAGCGATTTCAGTTCATTCATCGCGACATGGAGCGATTCGATAGGATCCGCCATCACGTGGAACGACATTCCGCTCGGAACCTATCACATTTTTGCCACCGACCTTGCCGGGTGCAGCGACACGGCTGATGTTATTTTATCATGCACCGACAACGACCCGTGCACGGTTGACTCCTGCGATGGCGGCTGCTCGCATAGCTACAAATGCGAGGACAACAACCCATGCACCGAAGACTACTGCCAGGGCAACGGGCAGTGCGCCAACAACGCGCTCATCTGCAACGATGGCAACCTTTGCACCGCTGACGCCTGCGTGAACGGCAATTGTGTTTTCACGCCCATCAACTGCGCTGACAACAATGCGTGCACCGTTGACAACTGCTTCAGCGGCAACTGCGCCCACACTCCGCTGGTGTGCAACGACAACAATTCCTGCACCCAGGATTACTGCCAGGGCGGCAACTGCATTTTCCAGGCTATCTGCCAATTCAACGACAACAACCCCTGCACGGACGACTACTGCGTGAACCGCGCCTGCCTGCACGTGCAGAAAAATTGCAATGACAATTACCCATGCACCAATGATTTCTGCCAGGCGGGCGTTTGCGTCAACGACTCCACCTGCGACCTCGATGACGGGGACGCCTGCACCACCGACCAGTGTCTGAACGGATCGTGTGTGCATACGGATACCTGCGGCACGGGCGCGTGTGCCGGCAATCCGGGGATATGCGCTGACACCGACCCGTGCACCACCGACACCTGCATCAGTGACGAATGCGCCCATTTCCCGAAAAACTGCGCTGACGGCAGCTCCTGCACCACAGATGCCTGCAATAACGGCACATGCACCCACACGCCCACCTGCAACCTCAATGACAACAACCCCTGCACCCGCGACACCTGCGGCAACGGAAGCTGCCTGCACCTCCCCATCTCCTGCAATGACGGCAACGCATGCACTGACGATACCTGCGCCAGCCTCGGCTGCGAGCACGACCCGCTGTGCATCCTCGATGATGGCGACCCCTGCACCAATGATTTCTGCCTCAGCGGACAGTGCATCCATAATGATATTTTCTGCAATGACGGGCTGCTCTGCACCACCGATGAGTGCGTGGCGGGGCAGTGCGTTTACACCCCTGTGGAGTGTGATGACGGTGACCTCTGCACCACCGACAGTTGCCGCAACGGCAACTGCATCTTCCCGTCCATTCCCGGCTGCGACAACCCCTGCGACACCGCCAACTGCACCGATGGCAACCCCTGCACCGTTGATTCGTGCAATAACGGCATCTGCGCTTACCCCGCGCTGGATTGCGATGACGGCAACCCCTGCACCACCGACACCTGCAATGGGGGCTGCGTGAACACGCCACTGCCAAATTGCAACGTCAACATTTCTGGCGCTGTTGTTTCCGAAATGGGCGATCCTGTGCCCACCGTAACTTTAAGCAGGAGTACTGCCGGACCCCCTGTCACTTACGTTACCGCTCAGGACGGGCTTTACAACTTCACGGTGGGCAATGGAAGCAGCTTCACCATCACGCCCTCCAAGAGCAACGACTCCATCACCAACAACGGGGTGAGCACATTTGACATCATCATGATACAGCGGCACATCCTTGCCATCCAGCCGCTGAGTTCTGCCTACAAAAAAATTGCGGCTGACGTCAATTTCTCGCAAACCATCAGTACGCTCGACATAGTGCTCATGAGGACCGTGATACTGGCGAAATCGCCAACATATCCGAACGGAAAGCTCTGGGCGTTTGTCCGCAGCGATTTCAATTTCACGGAGCCATCGCCATTCCCGTTTGACGACTTCAGGGCATACGCAAGCATAGCTTCCGGTCAGATCAACCAGAATTTCATCGGCATGAAGCTCGGTGACGTCAACAACAGTTGGAACCCGCTCATTCCCAAGCGCGGTGCTGTTGCGGATGTCCTGTTTTCAATGGATGAATATATTGCAGTGCGCGGTGATGAGGTCATCGTGCCGGTGAAGGTAAAGGATTTCAATAATGTTGCCGGCTACCAGTTCACTCTTTCCTGGGATGCGGAAGCGCTACAGTTGCTCGAAATTGTTAATATGTCGCTGCATGGTTTTTATGGCGCTGGCGAAGCCGATGAAGGAATGCTCACCACGCTCTGGTATGATGAGATGACAAGGGGCGTAACGCTCCACGATGATGAAGCCTTGTTCGGGTTGAGATTCAGGGTGGCGGGCGCTGAAGGCTCGCAATCGGAAATCAAAATCGGCTCTGAAGTTACGCTAAGCGAAGCTTGCAATGAAAACCTCGACCTTCTTAACATCGTGCCGCAAGACGGGATAGTCAAGGTTGGCGGACAACCGTCAGCCGTCAATCATCAACCGTCAATCATCAATCTGTCCGTTGTTCCCAACCCGTTCTCCAACACCACCAGCCTCATCTTCACGCTGCCCGAAGACGAAGCCGTCAGCATCGTGATTCACGACCTGCTCGGAAAGGAAGTCAAACACATCCGCGGAAATTTTGAGGCCGGTGAGCGCGTCATCGAATGGGCGGGCGATGATGATGCCGGCAAATCGCTCACCCAGGGCTTGTACCACGTCAGGATGGCGGCAGGCGATAACACGGTGGGATTGAAAGTGTTGTTGGTGAAGTAATGCCATTTTGCATACAGTTGTCTCATTTTTGCTTTGAGCTGATTTCAATTACTATAGGGCAGTTCTAAAAATTCTACCACTTGCTCCCTCTCCTTCTGGAGCCTTCTGGAGAGGGAAGGCAGGAACGGGTGAAGTTGGATGAAATGATCGCGTCATCGGAGATTCTTCGGTCGCTTCGTTCCATTCAGCATGACGCTTTCTCCGCGCACCTCTCCCCGTCAATCGCTGCCGAAATGATTCCGCCCGCATAACCCGCTCCCTCACCGCAGGGATAAAGCCCTTTGACCGAAACATGTTCCAAAGAAATCTTATCTCTCGGAATGCGGACGGGAGATGACGTCCGCGATTCGGGCGCATGAACAACCGCATCGTTGGTGAGATAGCCCTTCATCGCGTTGCCGAATTGTTTGAATCCTTCCTGCAAGGCGCGGTAAATAAAATCCGGCAGCACGCTTCGCAACTCCACAGAAGTGATTCCCGGCTTGTAAGATGTAGCCGGAAGATTCTGTGACTGCTTCTCCTGCGTGAAATCAACAAGCCGCTGCGCGGGAACGGCTTGGGTTTTCCCTCCTTCGCGCCATGCAAGCTGTTCGATGGATTGCTGAAAATCCATCGCTGCAAGCGGTACGCTTTTTTCAAACGCTTTGAAGTCAGCGCTTCGCAGTTCAACTACAACTCCTGAATTAGCGAAAGGCTGATCGCGTTTCGAGGGCGACCATCCGTTGGTGACAACCTCTCCCGGTTGGGTAGCGCAGGGCGCAATCACTCCGCCAGGACACATGCAAAATGAATAGACTCCCCTGCCGTTTACCTGCTTCACGATGCTGTATGGCGCTGGCGGAAGATACTTGCCCCTGTCGCATTTATATTGAATGTTATCAATCAGCGCTTGCGGATGCTCCACTCTCACACCCAGCGCAAACGGCTTGGATTCAATCGCAATGTTTTTGCGGTGAAGCAGCCCGAAGATGTCGCGGGCTGAATGCCCGGTGGCAAGTATTACTTTCGATGCGCGAATGGTTTCGCCTTTCTGAATTTGAATGCCCGCAACAATATTTCCCTTCAGCAAAATATCTGTTACCCTCGAATTGAAATGAATCTCACCTCCGTGCCTGATGATTTGTTCACGAATGGCGGTGATGATTGCGGGAAGCTTGTTCGTGCCGATGTGCGGATGCGCGTCAACCAAAATTTCCTTTGACGCGCCAAACGCAACGAGCATCTTCAGGATGCGCTGCACGTCACCGCGCTTGGTGGAGCGCGTGTAGAGTTTGCCGTCAGAGTACGCCCCGGCACCTCCCTCGCCAAAGCAGTAGTTGGAATCTTCGTTGACAACGTGTTCAATATTGATGGCTTTCAAATCACGCCTCCTCTCCCTCACATCCTTGCCGCGTTCAAATATTAAAGGTTTTTTTCCCCGTTCAATGCATTTCAAAGCTGCAAACAATCCCGCAGGACCAGCGCCAATGATGATGACCTCTTCCTGATGCGAAACGTCAGGATACCCGGGAAGCGTTACAGGATTTTCTTCAAAGTCTTCATTTAAATAGATCCGGATCCGCAGATTGATTTTGACTGCGCGCTGCCGCGCGTCAACCGAGCGCTTCAGAATTTCGATGTGCCGGATATCGCTGGAAGGAACTCCTGATTGTCTTGCAACTTCTTTTAATAACAACGAACCGCCTGCAGCAATCTCTGGAGAAACCCGGAGGTCAATTTCTTTTTGCAAAGGAGGTTGTAATTGGAGGAATGAAATTATGTGTTCTCTTTCTCCATCTTCTCCAATTCGCCCGCTGCTTTTTCCCACCCGGAAACCAACGTTTCCATTTTCCTTTTCAAACTTTCATGCTCTTCGATTGTTTTCTGCGAGGCAACGGGATCGTTGTAAAAATCCGGGTGGGACATTTTTCCGTTCAGATGAAAGATTGCCGTTTCGAGCATGGCGATGTCCTGCTCATATTTCATCACCTGCGATTTAAGCCTTCGCACCTCCTTTTCCCGCTGTTTCTTCATCTCATATTTTTCTTTGTTCGACAATCTATCCTGACGACTGCTATCCGCAACTTGCTCCTTCCGTTTTTCTTTTGCCTCTTGCTCATTGCCCTTTGCCGCTTGCTTGTTCCCGCCCACCGCCTCAAACTCTCGGAAGGTTTCCACCTTGTGATTGCGAAGGAAGTCGTTGATGTCGCCAAGATGTTCCCTCACGCGCTGATGACTGAACTCATAAGTCTTATTTGTCAGCCCCTGCAGAAAATCGCGGTCGTGGGAAACGATGATCATCGTGCCGTCATATTTCACGAGCGCCTGCTTCAGCACTTCCTTGGAAGACATGTCAAGGTGGTTGGTAGGCTCATCAAGAATCAGCAGGTTGATGGGCTTCAGCAGCAATTTTGCCAGAGCCAATCGCGATTTTTCACCACCGGAGAGCACCCGCACTTTTTTATCAATCGCTTCCTCACCGAACAAGAATGCACCGAGCAAGCCGCGGATGCGGGAAGTGTTGCTCCACTCGCCTGTCGCTTCCCCCTCGATGGTTTGCAACACGTTGATGGTTTCATCCAGCGTTCCGTCCTGTATCTGCGCGTAGTAGCCCATTTTCACATTATGCCCGATGCGCATGTTTCCCTCATATTTTTCCTTGCCGGAAATAACCTTCACCAGCGTTGACTTGCCCTCGCCATTCCTCCCCACAAACGCAACCTTGTCGCCCCGCTCGATGGTGAGGCTCACGTTTTTAAATACAAGATGGCTGCCATAGCTTTTGCTCACGTCCTTCACTTCAAGCGAAATCTCGCCAGAACGGGGCGCGGGAGGAAAATAGATATTCAGCTTGCTGGTGTCTGTCTCATCAATTTCAACGCGCTCCATTTTATCGAGCGCTTTGATGCGTGACTGCACCTGTTTTGCCTTGGTGTTTTTGTATCGGAAGCGCTCGATGAAACGCTCCGCCTGCGCGATCTCGCGCTGCTGGTTTTTGTAAGCGTTCTGCTGCAGCTCGATGCGCTCTTGCCGCATGGTCAGATACTTCGTGTAAGGCGCTTTGTAATCATATATTTTCCCTAATACGATTTCGATGGTGCGCGTGGTCACGTTATCGAGAAACATGCGGTCGTGCGACACCATCATCACTGCGCCCGGATAGTTTTTAAGAAAATCCTCGAGCCACAGAATTGATTCGATGTCGAGGTGGTTGGTAGGCTCGTCAAGCAACAGCAGGTCGGGCATGCGCAGCAGCAGCTTCGCCAGCTCCACGCGCATCTGCCATCCACCGCTGAACTCCGCAAGCGGTCGGTGAAAATCCTCCGGCTCGAAGCCAAGCCCCTTCAGCACTTTCTCGAGGTTGCTTTCGCGGTCGCTGCCGCCCAGGTGGTTGATGAGATCATGGTTATGCGCAAGGTCATCGAGCAGCTTATGATATTCGGCAGAGTCGTAATCGCTCCGGTTCTCTAACTCATGCGTGATGCGTTCGATTTCTTTTTCGACCTCCATCACTTCTTTGAACGCAGTCATCGTTTCCTCAAAAACCGTTTTTCCCGGCTTTATCCTCAACTCTTGCGGCAGGTAGCCGATCTTCCTGTTTTGGCTCACCTCCACCGCGCCACCGTCAGGCTGGATGTTGCCGGCAATAATGTTCATCAGCGTTGACTTGCCCGCGCCATTCTTGCCCACCAATCCGATCCGGTCTTTCGGATTGATGAGAAAAGAAATGCCATCGAACAACTCCTCACCGGAAAATAGCTTGGTAACGTTGGAAACAAAAATCATGCGGCAAAGTTAAACCGGACGGTTCATTGCCGCAGGCTCACTGTGTTTTTCCATAGAGCGCAATAAAATATAATTGCGACCGGGTAGTTCTAAAAATTGTTCTTTTTATCACCTCACTCCTTCCCTATTCAGAACAAGAGGAAGTAAATGGCAGAAGAAGTAAATGGCAGAATTTTTAGGTTTATTGCAAAAATGCGTACCTGATTTTTATTTCGCTGTTCAGAAAATTGATATACCGCTCTTTCGGAGTTAAAAAAGGATTTACGGAGATGTTTTCGATAATCATTTCATCCCTTCGGGGTTTTATCCCTGAAAGGTTGGCATTATTATAGAAGGGAGAATCTGAACAGTCAATTGAACCCCGCAGGCGTCTCATTGAATAGCGCATCATTTAATGTATCCCGAAGCAAATGTAAAAACGGGCTGGGATCGGTCCGAAGGACTGCAGATTCCTTCGGAGGATATACCATCGGAGACTACTCAGTAAAAGTTCGAAAACCTGATTACCGATGGTGTATAGGTACGGATTTTTGCGATGAACCGATTTTTTAGAATTCCTCCCTCCTTCCTTTTCGCAAAATGAGACAACTTTAAACCTTTAAATCAGAAATGGCATCAGGTAATCAGCATGATTGCAACAAAACAGGGCTATAAGTTTATGAACTCAATTACATTGAACCTGATAATGGCAGCCTTTGGCATGGCTATTATTGCTTCATGCAAGCCTGCCGTTACAGATAAAACAAATTCCGCTGTAAATGATGAAAAGAAGGAATTCGACAGATTTCTTGATTCATTGCACCGTCTTGCCATTTCGGATTATGAAATAGCAGATCAAATCAGGAAATACCTGTCTGCCAGGCTGAACAGGAAAATGCCGGATGACAGCATAAGCATTTATTATAACCAGGCCCCATTTGAAAACATGGCGCCATTTGAATGTCTTTCACTAATGCAATCAGGAAGCCTGGTAGGGAATTGCGGACTTTCAAGCTCCCTGCTCGCTAAATTGTATGTTCATGCTGGATATGCCGCATACATCTACAATTGCGGCTTTGAAAATTCAAGGTTTACGCATCAATTCAACCTTCTCAAAATTGAAGACAATCTCATCGTGCAGGACGCCCATTACAACATGACCATAAGGGCGCCCGATGGCGGTCCGAAGGATTTTATTCAAATTCTGTCCGAGATAAAAGCCAATGATTTCAGCAAAATGGTTATTGATGAAGATGAGTTGCTCAAGGGTGGCAAAAAAACAAATTTCAGCATCATTGCCCGGGAAAGGCTTGAATGGATGGCGCCATTAGTTGAAGCGCACAATCTTCCGGCAAACTTCTTGTCAATTTACCTGAAACCCCTTTCTGTCATGGATGCCCGAAGCGGCAGCAATGCCGTTGAATTGGAAGAAAAACTCCTGCCCACATGCCGGAATTAAGGATCACTATTTTTCTTGAATGGTCCGGTAGTTTTTTTACGTCAGGGCTAAAGCCCTTTGTTGACGGAGCATCCATTAACTCCGCCTTTAAAGACGGGATTAATGGAGAACTGAATGTTTACAACGGCTTTAGCCCTGACCTTATAAAAAATAACAAAATAACGGACTATTGTTTCTTAGGGACTGTTTAAAATTATAAACAGAACGCAGATGACGCAGAAAAACAGGATGGCCGCAGATAAAACAATCAGCGGTTATCTGCACAATCTGCGTCATCAGCGTTCCATTATCATTCTGTTATCCCGAAGCAAATGTAAAAAACGAACTGTGATCGGTCCGAAGGACTCCGGACTCCTTCGGAGGATACACCATCGGGGGGCTACTCAGCAAAAGTTCGAATACCTGATTACCGATGGTATATTATGATTTAATGTAAAATTAAACCGTCTCTCAGAACGGGCTGAAAAACCCCGAATTACTGGTAAACTTGGAATCCGACAATGCTTTGAGAAAAGCCACGAGGTCGGCTTTGTCCTGGTCCGTCAGGTCAGCCCTGCCATTCACTTTGGTCATCAGGGGGTCAATTGTCGGTGAAATCGTGACACCGGAAGTATAAAATTCAACCACCTCCTCCAAAGTCTGGAAGCGCCCGTCATGCATGTAAGGTGCGGTGAATTCAACATTGCGCAAGGTGGGGGTTTTGAATTTGCCGTTATCATTGGGGTTCCCCGTGATTTTTCCAAGACCAATATCTGAGAATACAGAATCAAGTCCGTTATTATGAAACCGGTCATCTGTAAAAAGCATCCCGCTGGGAGGATGACAGTGGAAGCAATCGCCCTTCTCCGTTATAAAAAGAATTTCCCCCCTGCGCGCGGCAGCCGACATGTTTCCCTCTCCGCGTTCGCGCAAGTCAAATGGCGAGTCGGATGAGATGAATGTCCTTTCAAACTGGGCGATGGCTTTCACCACGAGCATCGAATCAATCTGATCGGTGCCGAAAGCCTGAAAGAACCTTTTCGGATAGTCGGGATGAGCCTGCAATTGCGCCACGGCATTTGTCCACGTATTATGCATTTCTATCGGATTAACAACCGGACCCAACGCCTGTTCCTCCAAAGATCCGGCCCGCCCATCCCAGAAAAATGATGACGACCAGCCCAGGTTGATTATCGCCATCGCGTTTCGATCTCCGGACAAGCCATCAATGCCAACGCTGAAACGAAGGTTTTTATCGGTGAATGCAAAATCCTGCGCATGACAGCTTGCGCATGACTGGGAACCGTCAGCGGAAAGAATCGGGTCATGAAACAACATTCTTCCCAATTCCACTCCTTTTACCGTAAGCGGATTATCCCCGGGAATATCCATCGGTGGAAATCCATCCGGGACGGTTAGCGCATAGGGCTTGGGATCATACCCGTTTTCGTCAATGGCATCATCGTCATCGCATGAGCCGATTGCGATGAACAAAACCATCAGTGCCGGAATCCAATACCTCGAACTCATGACTGCAATTTAAGAATTTGTTCCGTTATGGCTGAAATACCGGGGGGTACATTACAGTTTATATGTTTACGGTTTACAGTCACTGTAAACGGCTCAATGGCGCAATTTATTCCGTTCAAAGTATAAATTCAAAATGATATTACTTCAGCCTTTCCAACCCCGCCTTTGCTTTCTGCGCGAGGCTGTATTTATATTCATGATTATCCATCTTCAGGCTTTCGATGAAGTATTGTCTGGCAAGCTGATAGTTTCCCTTTGCCTCATAGATCAGTCCGAGGTTCAGCGCTGCACTGGCGGCAAAGTAGCAGGGCTCCTCCTTCCCCTGGTTTATTGTTACCATATAACGTTCAATAGCGCGAACAGTATCACCCGTTTCATCAAAAATGCGCCCTTGCCGGTAGGCAAGCTCCAATTGATATTGCTTTTGAGCCAATGAATCATGCGGAATGTTCTCAAGGATTTGCAGCGCCCTTTTAAAATACCCCCCGTCAAACAGCAGGCGCGATTTGAGCAATTCAGGATGGGGAGGAAGCGGGTTTTCACCTTCCCGCATCGCCTGCCTGTCAGCATCAGCCTGAGCGATGCCGTTGCTTCTCATGAGGTTCATAAGCCTGTAATAACCTTCCGTTTTGCCGTTTATCAGATAAGCCCATGCTATTTTGTGATAGGCGCTTTTAACCATGCTCGCTTCTTTGTTCGTTGAAAGGAACTCCCGAAAGGCGGCTATTGCCATTGTGTCTAAGTTTTGCAAGAGGGCAAGCCCGATGTAATAATTCAATATGGGAATTTGCGCGTATTCATTTCCCGATGGAATGTTATCAATCATTTGGAGCGCCTCATCATTATGATGGCTATAAACCGCGATTTTCAGAGCGGCATAATATGAGAACAGATTTCCATGTTCAGGAAATTTTTCGCTGACCTCTTCCCATGCTTCATTCCTTTTTCCTTCAAGATGCAGCAGCAGCAAAGCATGCGTGAGCACCGCTTCCCCGCGCAGAAAATTGGCATCGCCCCAATCATCCTTTGATAATTTTTCTAATCCCGTCATGCCTGCTTCAAGATTTCCGCTCAATCCGATTATTCTCAATCCCCAATTATATTTTTCAGGAATTGCCCCCAGCAGCGATTGGATGACGTAATATTTCTCCATTCCCGGCTTAAAACCAGGAAATTTCCTTTCATTCTCTTCCAGCAGCATGGATGCTTTCCTCATTTCCAGCAGACCTGTGAGATATTCCCTGAACAGGATGGACGCCAGCGCATATTGCAGATGTACCTCAGCCTGCGCGCACAGCAGCCAGGGCGAGCCGGCATCTCCCTTTTTCAATTCATCAATGCGGCTGCTTTTGTCTGCCTTGAATGAGGCAAGCTGGCTTTCATCTTCCGTGATGACGATGTTCAGCAAATCAATATAGTTCCCAAGGAGAAGCGGGATGAGGTTATCAGGGCGCAGCTTCTTTTCCTCCGCGATCAGCGACTCTCCTTTCTCCAGCCGGAGGCTAAAAATCTCCCGGTAGGCAGCTTTGCATTTTTCGTTAAAATCGAATTGCTGCGGGAACGAATGCAGCGGGAATAGTAAAATCCAAATTCCAAAATAGCCGATTCGAAGCGTCATTGTGAGCGAAGCGCCTGCCCGCATGACGCAGGCCGGACGGAAAAATTCTCTCTCTCCTGACAACTGACAACTGTCAAACTGCCAACCGATTACTCCTTCCCCTTTGCCTGCTCCTTCTCAATTTCCGCATCCACAAGTATCCTTCCGCAGTGTTCGCAGATGATGATTTTCTTGCGCTGGGCTATTTCGGCTTGCCGCTGCGGAGGAATAAGGTTGAAACAACCCCCGCATGAGTTGCGCTCGATTTTCACCACCGCAAGTCCGTTCTGGTAATTCTTGCGGATGCGCTGGTAAGCCGTCAGGAGGCGCTCATCAAAACTTTTGATTTCCTTCTGCGCCTTGTCAGACTGCTTGCGGTGCTTCTCCTCGTCCTTGTCGGTTTCCGTGATGATCTTTTCCAACTCCACCTTTTTGTTTTCCAGGTCCTTTTTCTTCCCCTTGATGTGGTCTTTCGCATCCTTCATGAAATCCTTCTGCACCTTGATCTGGTCGTTGATGTCACCGGTTTTCTTTTCTGCAAGCTGGATTTCAAGCTTCTGCAGCTCTATTTCTTTCGTCAGCGCGTCATACTCGCGGTTGTTCTTCACGTTGTTTTGCTGCTTCTGGTATTTTTTGATGAGCGCCTCCGATTCCTTGATGGTGTTTTTCTTTTTGGCGACTTCCTCCTCGAGGTGAGCCATCTCATCGTCAATCTTGTGGGTGCGCGTTTCAAGCCCCGCGATTTCATCCTCCAGGTCGCTCACTTCCATAGGAAGTTCGCCCTTCAGCCGCACAATCTGGTCGAGTTCAGAATCAATGGTTTGGAGGTGGAAAAGCGATTTCAGCTTCTCCTCAACGGTCAGTTCCTTTGCTGTTGCTGTTGCCATTTACAGATAGTTTACGGGATTAGTGTTTGTTTCCGAAAAAAGAAGTGCGAAATTATTAAATTTTCTGTTCAAAACCTCATGGAAAAGCTCGGTCGTGAACTGTTCGCTCTCATAGTGCCCGATGTCGGCAATCACGATTTTGCCCTCCGCATCGAAGAAATCATGGTATTTGAAGTCTCCGGTGATGAAAATATCGGCATTGGCGCGGATGGCATCCTGAAGCAGGAAGCTGCCTGATCCGCCACATACCGCCACTCTTTTGATCTTCCTGCCGAGGAGGTTAGTGTGCCTGACGCAACCCGCTTTGAAAGTCTTCTTCAGGGTTTGAAGAAAAGCCTTTTCATCAACGGGTTTCGCCAATTCCCCAATCATGCCGGAACCAACCCTCGGATGGTAATTGTCCAATGGAACAAGGTCATAAGCCACTTCCTCGTAGGGATGCGCTTCAAGAAGGGCTTGAACCAAGTTGTGCTCGATATACCCAGGATATATTGTTTCAATCTTAATTTCCGGCTCATGATGTCTTTTGCCTTTTTCTCCAACGTGAGGGTTGGTGGACTCGCTGCCCTTGAAGGTGCCGAACCCCTCGGTGTTGTAGCTCGTTTCGCTGTAGTCGCCAATCACACCGGCACCCGCTGCGAACAGCGCATCGCGCACTTTTTCCGCATCCTTCAGCGGGCAAAATGTAATAAGCTTTTTGAGGATTTGCCTTTTCGGGGAAAGAATCTCCGTATTCACCAATCCCAGCTTCTCGCAGATCTTTTTATTAACCCCGACATGCACATTATCAAGATTGGTGTGCATGCAATAAATGGCGATGTCATTTTTCACTGCCAGCATCACCGCCCGCTCCACGTAATTCTTGCCGGTCAGCTTTTTCAATCCCTTGAAAACAATAGGATGATGAGCGATGATAAGGTTGCATTTCTTTTTGACAGCCTCTTTCACCACTTCGTCCGTTGAATCAATGCAGAGTAAAGCCTTTTTGACCTCCGCATCGGGGTTGCCGACAATCAAACCGGCATTGTCATAGCTTTCCTGGTACGCAGGGGGGGCGAGTGCTTCAAGGTGGGAGGTTAATTCTTTAAGTTTCAATAGAGTTCCGTCTTTTTATTTCAACCCTTCGGGTTTGCATCAACCAATCCCGATGTAATGATTATAGAAATAAATTTAAATGATTATATTCAACCCCGAAAGGGTGAAAAATTCTTATAGTAAAGATAAAAATTCCTGCGCCTAATACTTCACCACCTTCACCACGCGTTTTCCCGCTTCGGTAACGATGCCGAGGAAAAAGATATTTCCGGGAAGTTCTTTCAGGTCGAGTGAAATATCTTCTTGCAGCGAATTGTCAATCGTTTGATTCAACAATTGCCTGCCAAGGGCATCATAAAGTTTGATGGAAAGGAATTCCATTCCGGCAAAGGATGAAATCCCTGCTTTTATCGCCACTATCCCGTTGGTGGGATTAGGAAAGAGGGAAAGGTCCTGAAATGATCTTTCAACAATACCCGTTGGACCTTCTTTAATAGTGATTGAAGTAGTGGTGGTGCAGCCCCACGCATCAGTAACAGTCACAGCATGAGTTCCGGCAGGAAAGCCTGTAGGCAAATCAGTTGTTTGACCATCGCTCCAAAGAAAACTATAAGGAGCCACACCACCTGATGCAATCACCTTGGCTGCACCATCACTCGCGCCATAGTAGGTGACCTGTGAGGTAAAACTTGATATGGTGACAAGAAGTCTGCAAAAGCAATACTTCGTAATTATATAATCATGAACCCCGCCCAACAATGCCGAACCATTATCCGTCACTATGACATAACAGGTATCTCTGGTTTGAATAGCATTTCCCATTTCATCATGAACCCCGTTAAAAATGGTTTTATCCCATTGTATATTTCCAAGTGAATCAGTTTTTACTATCCAAGGTTGTTCCTCCCCAGAATTGTTTTCTGTCTTATCTCCGCTTGTGGTGGAATATGAAGTTCCCGAAAGAAGGTATCCTCCATCAAATGTTTGAACTACTCTACCAAAGTCGTCTTCACTCTTTATTCCTCCATAATTTTTATCCCACTCTTTGTTTCCATTTGAATCAATTTTTACAATCCAATAGTCCAACTCTCCACGCGATTGTTGTGTTCTGTCACCGTTAACCATACTGTCCACTAAACCTCCCAAAATATATCCCCTATCAACCGTTTGAGTTAAAGAGTTTAAATAGTCTCTCTCTGTAGTCCCGAACCTTTTGTCCCATTCCTTATTTCCTAACGAATCAATTTTTACTACCCAAAAATCCCAATCTCCACGGGATATTTGCGTTTTGTTCCCGCTACTGTCAGAATTGGAATATCCTCCCAGGATATATCCTTTGTCATGGGTTTGTTTCAATTCAGTTAGTTGTTCAGTGCCAATTCCGCCAAACCGCTTATCCCATTGTTTATTACCCAGTGCATCTGTTTTTACAACCCAATAATCTTCTAAAAATCCCCAAGAGTCTTCAGTCTTATCTCCACTGCTGTCTGAAACTGAACGGCCACCTAAAATATATCCCCCATCAACTGTTTGCTGCAAAGAATAAAGAGCATCATAATATGTTCCACCAAACCGTTTATCCCATTGCTTATTGCCCAACGAATCAATCTTTACAATCCAATAGTCATCATCTGATCCTCCACCCCAGGAAGGTTGTGTTTTATCACCACCGATTTCTGAACGAGAAGCTCCTCCTAAAATATATCCGCCACCAGAAGTCTGTTGTAATGAATAAAGCACATCGCTTTCAATACCCCCGAATCGTTTATCCCATTGCTTATTGCCCAATGAATCAATCTTTACAATCCAGTAATCGGCATGCCCCCATGAAGGCTGGGTTTTATCACCACTGATATCTGAAAATGAATATCCTCCGATAATATATCCTCCATCAGCCGTTTGTTGAAATGACTTAGGCGTGTCTCCATCCACCCCCCCCAAACCTCTTATCCCACATCTTCACCAAAGGCGCCTGGGCGAAGGCGGTCTGAACTATGATCAGAAGGATTGATATGATTTGAATGTTCGGTTTCATTTGAAGTTCCATGTTCACCATCGCTCGGACAGTTGATGAAAGATAGTGATTCAAACGCAAAATTTATCATTGTAACTTTATCATTCTAAATTGATAAGCATGTTAACTAAGCAAAAAGTAAGGAACTCTTTAAGGAAATTACCTGAAAGCTTTACCATTGATGACCTTATTGATCATCTCATTTTCATTCAAAAAGTGGACGAAGGACTTGCTCAATCCAATGCGCGCAAGGTTAACACCAAAGAACAATCGAAGAAAAAGCTCGGCAAATGGCTGAAGTGAAATGGACTGACCGGGCGCTTAACGATCTGAACGAAATTGCCGAGTACATTTCAAAAGATTCCATCAGGTATGCGGAAATTACTGCCGAAAAGCTATTCGCACGACCGGATGTGTTGTCGCAGCATCCATTGATTGGCACTGTTGTGCCGGAATTTAACAACAGAACCATCAGGCAACTGCTGGAAGGCAGTTACAGAATTATCTACCGGATCGTCAGCGAAGATGAAATTCACGTGATCGCTGTGCATCATTCCAAAAGAAGACTCACACGCAAAATAATCCCGTAAGCCTTTTGGTTTATGCCTTCCAATCTCTTTCTGCGCATCTTCCTTTTCCCATTCTCCCTCCTCTATGGCGCGGGCATATCGTTCCGCAACTGGTTGTATGAAGCCGGGTATCTGAAAACCGTTGAATTTGACTTTCCGGTCATCTGTGTCGGCAACCTCTCGATGGGCGGCACGGGCAAAACACCGCATGTGGAATACCTCATCCGATTGCTTTCAGAAAAGTTCAGGGTTGCCATCCTCAGCCGCGGCTATCGCAGGAAGACCAGCGGCTACGTGCGCATTGAAACCTCCTCTGCTGCGGATGATGCAGGTGATGAACCTGTCATGATGAAGAAAAAACATCCGCATGCAGCGGTTGCTGTTTGCGAAGACAGGGCGCTCGGTGTGCCGCAACTGCTTTCATCATTCCCGCAAACCGATGTGGTGATACTGGATGACGCCTTCCAGCACCGTGCCGTCAGGGCTGGGCTGAGCATCCTGCTGACCAGCTATGGCAATCTTTTCACGCGTGATTACCTGCTGCCTGCCGGCAGTTTGCGTGAATTCAAAAGCGCAAAGAACAGGGCTGAGTTTATTGTCGTCACCAAATGCCCGGTCAATCTGGCTAACGATGAAAAAGAAAAAGTCCGGAGTGAAATCGCTCCCGACAAAAATCAGTTGGTTTTCTTTTCTTTCCTGAAATACAGTCAACCTTACCTTTTTACCGATGGCAGCGTCAGGCTCACTTTCGACCGGAGCTATGACGTAATGATCATCACCGGGATTGCGTCAAGCGAAAGCCTGAAGGAGTACATCCGTCCGCTGGTGAAAAATCTTTACCCCTTTGACTTCAGCGACCATCATCCCTTTACGCGCAATGACATGGAGCGGATCACGGAAGCCTTCGGCAACATCGAATCGGAACATAAACTATTGCTCACCACTGAAAAGGATGCCGTAAGATTACTTCCATTTCAGGCTTGGATAGTTGAAAAAAATCTCCCCATTTTTGTGCAGCCCGTGAGCGTTGAGTTTTTTGAGGAAGATAAAAAAATGTTCGATGAGGAGATCACGGGATGGCTGGAAAAATTACAGGGTCTAAAATCTAAAGTCTAAAGTCTGTCATGACCGATTATCTCGAAAAAATCGAACAAACCCGGAAGTACATTTCCGAAGAAACGAAGTTCAAACCGCAATACGGCATCATCCTCGGAACGGGGCTGGGTGGCCTGGTCGGGGAAATCAAAAAGGAATATGAACTGAATTATGATGACATTCCGAACTTTCCGGTTTCTACCGTTGAAAGCCATCGCGGAAAATTGATATTCGGGGAATTGAGCGGCAAATGGATTATGGCGATGCAGGGGCGCTTCCATTATTATGAAGGATACAGCATGAAAGAGCTGACGTTTCCCGTGCGCGTGATGAAAGCGCTTGGCATTGACACGCTGTTCATCTCCAATGCGGCTGGCGGAACGAGTGAAAAAATCAAAACAGGCGACCTGATGATCCTGCGCGACCACATCAACCTGCTGCCGGAGCATCCCTTGCGCGGAAGAAATTATGATGCGCTGGGTCCGCGTTTTCCCGACATGCTCCACACTTACGATAAAAAGCTGATTGAAAAAGCGCTGGAGATTGCGAGGAAAAGTAACATCACCTGCCACACCGGAGTTTATGCTGCGCTGTCAGGTCCCTGTCTCGAAACTCCTGCAGAATACAATTACATGCACACTATCGGTGCCGATGCCGTTGGCATGTCCACCGTTCCTGAAGTGATTGTTGCGCGCCACATGAACATGCGCGTGTTCGCCATCTCAGCGATTACCGATGCCGGCTATCCTCTGGAGGCGATTAAGGAGACCTCATTGGAAGATGTGATAAAGGTTGCCAAAACTGCGGAGCCTAAGATGACTAAAATTATCAAGGAGTTGATTGCTTCGCTGTGAATGGAACCGGCAAAGCCAAAGAGTAAAGGGAGTTTCGTAATTTCGATTATTACTAATTTATTCAGATGGAGTTGAAATTTATTACGGACGAAAAGGGGAATCCGGTTGAAGTGATAGTCCCTATCAGGGAATGGAAGAACATCGAAAAGAAGATAAGTTCGGTGAAAAAAAAGAAGGGGTTGTCAAAGAAGCAGGAAATTCTGAACGGATTAAAGCGCTCCATTGAAGCGGTTCGCCTTCACCGTCAGGGAAAACTTAAACTCAAAACAGCGGAAGACTTATTGAATGAGCTATAGCATTCTTCCCACTCCTGATTTTGAAAAAGTTCTCAGGCGATTGGTGAAGAAATATCCTTCTTTAAAGAAAGAGTATGGCGAGTTGGTGATATCGCTGAAAGAGAATCCGATTCAGGGTGATCCGCTCGGAAAGAATTGCTACAAGATAAGGATAGCGATTAAATCAAAAGGAAAGGGAAAAAGTGAGGCGCCAGGGTTATAACTTTCGTTGCAGTGGTGCATGAAGTGGTTTACCTGTTGTCTATTTACGACAAATCTGAGAAAGAAAACATCTCAGATATGGAATTGAAAATCCTGCTTGAGCAAATTCCTGAATAGTTTTTATTTTTTCATTTGTAAATTTCATAATTTTATCCATAATGCAGGCTGTCGTAACAGATAACCTTTCAGCCGTTCACGGTGTTTTTTCAAACTACCTTGAAAAACACAAGCTGCGAAAAACACAGGAGCGCTTCATCATCCTCGATGAGATTTACCAGCGCACCGATCATTTCGATGCGGAAACACTGTTTGTAGATTTAAAAAAGAAAAATCACAACGTCAGCAGGGCAACAGTTTACAATACGCTTGATTTGCTAGTTGCCTGCGACCTTGTGAAAAAGCACCAGTTCGGCAACCAGCAAACGCAGTACGAAAAGGCTTACCACTACCGCCAGCACGACCACCTCATCTGCGATGATTGCAACGAGGTGATGGAATTCTGCGATCCGCGTATCGGGCAGATACAAACTAAGATCGGTGAGCTGCTTCACTTCAAAATCAACAGCCATTCGCTAATTTTACACGGCAGTTGCAAACGGGAAAATTGTCCCAACTTAGCGTCTGTAAGAAAAGAAACCTGGCAGGTTTAATAAACCTGTGAGGTTTGAAAAAAGTTACAACATGGATTTCACCATCAACCAAAACGGCAACTCCGCCATCATCGTGCTGAAAGGCAGTTTGCTCGCTGACATTCAGACACGCGAAATTCTTGACAAGGTGAGCGAGCTTGTGCAGGAAGGAAAAGTCAACTTCGTGGTGGACATGGCGCAGTTGAAGTTCATCAACAGTTCGGGTTTAGGAATGCTGCTCACGTGCCTGCTGAAGGCGCGCAAGAACCGGGGCGACCTCATTCTTGCCAACGTTCCCGAACAGGTCAGCAACCTGCTGAACATCACCAAGCTCAATTCCGTTTTCACGATAGCGGAATCCGTGAATGAAGCGAAGGAGAAATTCAAAGTGTGACCGCTGCAACTTTCCAGCTAATTTTAAACCTTAAACTTTAGTCTTTAAACTAAGATATGAACGCAGATATTTTATTGGGTTTGCAATGGGGCGATGAAGGGAAAGGGAAGATTGTGGATTACCTTGCGAAAAATTATAACATCATCGCGCGTTTTCAGGGAGGTCCCAACGCAGGTCATACGCTGAAGGTGAACGGTGAAAGTTTTGTGCTTCACACCATCCCTTCCGGAATTTTTAATGAGGGTGTGCTGAATGTGATCGGCAATGGCGTGGTGATTGACCCGATTACATTGAAAAAAGAAATTGACAGGCTGAAGCTGCTCGGAGTGGATGTTGCAAAAAGGCTGGTGGTATCCAACCGCGCCCAACTCATCCTGCCCACGCACAAGCAATTGGATGCGGCATCTGAAGCCAAAAAGGGTGAAGAGAAAATCGGCTCCACGCTTCGCGGCATCACACCGGCATACATGGACAAAACCGGCAGAAACGGATTGCGTGTTGGCGATATTGTTTTCAGTGATTTCAGGAAGAGGTATGAATACTTGAAAGAAAAACATCTTTCATTGTTGAAGATGTATGACTTCGGGTTTGACATTGCCGATATGGAAAAACAGTGGTTTGAAGGAATCGGGGCGCTGCGCGAGTTGAAGCTGATCAATGCGGAATATTTGCTGAATGATGAATTAAAGAATGGAAAGAGGATTTTGGCGGAAGGCGCGCAGGGAACCATGCTCGATGTTGACTTCGGAACCTATCCTTACGTTACTTCATCGAACACCATTGCAGCCTCAGCATGCAAGGGACTTGGAATTCCACCGACAAGCATTAAAGATGTTATTGGAATTTCAAAAGCATACTGCACCCGCGTGGGTGGCGGACCGTTTCCAACGGAACTGAAAGACGAAACCGGAGACCGCATCCGCAAAATTGGCGGTGAATTCGGAGCAACCACCGGACGCCCCAGGCGCTGCGGCTGGATTGACCTGCCGGCACTGAAATACGCCTGCCTGCTGAATGGCGTCACGCAAATCATCATCACGAAAGCCGATGTGCTGAATGATTTTGACGAAATAAAAGTTTGCACGCACTATCAAATCGGGAATGAAACAACCACCGAATTGCCTTATGATTTGTGTGTAACGGAGGCAAAGCCCATTTACAGGACCATGCCCGGCTGGCGGAAATCCATTGACAAGTTCCAGTCGTTTGACGAGTTGCCCGGTGAAATGCAGGGCTATGTCGAATACCTGGAAGAATATCTCGCCACTCCGGTTACAATGATTTCAAGCGGACCTCAGCGCAATCAGCTTATCATGAAATTGAGCGATACCATCGCATAAAGCCGGCATCGCTTGCTTTGCTATATAATAACATGCTTCGCCACACGACTCATATCATCATTGATGATCCGGACAACTTCAAGCGGCAAGCGCTGAGTTGGGCGGATGAAAATTTTGACACGGCCTGCTATTTCGACAATAATCATTACAAGAATTATTCACATCATTCTTATGAGGGACTCATTGCAGCAGGCGTAAAGAACATGCTGCTGCTGAATTGCGCAAACGCATTTGACAGCCTTAAGAATTTTTATGAAAACAGGAAAGACTGGCTCTTCGGCTTTCTCGGATATGACTTGAAAAACGAAGTCGAAAAACTTCAATCAGAAAATCATGACGGCCTGAATTTCCCCGATTTGTTTTTCTTCCAGCCGGAAGTGGTGATTGAGATTTTTGAGAAGCATGCGGTGGCGCATGCTTGCAGCGGTGCTTTCCCGCTCGCAATGCTCCGGAAGGCGCAAAACTCAATTCCGTCCGCATCATCAGGGGAGATTCAACTCTGCAGCCGTGTTTCGAAAAGGGAGTACCTTGATACAGTTCAGAAAATCCGCAAGCACATATCGCGGGGCGATATCTATGAGATGAATTATTGCCATGAATTTTTTGCCGAAAATGCCGGGATCAATCCGCTCAGCGCTTTTCTGCTACTGAACGAAGCCTCAAAAGCTCCCTTTTCATGTTACTTAAAATTTGAAGGCAAGTATCTTTTATCGGCAAGTCCGGAGAGGTTTATGAAGAAGGAAGGAAGTAAACTTATTTCAATGCCTGTTAAAGGCACGGCCCGCAGGGGAAAAAGCCAGGATGAAGATGAGTCGTTGCGGAAAAAACTTTTTACAGATCCGAAAGAGCGCTCCGAAAATGTGATGATTGTGGACCTGGTGAGAAATGATTTGTCGCGCGGTTGCCTGGAGGGAACGGTGAAAGTGGAAGAGTTATTCGGCATCAAAACATTCCGGCAGGTGCATCAGATGGTTTCGGCAATTTCAGGAACGATGAGAGATGATGCGCATTTCATTGATGCAATTAAAAACGCTTTCCCGATGGGATCCATGACGGGCGCTCCAAAAGTTCGCGCGATGGAATTGATCGAGCAGTACGAAAAAACAAAGCGCGGCTTATATTCCGGTGCTGTTGGATACATTGCGCCTGATGGAGATTTTGATTTCAACGTGGTGATCCGTTCGCTGCTCTACAATTCAGTCAATCAATATCTCTCGTTCCATGTCGGCAGTGCGATTGTTGCGGATTCAGTTCCGGAAAAGGAATATGAGGAGTGTTTGCTGAAAGCGAAGGCGCTGAGGGAAGTGATACAGTCGGCTATGATTAACAGCGATTCGCCCACAATGGCTTAAAGCTTTGGCACATTTTTAAAATTTGTCAAAACAATCCGACTAAATATTTCATCTCACCATGACACCCTTTGGCTGAGTCTCATCCTAACATTGCCTGAAATGATCTTCGCATGCAGGGCAACGATGATTTCGACATTCACGCAGTTCTTGAGCATCTCAATTAACTCTGGTCGGAACATTTGGACGACCAGGAGGATCCCTCGATCGTGGATGACATCATCGAAACGATAAAATCCCTTGTTATCAATGGATATGACTTTTTGCTGCTCAACCAATTGAGATTTGATGATATTGCTCCGGTTGCCGGGCAGCATTTAAAGGAATTAGCTGACATCGCCTCAAAGAAGAATGTGGTAATAAAAAACCAACACTACGACACGGCAGCATGGCTGAGAGACCGCGAGAAAACAATCATTGGCAATATCCTTTCTGAAAAATTTGGGAAGAAATATTTCATGTTGCTGGACGAAGCGGAAAAGAAAATTATTTTCAGGTATTCGAATAGGGATATAGATAGGCTGGTGCCGGACAATAGAAAAAGGTTTTAGAGAATTATTACTTTTGGAAATCTGATCGAAGATAATATCGTAACTTAAAAATACTTCTTAACATGACTATTTGGGCGCTTAAAGGACCTTCTTCTGAAGATTATAGTATTAAAGAATTGCAAGAAGCTCAGCAATTTCTGACAGATTCATTTAAAAATGGAACATCCCGATTTGGGTGGAGTTACATTGATGGAGCAAATCTCAATAACCTGCAATCAAAGCAATGGCAAGAAATGACAGATGATGAACGGAACTGTTGGTCAAAAGCAAATTTTCTGCTTGAGATCGAAAAAGATGACTGGGTTGTGCATATTAATTTACCCTACTGGGGTGCCTGTCTTGCAGGGCAGGTTACAGAAACATACGCCTTTGAGGAAGAAAATGATTTTGGTGATTATCGGCATACTCTGAAGATTGATATAGACAGTATTGTTGAGTTTGAAAGGAATGATGATGAGGTGTTGCCGGTTATAGGTAGTAGATTAAAGCTACAAGGCAGATTCTGGCGTATCCAATACGTTGAAGAGTTCCTACAGTCAATTCAAAATTTAAAATCTAAGTCATTAAAAAAAAGTGACAATGAGAGTGTCGGGATTTACTATCTTAAAAAAGACTTATCCCCTTTGCTTAAAAATATAACCAATAAAATTCAAAAGACTCATCCTTCCGGGAAACTGGAAAACTTAATTGCTGAAGTGTTTCGCAAAATACCCAACGTGGTTGACGTTAATGAGCACGGAAGGAATAAGGGTTGGGGAACCGACCATGGTGCGGATTTAATTGTTACTTACAAATCCGGGCTCACAATCAGCAACCTTGAAAAAGAAGAAAAGCTTGTTGTTCAGGTAAAGTCATATACAGGCCAGCATTGGGAAACCACTGCCGTCCAGCAAATTGAAAACGCCATATCCGAGTTTACAGCGGATGCTGGTTTAATTATTACAACAGCTGAAAGCACAAAAAATCTGGAGGAAGCAATTGAAACGTTAAGTAACAAAACAGAGAAGCCGATTGGCTTGATTGCTGGAGAAGATGTTGCGAAGTTTGTGTTGAAATATGGTAGAGAATTAATCCTCTGAACTTCGGACAATTTTTTGTTTAAATGACTTCCTTTACTGCCCGCGATTTTGAAACTGCCCAAGGCTACCGTTGGATCATCTGCCAGGTTGGATTGGTGAGAGTGGTGAATGGACAAATCACTAACAAGCTTGAGCTACTTGTACAACCTCCCGATAATCATTATTGGTGCCGCTTCACCGAAATTCACGGCATCACATCTGAGATGACTGAAAATGCTCTCACATTTGATAAAGTGTGGCATCTGATTGAGCTATCTATCCGAAATCAAAACGTAGTAGCGCACAATGGTCATGCTTTTGATTTTCCCTGCTTGCAGCAAACACTGGATTATTACGGAATCGAAATGCCGGAATTCTATCCTCATTGTACCTACCGGTTGTTTGGTGATGGACTCGCTCGCTATGTAAGGAATATCAGATCGAACTGAATCATCACAACGCACTCTCTGACGCACGGGCTTGTGCATGCGAGGCTATTTTTGATTCATCCGGAGCAACAGGAGGTAAGTTTATTACAGCAATAATCAAAGAATCGAAATGAAACTAGAATTTGAAATAGTATCAATAGATTGGAGTGACTCTGCAATTAAAATACAAGATGTCTTTAAAAAAGAGACGACTACAGCCGAATTACGCAATTTCAAGGATAAGACTGACTGTCTCTATCAGGTTTATGGAGACAGCATAATTTATGGTCGTGATAAACTTCTTTATATCGGGCTGACATCAAACCTTTCGCGTAGAACCAACAGCCATCTTGAAACGGATTTTAGCAGGATAACAAATTTTTCCTTGCTGCTTGGAGAAATAAGATGGAATACCCTTTCTAATGAAAAGTTCAAGGAAGCTGGAAATCGTGGTGAATCCTTAAAAATTTTAGAAAGCATCTTAATCACTTATGCAAAACCTTCATACAACTCGGACAACATAAAAGATATTTATCCTAAATCTCGCAATTACAACATTCTGATTCAGAATCATGGAAATAGGAGAGACTTGCCCTTGGAATGCTCCAACTCTTGGTGGAAAGAATAGATTCTGACATTTTTACTTTTCACTGAATGTTATAATAATAGTTTCAGCCCGCGACATGATTTGGCGCAGTAGTCACATAGATTTGCCTCCCCGTTTTAAAAATTACCATCTATGATTGCTACGCAGAAAATTCAATCAACCGAGAGGAACATTGAGGTCAGGGAAAACCTTGAAATCCGTAAAAGCGAATTGGCGATATTCGATGACCGAACAAGCTATGTCAGTTGCTCCAGGGTTTATTACGCCTACTTTGAAAAGATTCCCAGTTTGATAAGATTTGGCAGAATTAATTACAGACGCGTTATCAACTGGATAGAAAATGAGATGGCTGACCGTATTTTGAAAAAACATTCCAGGAGAGAATATGAAGATAGAAATAAATTTAGCAGTGAGACAATGGTGTATGTTCTTAAAAATAATTTGCTGATATGCCTTGGTCAGGATGGCAGCGGCTTGATTCTATATGAACAAAACGGCAATGAGGCAGCGGAGCTTATCTTTCAAAGAGTGATTGGTTTCAGAAGGAGGAAAAGAAAAACAACTGATTTCAGCGTCATTACACGGGGAATGGAAGGTTTCAGGCTCGTGGACATCAATAACCGGAAACCGGATCTGCAGTTGCAAAGAAACTATAATGACGACCTGATCCCATTGCATCAAAATATTTTAAAAAAGTTAAGAAGCGAAAAAACCAGTGGACTGATTTTGTTTCATGGCGCTCCTGGCACGGGCAAGACCACCTATATCCGATATCTGATTCATTGCCTGAATAAGAGGGTCATCTTTCTTTCTCCCAAACTGGCGGGAAATCTGGATTCACCTGACCTTATTAAGTTGCTGCTTGAAAACCCTGATTCAGTCTTGCTGATTGAGGATGCGGAGGATTTGATTGCTTCAAGGGATTCGGACAAAAACTCCGGTATTTCAATGCTGCTGAATCTGTCAGATGGCATTCTTGGTGAAAGCCTTGGCATACAGGTGATTTGCACTTTCAATACAAGTATCGCAAATATTGATCGAGCGCTGTTAAGAAAAGGAAGATTGATTGGTGCGTATGAGTTCAAGCCACTATGTGTTGCAAAATCAAAAGTGCTGTTGCATAATTTAGGAGTCACCACCTGTATCCCTCATCAGCCTATGACGCTTGCGGAAATTTATCATGTTGAGGCGAACCACTTTGAATTTAAAGCCGGGAGGAATGCGATAGGATTTGTGGCTGCTGCTGCGTAGCTTCAAATAATATTTACCATGTCCAAGCGCGAATACCTCACCCGCTACCTGCTCATCATCAAAAGATTAAGGAGAACCCCCGCTACCTTCCGGGAGATCAGCGACTACCTGCAACGGGAATCGGAATTGCAGGAGTTCAACTTCACCATTTCCAAACGCACCATGCAGCGCGACATCCGGGAGATACTGTCCATCTTCGGCATTCAGATCGAATATGATTTCTCACGGAAGGTTTATTTCATCGCAGATGATGCTCATAATGATGTGAACAACCGGATGCTCGAAGCCTACGAGCTGTTCGATGCGCTGCGCCTTAATGACAAGATTTCTTCGAGCGTTTATTTTGACAACCGCAAAGCGCAGGGTGCGGAGCACCTGCACGGTATGCTCTATGCTATCAAAAATCGCAGGATCATCCGGTTTGACTACCAGAAGTTTTGGGAAGACGAAAAGACATCCCGCGCAGGCGAGCCTTATGCGCTGAAAGAATTCAGGAATCGCTGGTACGTGCTGATGCGCGATCTCAAGGATAAAACGGTCAAGAGTTTCGGCTTAGACAGGATTTCCGAGTTGGAGATAACGAAAACAGTTTTCAAGGATTCGCTTGAATTCAACATCAAGGAGCATTTCCGCAACTGCTTTGGCATCATCAGTCCGCATGACGGGGAGCCGCAGGAAATCATCTTGTCATTCGATTCGGTGCAGAGTAAATATTTGAAATCTCAGCCTTTGCACGAAACGCAGGAAATTTTGATGGAAACGGAAAATGAAACCCGTATTCGTCTGAATGTTTTCACCACCCATGATTTGATCATGGAGTTGCTCTCATTTGGAGATAACGTAAAAGTGCTAATGCCCGAAAGCCTGGCAACTCAAATTCGTGACATTCTGAAAAGGACGTTGGCTAATTACGCTAAACTTTAAACTCTAAATTTCAAACTGATTACTCCGCCACCACCAAATAATAATTCTTCTTCCCTTTCTGCACGAGCAGGTACTTGTTGTTGAGCAAATCCTTTGAGGTGAGTTTCATATTTTCATCAGCAACTTTTTCTTTATTGATGCTCAGTCCGCCTTCCTTCAAAGTTCTTTTTAATTCGCCCTTTGATGGAAACACCGCTGCTGATGCAGTCAGTCCATCGAGCAGCGATACTCCGTTTTCAAATATTGATTTCGATGCCTGAAAAACCGGCACTCCTTCAAACACGCTCAGGAAATCTTTCTCCGAAATGGAGAGGAGCGTTTCCTTTGTTGCCTTGCCGAATAAAATTTCAGATGCATTCAAAGCGGTCCGGTAATCATCTTCCGAATGAACCATCACCGTTACTTCCCTGGCAAGGCGTTTTTGCAGGTTCCTTAAATGAGCAGCCTGCCTGTGTTCCGCAACCAGCCCGTCAATTTCCTCCTTTGTAAGAAAAGTAAATATTTTGATATACTTTTCGGCTTCTTCATCTGAAACATTCAGCCAGAACTGGTAGAATTTGTAGGACGATGTCATCTCCGCATCAAGGTAAATATTCCCCTCTTCGGTTTTTCCGAATTTTCCGCCATCCGGTTTGGTAATCAGCGGGCTGGTGACGGCATAGGACTCACCTCCGCCCATTCTCCGGATGAGTTCTACCCCGGCAGTGATGTTGCCCCACTGGTCGCTGCCGCCCATCTGCACGGTGACGCCATGATGTTTGTTCATCCAGTAAAAATCATACGCCTGAATCAGTTGGTAAGAAAACTCGGTGTAGGATATTCCTGTCTCCATGCGTGACTTCACCGAATCCTTGGCAATCATATAATTAACAGTCAGATGTTTTCCAGCGTCACGCAGGAAGTCCAGCAACGTCATTTCCTTAAACCAATCGTAATTGTCAAGCATCAGCGGAGCTTTGGAGCTTTTTCCGAAATCAAAATATTTTGAAAGTTGCGTTTTCACGCGTTCTTTATTGTGCAGCAGTTGTTCCTTGGAGAGAAGGTTGCGTTCCGCTGATTTTCCGGACGGGTCGCCAATCATCCCCGTGGCGCCACCGAGCAATGCAACGGGACGGTGGCCGCAGCTTTGAAAAAAACGCAGTATCATAATCTGCACAAGATTGCCGATGCCGAGCGATGAGCTGGTGGGGTCAAAGCCGATGTAACCGGATGCCGCATGATTTTGCAGGAATTTGTCCGTTCCGGGAATCATGTCGAAAAACAATCCGCGCCACTTGAGTTCAGCTATAAAATCCATATTAGGTTTTGCGCAAAGATAAATGATTGGATTAAGCGCCTTTCCCGGAATCGGCTGATGCAAGCGGTTTAAATTTATATCTAGGGTTCATTGCAAAAATCCGTACCTGAAACATTGAAGCATCAATACCCTTTCAGTTTATCACCCTATCATCTTTCATTCAACCTTAGCAACTGCGCCCTCCCGACCCGACCCAACCCGACCTTATTCACCATATGAAGGCTGCCATAGCTTTTGGCAAGGTAAATAGAATAATTGGCGAAATTTATTGCCCACCTTGACTGAAAAGTGTGACAACGCAATCCTCTCTTGCCGGAACCTGTCAGGTTTATAGGTTTTTTGCAACTTTAGCCTCAACTTGTCCATACCCAAAGTAACCCTCCTGATGCCCGTCTATAACGCGGGGAAATACCTCGCGGAAGCGATGGACAGCGTTCTGAATCAAACTTTCCGCGATTTCGAACTGCTCATTATCAATGACGGCTCCACCGATAACAGCGTTCAGATAATAAAATCTTATCGTGATGATAGGATAAGGTTGGTCGAAAATGAAAGCAACATCCGGCTTATTGCAACTCTGAACAAGGGCATTGAACTTGCCAAAGGCGAATACATTGCACGATTGGATGCTGATGACGTGTGCCTGCCGCAGCGATTGGAAAAGCAAGTGGCGTTTATGGATGCGCACCCTGAGGTTGGGTTGTGCGGCAGCTATTTAAGGACGCTCGGTTTGAAAAAAGATTATGAGGTTCATTTTGAAACTGAACACGACAAGATAAAATTCAAACTGTTTTTCGACACGCATTTCCCCCACCCTGCAGCGATGTTGCGCAAATCGGTGTTGCTGCGCCACAACCTCCGGTTTGAAAAGGAATACATCCATGCCGAGGATTTCGAAATGTGGAACAGGATGGCGGAAGCATGCCGGCTCGCCATCGTCCCGGAAGTGCTGGTACTGAAGCGCTCGCATGATGAGCAGATATCCGCCATGCACTCAGGAACACAGGAAAAGATTTCCAGAAAAATCCGGAAAGAACTGATTGAAAAACTCGGAGTTAGTCCCTCAAATGAAGAGATGGACGTCTATGAGGATTTCCTTAAAAATAAGCTGCCGGCAGAAAAACACGCGCTCGAGTTGCTGCTCGATTGCTTTGAGAAACTCGTTGCCGGAAATAATGCAAGGAAGATTTACAACGCAGGACTGTTCAACCGTTTTTTCGCGGAAAAATACTGGCAGCTTTGCACGCGTTCAACACACCTGGGGCCTTTCATTTACAGAAAATACAGGAATTCAATATTTTATAAAAACAGCATCTACCCGGGCAAGGGGCAATTCAGGTTTCTTCTTAAATCGCTGATGCGCTACAGATACGCTACTGCTTGATGAGCCTCACAATGTCGTTCACTATCTCCTGCCCGGAGCTGGGTCGCTTTGCGTTCGGGTCGGCAACGGTGCCGTCTTTGCCGATCAGCATGTAGCGGGGAATGGAAGAAATACCATAGTGCGACACCACGGTCGAACTCCATCCGCCCGGTGACCATGTGTTGAACCCCTCAATGCCATTTTTCTCAATGGCTTTCTTCCACGCCTCCTCGTTGCTGTCAATTGATATATATAGAAACACCACTTGCTTCAAATGTTCAGCGCTGAGCATTTTGTGCAACTCCTTGGCGTAAGGAAACTGCTGGCGGCATGGTCCGCACCAGCTTGCCCAGAAGTCAACATAAAGCACTTTTCCCTTAAAATCTTCAAGGTAAACATTGTTGCCCTTCAGGTCGATCAGCGTGAACGGTTGGTTCTTTTTCGCGCCATCACCCGACTTTGATTTCTTGTTCTTTGTTTCGGGCACTACTTCCGGTTTTTTCTTCTCCACTTTGGCGATGATTTCCGCCTCGCATTTCAGGGAAACGGGCTTTGAATAGTTGCCGCTGACATCCGACTGCGTCAATGCTTTGTTCAGCTTCTGAACGGTTTCTGGAGACGCCTTGTCGCAATAGTCAAACAGCTCATTGGAAAGCCAGAAGCTGAAAGGCTCGCCCGTCAGGTAGCGAAGCGCATAGTTATATTCGCGCTCCATCATGTCGGCATAATCGATGAATTTCACAAAGCTGTTCAGTGACGCAGTTTCATACCTTATGTAGTCTCTCAGGAAATTCCTGTAAGCAGGGCTGTTCATGTCGCGCTCGTCCATCAACTGAAGGTTTTTCATCTCTGTGAGCATGATATCCGGCAGGCGCGTGGCGGTAAGCCCGGTAGGGTCTCCGCTTTTCTCCAGCGAGTATTGCAGCAACTGCGAGAAGTAATGATATGAAATTTGATTATTTAAGAAATCGCTGCAAGCCTGCGGCACATCCTTCCTGTCGGGATACTCCTTCACGAAGCGCATCTGCTTCATCCGCTGGTCAAATATTGAGGACTCGAACATATCCACCGAGATGGCAGAGGTTACGGCTGCGCTGACCTTTGAATGATCGAAATCTTCGGAAAATTTTTTGTAGAACTCATACAACATCCTGTTTCCGGCAGCCGCCTTGCCGTAAAATTCGGGTATGGGCGGGTTTGCAGAGGCATCCATGTTTAATGCAAGGTCATCGCCCGGCTCAAGAAATAATCGCAGCGCCCCGCTGTCAATGGTTGCAGTGACCAGCGTTCCCCTTTCCAAATCCGGCTTGAACTCAAAGTTTTGATTAAGAGGAAAGGTCTGCGTATCAGGGCTCTGGACAGGGTAGGGCTTGTCAACCTGAAACGCCATGCTCTTGTCGGAAACGCCTGTCACTTTAACGCTGATAGTTGCCGGCTGTCCTGCGTAGGACAGCAATGGAAAAATGGGCGCCATTGACAGAAATCGCATCAGCATTGGGTTTCTGATTGCTAAGGAATCGCCAAAATTAGGCAAATAGGTTGAAGGATATAACGGGAGGAAACGGGAGGAATGCAGGAAACTTATTTCTGCAGGTGAGTTATCAGGTTGATTTCTTATTGAAAACCGAAAAATCGAAGCCTTCAATATCCTGGAAGGTAAGACCGAGATCTTTTCTCGTCTGCTCCGGTGAGCGCCCTTTCTTCACTAACTCATAGTATGACCTGATCGCTTCAAGCTTTTTTAAATACTCCTTATTCTTATCTATTTTGGTGTTTAACGCGGTGCTCATTGCCTCAGAAAAAAAATTGGTAGCATAAATTTAATGCTCTGCCTGCTTGCCGCAATTTTTTTTACTCACATTTAATCAACATTTCAACAAAGCATCATGGATGTTGAACTAAATGGGATTCACTTCCCAAACTCAGGCAGCGCAATAGTTCCACCAAATGCCGTTCCTCCACCGGATTAACCGGTTTTCCCGGGTGTTGGTGAAAATTGCGCTTCAAAGGAAATATAATTATGGCAGAATTCCAACACACTTGCGCGCCAGAGTGTGCAAAACATCGCTTGCATATTTGGCTGTTCTCCATTTATTTTTACTCCAAAACGCCCAGGTTATGAAAAACATTTCCTTCAAGAAAATTATTTTCTCGCTGTTCAGCATCACTGAAACTACCGACAGGGGAAAGAAATGGAAGCGTATTGCTGCGGAAAAGGATGCCCGCTGGCTGAAGATCGTAAAGATGTCGGAATACAGGGTGGAGGTTGCGTGAAAGGTTTCCGTAATCTTCGTTTCTTTCCATTTGTTTGTTTACGGGCAGCGCTAAGGGTAACTTACTCTATCCTCTCCGCCACCTCATAATGGTTCCTGTCAGGCGAGGAACGCGCAACCAGTTCTGCGAGAAATCCCGCAAGGAAAAGCTGAACGCCAACGACAACAGCAAGCAGCGCAAGGTAAAACAACGGCTGGTCCACGACATCGCGCACGTGCATGTTATGATATATGTGATATTGCTTCTGCGCGATGATCCAGACGGTGATGATGAAACCGATGAAAAAAGAGAGGGTGCCGATGGTGCCGAACAGGTGCATGGGGCGCTTGCCGAAGCGGGTGACAAAAAGTATGGAGAGCAGGTCGAGAAATCCGTTGATGAAGCGGTCCAATCCGAATTTCGTCTTCCCGTATTTGCGCTCCTGGTGAGTGACGGCTTTTTCCCCGATTTTTTCGAAGCCCGCTTTCTTCACCATTACAGGGATGAAGCGGTGCATCTCGCCATAGATCTCCACTGATTGCGCTGCTTCCCTGCGGTAGGCTTTCAGCCCGCAATTGAAATCATGCAGCCTGATGCCGGTGACGGTCCCCGTCACTCCGTTGAAAAATTTTGACGGAACGGTTTTGCTGATGGGGTCATGCCTTTTTTTCTTCCATCCCGAAACGAGATCATAACCTTGCTCCATAATCATTTTATGGAACTCCGGAATTTCTTCCGGGCTGTCCTGCAGGTCGGCATCCATGGTGATGACCACGTCTCCCTTCACTGCTTTGAAGCCTTCGTTAAGCGCGGCAGATTTTCCATAATTCCGCCTGAAGCGGATGCCCTTCACGCGCTGGCTTTTTTGCGAAAGTGCGCTGATGATTTCCCACGAGTTGTCGCGGCTGCCGTCATCCACAAAAATCACCTCATATTTCAAAGAAGTTTTATCAAGCGTTTGCCTGATCCAGTCGAAAAGCGGGGCAAGCGACTCCTCTTCATTATATAGCGGTATGACAACGGAGATGTCCATCAGTTGTTCAATTCAGGCGCTGCGATGTTCCTGCCGATGAGCCTGGTGATGGCGGCAAAAACCAGCGCGTAAAAAAATCCGATGAAAAGCGTGACGGGATACAGAGCGAAAAATTCCCCTGCGCCAAGATGAAACAGTTTAACCCTTTCGGCCGCTGCATCCAGTTGTTCTTTGGTGATTTTTCCCTCTTCAAATGCTTTCACCGCGCTGTCGTGAATGTTCTTTTTGATTTGTTCCGTGAGCGATGGGTCAATGTAGTTGAACAACAAATAAAAGAAAAAAATTACCATCGCCAGCGCGATAACGGACACCATGAAAACCGACTGAAGCGCATCTTTAAATTCAACGCTTCCCCTTCGGCTTTTCCAGAAATAATATGCCGCAACTATTTTGAATATCACCACCGGCACAAATCCGAACAAAACCAGAGGACTGATCAAATATGCCGGGCTGATCGAGTAAAGGGCTATCAGGAAAACGAGGCAGGCGATGCCGGCATAAAGCCCCATGCGCGCGCCCAGGGCAGCGGGTTTCTCAGCCGTTTGCGCATTCATGTTCAATTGAGATGAATCTGGTTGTTGTTCACCGTTCCGATAACTTTTCCCGTGAAACGCATTCCTATGAATGGCGAATTTTTTGATTTCGACCGAATGTTCCTTTCTGCGAAAATCCATTCGGCACCGTTGTCAAACAGGGTGAGGCAGGCAGCCGCATCTTTTTCGATGGAAGGAACGGGCAGGTTCAGGATTTTTCTCGGGGCAACCGCCAGTTTCTCCATGATTTTTTCATCGCCCAGCTTTTTCCCGACAGAGGTGTTCACCACTGCGTAAGCAGTTTCCAGACCAAGCATCCCGAACTCAGCGTAATCAAACTCCACCTTCTTGGATTCCACATCCTGTGGAATGTGCATGGATGCGATCGCGTCAATCGTGTCGTCCTGCATTGCTTTCAACAGCGCCTTGATTTCATTTTTCGTCTTCAGCGGTGGCAGCACCTTGTAATTGGTGTCGAAACCGGCAACGGCTTCATCTTCAAGCAGCAAGTTGTAGGGGCTTACCGAGCAGGTAACTTTCAATCCCCTCGCTTTTGCCTTGCGGATTTGCTCCAGCGCGGTTGGCGATGAGACGAAAGCGAAGTGCACCCGCGAGTTGGTGTATTCAGCGAGATAGAGGTCGCGCATCACTACAAGGTCTTCAGAAATGGCGGGAATGCCCGAAACGCCCATCATCGTGCTGGTGACGCCTTCGTTCACCAGCCCGCCATTGCGGATGCTGTGCTCATCGGGATGGCTGATGATAAGCCCGTCAAACGGCTTGACATATAATAAGCTGCGCAGCATCAGCCCCGCGCTGAGCGATGAGTTGATGCCGTCAGAAAAGGCGGCAGCTCCTGCCTTGTGCATGTCGTAAATCTCGGTGATGTCGCTTCCTTCGCAGTTGCGGCTCACGGCACCGATGGGCTTCACGTCAACAATTGCGTTTCTCGACTTGTTGACGACATATTCAATTTCCGATTTGGAATGAAGCGCGGGCTTGGTATTGGGCATCACGCAAACAGCGGTGAAGCCGCCCGCTGCCGCTGCCTTGATTCCGCTTGAAATATCTTCCTTGTGCTCATAGCCGGGATCGGCAAAGTAGGAAAACAAATCCACCCAGCCGGGAGAGACGCAGAGGTTGGTTGCCGCTGCTTCTTTATATCCATTGTCGTTTTTGAGCTTTGCTCCGATTTGAGTGATGATGCCGCGCTCAATTACAATATCACGGATTTGTAAATGATGTTTTGAACTGGGATCAATGATTCGGGCAGACCGGATGAAAAGATTCATTCAGGGATTCGTTAGCAGACGCCTGACACGTTAAAAGCGTCTGACACCTTTCAGCGCGGGGATAAAAATACGCAAAGTTTTCAGAGGGTACTCATTGGTGATCGCGGGGTTACCATTAGTAGTAGATAGTACAGCACATTCCTCAGATTGCAAACCTGTTTGAAAAGAACAAAGTGAAGCATGCTTACGCTTTTGGCTCGGTCTGCACTCCCGGGTTTGGAAAAGAAAGCGATATGGACCTGCTGATTTCATTTCAGGAAGGGCTTGACCCGCTGCAACGCGGTGAGAACTGGAGGAACCTGTTTTATGAACTCAGAAAATTGCTGATCCGGAAGGTGGACCTGCTGGTGGAAACCGATTTGCAGAATCCATACCTGATGGAAGAATGAGCTATGAGGTTGTATTTGTCGCGGCAGCTCATGAAGATTTGCAACTTGCTTTTGAATGGTATGAAAACCAACGGACAGGTTTGGGCTGGAAGTTCCGGTACGAAGTTGCCGCTTGCGTTGAAATAATAACCAATGACCTCGTGAGCTACCAAGGTTTTCACGGGAGAAACGAGAAAGGTTCCATTATCCAGATTCCCCTTCATCATCTACTTTATCTACTTTATTAAGGATGAAATAAAAAAACTGGTGGTAGTTGGCGCGGTTCTGCATGAGCGAATAAATCCGGAGGAAATCAAAAAGCGGCTTTCATCATAATTTCCCTATTATTCAGTTTCACTGAAACCTGTCTTGAATTGGATGAAGTAAACTGAGAAATGAGCAGGCATGTGAACAAACTTTCCTGCGATAACTTATGGAAGATTCAAACGCTGAAATAATCAAGGAATACGAACTGAGCGGGATCATCTATTCCTTTTAAAGCAGGCACCGGTGAATCACTTGATAATCCCCTGGTGTTTGACTCTGCCAAATCAGAGTCCGTTCTTCACACTCGCTTCTCCGGATTGCAAAATCCGGATTAAATTCATTCTTTGTAACTTACCTAAACCTAAATGACAAAGCATGAAAAATATCTGCATCCTTTTATTTGTTGTCATCTTCGGATTTACATCACGATCTGAAAACGGATTGAACGACTGCGGGAAGGTGCAAACGCTGCTAACCATCATCGAGGAGTTCAGGGGAAGCCGGATCAACGGAAGCGCTTACGAGTGCAAGACTGATTACATTCTCGATGGCTTTGAGGCTGCGCGGGTCACCGTTCCCGGCAATGACGCAAAATACTGGACGGTCAATATGGTTACCGAACCCATGCAGCAAGTGGAGGCAGAGGCTAAATACTTAACGCTCATCAAGGATCTGATGAAGTGCGATTACCTTAATAGCTGGAAAGCCGGTGAAACCGCCATCGAAGAGAATCTCTACCATTTCAATTTAAAACAAACCATCAGCACCACCGGATACTATAAAAATATCCTTATCTCATACTACAAACTCAATAATTCTGACTTCTATAAGGTAGAAATCACCTTTAACAATTAGGTGTCAAGCAATCAAACCTGGCTTTTCGCCACAAGGTTTAACGTCAATTCCACCTCATTCCTGATCAGTTTGTCCCCGAGATTTGGGAAAAACGTCTCCGAAGCGTATTTCACTTCCCACTGCGAGCGGTCAATGGTAAAAACAGAGGATGCCTTCAGGTCGCCTCCGGTGATTTCCACTTTTGCGGGGAAAGTGATTGACTTGGTTATTCCCTTGATGGTCATGTTCCCGGTCACCTCATGGGTGTATTCAGGATTGCCTTCCAGAGGCTTCACTGAGGTAATGGTGAATGATGAGGTGGGATATTTTTCCACCTCAAAGAATTCGGCTGATTTCAGGTGGCCGATCAGGTTGCCGACTTTTGCAAGCCCATCGGTATATTCATCTCCCGCTGAGTGGATGCTGTTCATATCGGCAGTGAAGCTGCCACCGCTGATTTGATTTGTGGTAATGGTGAAACTTCCATCCGTTAAGTTGATGGTTCCTTCATGCCTTTTGGGAGTGAATTTGTTCGACCCCATCCATTTAATGGTGCTCTGGTCATTCTGGACAACAAAATTCCCACTCGCGGCATCTGCGCTTGTCGCTTCGGTTGCCGGAACCTCAGCAGCGGGTTCAGTCGCCTCCACCTTGTTTTCGGTTTGCGGTCCGCTGCATGAAACGAAATAGAATAGTGGAATTGAGAAAAGAAGTGTTTTGATGGTTTTCATTTTTTTAGTTTTTAAAAAATTAACGGTTCTTCGTCATGCTGAGCGCAACCAAGCATCTCCTCAGTAAGGGAGAGATGCTTCGTTCATTTCATGACCTCAGAATGACGTTGCTAACAGGCAATGAGTTTTTAGCAAAGCGAAATTAGAATATTTCCGTTTCAACTTTCAACCTGCTAATTTCCTATGCCCCACCCACACAAACCTTTTATTAATATACTCCGGGTTGGTGAAACTCGCGTTGCCGGCAGGATTGCCGCCCGTCACGTGGAAATCGGAAAAAGCAGCGTGTTGATTCACCCAAATGAAACCATGCAGGTTGAGCGAAACGGGGGCAAAAACCGATTCCATTTCTTCCTCTATTTTCTTCGCAGTTTTTTCATCGGTAGTATATGCCGCGCATGTGATGGCTCCGTGACGGGCTGCCATTTCTTTGGCTAATTGGATGGACTCGTTCGTGTCTTTGGTTTTAATCACCACCACTATCGGGCCAAACAATTCTTTTTCGTAGGTGGCTTTATCCTTCGCGTCCACTTCAATGATAGCCGGTGAAGTAAGCCTCGCCTTGGTGAATTCCGGATTCTGTACCTGCTCGGGTTGCAGCAGAACCTTACCCATGGATGTCGCTGATTTCACTCTGTTCCACGTGGCATCACTTTGTACAGCGCCCAATGTTCCCGGTCCCATTTTCGGATTGGTGGCAAATCCTTTCACCGCGTTTTTCAGCTTCTCCACCACTTCCGCGTAAGGAACAACCGTGTCTCCCGACTTCACGCCCGTTGATGGGATGAAGAAATTCTGTGGAGCCGTGCACATCTGGCCTGAGTAAAGCGAAACAGCGAATGACAGATTTTGGAAGGTAGCATCCAGATTTGGAGTTGAATCAAGTATCACCGAGTTCACCCCTGCCTTCTCTGTGAAAACCGTTTTTCCCTTTGAGGTTAATGATTCGATATAATCTCCAAACGTGCTGCTGCCCGTATAGTCAATCAATTTAATGGATGGATGTTCCGCAAGCTGCTTGGTGATAAGCTGATCGGATGAATCAGCGGCAAGCTGAACGGTGTTGGGATCATAGCCCGCCTCCTTCAGCGCCTTCTGGATTTCAGCAACCACAATGGCTATGGGTAGCACCGATTTCGGATGTGGCTTCACGATTACGGGATTGCCCGTGATAAGGCTCGCGTAAACTCCAGGCACCGTGTTCCAAACCGGAAACGTGGAGCAGCCGATGGCAAGGCCGATGCCCTTCGGCACCGCCTTGAAAACCTTGTCGAGCTTCACGCTCGAATCTTTTCCCATCGGTTTTTCCCATAATATCTCATGTGGAAACCGTTTCAGCTCTTCATAGCCGAGCGCCAGCGCTTCCAGAGCCCTGTCGTTGGAATGCGGGCCCGATGCCTGGAACGACATGATGAACGACTGCCCCGTGGTGTGCTGCGTGGCATACGCGATGGTAAAAAATTTTTGCTTCACGCGTTCCAGCGAATCCACCAGCACGTTGGCGCGGTCATCGGGCGACACTTTCTTCCACGATTCAAAAGCTCTGCCGGCTTTGGTCACCAAATCGTCAACGGTAAATAGCGGGTATTTGATATTCAGCGGCTCCATCGTGTAGGGAGAAACCTCCTCACCGGCATAGCCCGAATTTTTATCCTGCAACAGCCCCATGAAATTTTCCCCGAGAAAACTTTGATACTCTTCCAGCCCCTTTTTGGGAGCCTCCTCCCCGTAGGCTTTCGGATGTTCGGGATATGCCGCATAGAAGGTTCGTGCGTGAATCGCCTTCACGGCATTGTCAATGATTGATTTGTAAGTGTCGGTAAGCGCCATGACTCGAAGGGTTTTTGTTAGGGGCGGTAAAAATAATAAAGTTTAGAGTTCAGAGTTTGCAGTTGGATGCTCCAAATATAGTGCAAACCATAAACCGTAAACTGACAAGAATTTTCCTCAAAAAAGTAATTGCATAGTGCTTTGTTTTAATGCTACTTTTAGGTTCAAAGAAACACTGCCTTGACATTCCTCACTACTTGGAAGGAGGTGAGTGAGGTTACTCCTCTTTCTTCAGTTCCTCTACCTTCTTCACCCTGTCCCCATCTTTCAGTGTACGCGAGATAGCGCGGTAGGGACCAGTAACTACTTCCTGACCTTCGGTGAGCCCTTCGGTGATTTCGATGTATTTATCATCCTGGATGCCTGTTTTCACCTTCACCAATTTCACCTTTTCATTTTCGTACACAAAAACAATTTCATCTTTCGATGCACTTTCATCTTTCTTTGGTTTTTCATCTTCCTCCTCTTCTCTGATAGTCACGCACTGGATGGGCACCGATAGCGCGTTCGCCCGCAAATCGGTCTTGATTTCAGCGGTGGCGGACATGCCGGGCTTGAAAGGGAATGGGTTTTCGGCAGAAACAAGCGCCTTGTAGGATTCAGGCAGGATGCTGATTTTGACGGTGAAGTTGGTGACCTGCTCGGTCGTTAAAACAGCCGTTGCGTTTGCAGAGTTGGCGACATATCTCACGATCCCCTTGAATTTCCTGTCAATGAAAGCATCCACTTCGAGTTCTGCCGTGTCGCCTGCGCTCACGCGGGTGATGTCGTTTTCGCTCACGTCAACCTGCACTTCCATTTTGCTGAGGTCCGCAATCGTCAAAATCTCAGTTCCCGTGAATTGCATCGTGCCCACCACGCGCTCGCCCTTTTTCACGTTCAGCTTGGAGAGCGTGCCGCTCATGGGCGCGTAGATATTGGTTTTGGTGAGATTGTCCTTTGCTTCCTTCAGGGCAGCCTCTGCGCTTTTCACGCTGAACTCAGCGCCCTTCACAGTTTCGTTTGCCGCGTTCATCTCGCCTTCAGATGATTTGAATGCCGCCACAGCATTGTCGTAATCGGCTTGCGACAACACCTTTTGCTCATACAATTTCACATTTCGGTCATACGAAAACTTTGCGTTTTGAAACTGCGCCTGCATTTGCGCTTGCCTTGCCTTTGCGTTGGCGACAGCCGCTTTCGATTGATTCAGCGCTGCCTGCGCCTGCTCAACGATGGATTGGTAAATATCCGGACGGATGGTGAGCAATAAATCACCGTTTTTCACGGAGTCGCCTTCTTCGAAATAAATATCAATTATTTCACCTGAAACATCGGGGCTGATTTTCACTTCGGTTTCCGGAAAAATCTTTCCGCTGGCTGAAACGGTTTCCTCAATCGTGTGCCTCCCCACCTTCTCAACGGTAACTTCAGTCGCATCACCGCTGCCAATCCATCCTTTCTTTTTCCCAACAACAGCAACGGCAATCAGCACAACTACGGCAGCAATCAAAGCAATAAGCAAATTCCTGTTCATCAGTCGAGGGTAATCGGGTTTCCAAGATAGTAGTCCAGCACCTTCAGCTTGAAGATGTAATCGTATTTCGATTGAATCAATTCGCTCTGCGCAGCAAGCAGGTTGTTGCTTGACGTGGAGTATTCCAAAGTGGTCGCTGCGCCAAGATTGAATTTTTTCGTTACGTATTCAAATGACTTCCCCAATGCCGACACGCTGTTTTGCGCGGCAAGGTATTTCTGATAAGCGGCTCTTGCGTCCGCATAGGCAACATACACATCGCTCTTAAGCTCATCCTGCACCGCCTTGTAAGCATATTGGGTTTTCAGCATTTGCAATTGCATATTCTGCACAGCCATCCTTGTCTTCAGCCCGTTGAATATCGGAACGGTGAGACCAAAACCCAAGGTGTGATTGAGGTTATCATTGTATTGCCCCAGGAATGGCGCATCTTCATAAACGGGTTCGCCTATTACCGTGCGAACTATTTGCAAAGGAGAAGAACCGTCAACATATCCGATTATTAAGTTTTGCGAGTCCACATCCGCTGTTAATCTTTTTGAAATGCTCGAGTGATTCGTGCGCAGGTTATAATAAAATGAAAAATTTGGATAATACATTCCGCGGGTCGCCTGCAACCGCTTTTCCGAACTCAGCAGCGAGTAGTTGGCGCTTTTGACGGAAGCCTGGTTGCCAAGCGCTATCCCATAAACATTGGCGGCACTTTTCTCCCTCAAAATAGCTGGAGCGCTCACTGTGATTTCCGGAATTGCAATGTCAAACGATTCCGGTTCTTCCAACTGAAGCAGGATGGCGAGGGTAAGTTTTGAAAGTTCCACCCCATTTTTCGCCACTACGTAAGTGAAGCTGTCCGTTGCCTGCTGGGCGAGCACATCCAGCAGGTTTCCTTCGGGTAATGCCCCGGCATCCACCAATTTTTTAGTATGATCCACCTGCTCATTGCTGAGGTTCAGCCGCTCACCGGCTGTTTTCATTGCTTCCGTGTTCAGCAGAATTTGCAGGAATCCCGAGGTGACGTTAAGAGCGATATTATTGGCAATGTCCTCGGATGAGTATTGGTTGGCAAGCACATCCAGCTTGCTTTGCTTCAGCGTGTTCACTTTATTCAGACCGCTGAAAAGAGTCAAGCCGCTGGAGGCAGACAGCGAACTGGTTTGAATCTGCTGGTCAACATATTCGTAGGTGGTTGGGTCAATGGAGCGCCCGAAGTTGACTCCATATTGCAGGTCGGCATTCAGCGTTGGAAAAAAATCGGCTTTAGCCTGCATAAGCTGGTTTCTTGCAATATCCTCGTTGGCTTTCGACTGTTTCAATTGCAGGTTATTCTCCTGCGCGTGGCGGATGCACCGCTCCAAATCCCACTTTTCCTGTGCGCTGGAAACAGACACTGCAAAAAAACAAAACGATAACGCTGCAAGTCTTGTCATCATTGAAAAAGGAGGTTCATCGCAAAAATGCACACCTGATTTTTATTTCGCTGTTCCGGAAATTGATATGACACTCCTTTGGAGTTAAAAAAAAGATTTACAATAATATTTTCCAAAATCATTTCATCCATTCGGGATTTAAACCCTGAAAGGGTGGCATTATTATAGGAGGGAGAATCTGAATAGCCAATTGAACCCCGCAGGGGTGCCATAGAATACCGCATCATTGAATGTATAGGTACGGATTTTTGAGATGGACCAAAAAGGAGAGCAAAAGTAATGAATTTGCCTTAGGGGAAGATTAAGAATAGATCGGCAGGAAGGGTTTTCGGGCGAATGATTTGAAAGAGATTTTCGATATTTCGGAAATGAAACAAACCGACCGCAACGCGCATTTCATGCAGGAAGCGCTGAAGGAAGCCCAGCGAGCTTTTAGCGAAGATGAAATCCCCATTGGGGCAGTGGTTGTTTTGAACGACCGCATCATCGGGCGGGGGCACAATCAGGTAGAGAAACTGAATGACGCCACGGCCCATGCCGAGATGATTGCCATTACATCCGCGTCAAATCATCTCGGAAGCAAATATCTGGAAGAGTGCGCGTTGTATGTCACCGTTGAGCCGTGCCTGATGTGCGCCAGCGCTTTATTCTGGAGCAGAATCGGGAGCATCTATTATGGCGCATCGGATAACAGGTTTGGCTATACCCGTCTTGACAAAAATATTTTCGGAGAAAAGGTCAAAATAAATCGCGGCATCCTGAAAGACGAATGCGCCAGCTTGATTTTGGATTTTTTTAAGAAGAAAAGGGACCTGGATGATTTGCTGAAATAGTAACTTTCTATCGCAGCACTGCCAGCCTATCGGCATCCAGTTTTAACAGAATGAAAAGCAGGATGGTGAAGGCAAGGATGGATGAACCGCCATAGCTGAAAAACGGCAGCGGAATTCCAATCACCGGAGCAAGCCCGATGGTCATGCCAATATTAATGGTGATATGAAAAAACAAAATACTGGCTACGCCATAGCCGTAAATGCGGCTGAATTTGGAGCGCTGCCGTTCGGAAATGAAAACGATTCGGTATAAAAGCCCGAACAGTAAAGCAAGTACGACAAGGCTGCCCAGAAACCCGTGCTCTTCGCCAATGGTGCAAAAAATGAAATCAGTGGAGAGTTCAGGAACAAAGTCATACTTGGTTTGAGTGCCGTTCAGAAACCCCTTGCCGCCCCATCCTCCTGAGCCAATAGCGATTTTCGATTGGTTTACGTTCCAGTCATTCCCTGATTTTCCGAGCAGCACGTTGATGCGGTCGCGGTGGCGCTCCTGCAGGAAATGATTAAAAACATAGTCCACGGCAAAGACATACGCAGAAGATACAACCATTAGTCCGATGAGTGAAGGAACAAATCCTTTGCTTTTTCGGAAAAGATATATCAGCAAAAATCCGATGAGAAGAATACTGCCAATCAGGTAGGTGAAGTTGAAAAGCAGGGCGAGTATGGAAAGAAGCGCGATCAACAGCACCATGATTAAATAGATCGGGTTCAATCCTTCGCGGAACAGCACGAGCAAAAACACTCCAAACACCAAAGCGGAGCCAAAATCTCCCTGCAGAAAAATAAGTCCCATTGGAACAGCCAGCAACCCGAAGCAGATCAACTGTGATTTGTATTTTCTCAGATCCACATTCAGCGTACTGAGGTATTTGGCGGTGGCGAGGCTCACCGCGATCTTGGCGAATTCGGCAGGCTGAATGCTGAAACTCCCGAACTGTATCCATGATTTATTGCCCTTGACTTCAGTTCCGAATCCAAGCACCCCCAGCAACAACAGCATAATAAAAAAGTATATGACATAGGCGAAGGTGGTGTAAAATTTGCTGTCAATGATCAGCGCAACAAATGCGAACGCCAATGACACCAGTATCCAGGTCATTTGTTTTCCATGGTTGGAGGTCATGTCGAACGCTTTCGTTCTCACGCCCTCATACTCCGCAGCGTAGATGGAAAACCAACCCATCGCCACCAGCAGCAGATAGATGAGGATGGACAGCCAGTCAACGTTCGCCAGCAAACTCTTCCGCCTCATTGGGTTTGGGATTTATGAAGTCTGTTTCAATCATTTTCTTTTCAAGCGCAAGACGCGCGGTGGATATTGTGTCGTTAATATATTTTTCTATTATGAGGCTTGCTATTGGCGCTGCAAACGTTGAACCGTGCCCCGCATTCTCAACCACCACCGAAATGGCAATCTTGGGATTGTCCTTGGGGGCAAAAGCGATATACAGCGAATTATCTTCACCCGTTGGATTCTGCGCGGTTCCTGTTTTGCCGCATGCCTCAATGCCGGGAATCCGCGAGCCTCTTGCCGTTCCCCTTTCAACCGTTTCAAGCATGGCCCCGATAACAGGCTCGAATTTCGATTTGTCAACCATAGTTTTTCGCTTCTCTTTGAAATCATTGAGCAGCGGTGAGATGCTGTCAGCAATGGCGGTGGCAAAATGAGGCGTATAATAAAATCCGCGGTTGGCGATGGCAGCCGCCATGTTCGCCATTTGCAAAGGCGTTACGCCAAGTTCGCCTTGCCCTATCCCAAGCGACACCACCGTCAATGACTTCCAGCTTTGGTTTTTATAGACCTTGTTGTAATACTCAGGCGCAGGAACCAATCCTTCAAATTCATTGGGAACATCAATTCCGAGCTTGCGGCCCAGTCCAAAGCTTACCACATAATCATGCCATGCTGCGAGGCTTTCCTGTGTGTTCCTGAATTTCGGCTGGTCGAGCATGTTTCTGAACACATTGCAGAAATATGCGTTGCATGAATACTGAAGCCCCATCGAGAGGTTTGTTACCACAGGATGCGGCCTGCACCCCACCGAAAACGAGCCGACATAATATCCCGGCCTGCAACTGTAATGGCTGCCTGGGCTTAATGTTCCTTCCTGCAAGCCGGCAAGCGCCATCAGCGGCTTGAACGTGCTGCCCGGAGGATAGAAGCCCATAATTGGCCGGTTGTAAAGCGGCTTAAGCGTGTCCATGCTCAATATCCGGAAATTTTCTCCGCGCATTCTGCCGCTCAAAAGATTAGGGTCGTAGGTCGGGCTGCTCACCATCATCAGCACTTCGCCCGTTGCCGGGTCAATGGCAATAATGCTGCCTTTTTTATTTTGCATCAGCAGTTCGCCATACATCTGCAGGCCGATGTCAATGGACAGGCGCAAATCTTTTCCGTTAATGGCAAACGTATCCAGCTCGCCATTGCGGAACGAGCCTTTCTCACGATTATGAACGTCAACCAAAATGTATTTGCTGCCGCGGGTTCCCCGCAGTTCTTCTTCATAAACTTTTTCAACTCCGCTGATGCCAATAAAATCACCTGATTTATAGTATCCCGATTTGTCAACAATGCTTTGGTCCACTTCCCCTACATAGCCCAAAATATGAGTGGCGGATTTGTACGGATACCTGCGGATGGTTCGGAGTTCAGTGTAAAATCCCGGGAACTGATACATGTACTCCTGGAAACGGGCGAACTCTTCCATCGTCATCTGTTTCAGAAAAGGCTGGGGGCGCTTTTTCTGCCTGATCTGCTGCCTCACCTTCTGCATCTGCGAGATGAACGTTCCGCGGTCAATATTCAGCATCTCGCAGAACTTCACCGTATCCATATTCTTGTCCACCTGCCGCAGCACTACGTAAAGGTCATACACCGCATCATTGGTTACAATGATTCTGCCGTTCCGGTCGTAGATCAAGCCGCGGTCCGGATGCAGCTGCACCCTGCGCACCACATTCTGGCTCGCCAGATCCTTGTATGTTTCAGCAACAATCTGCAGATGAAAAAGTTTGACAAGGAAAGCGGAAAGCACCAGTCCAAACAGCGCTTGTATAATCAGCATCCTGCCTTTGAAGAAATCCATGTTTAAAGGCTTTTCTTGCCCGGTGAAAAAATCATCACCAACAGTAAAATCAATAATGTGGAAACGAGGGTGCTTAAAAAAACTTTTCCAAGCGTCAGGAAAAAATTGTCGAAGCTGAACACCTCAAGATAAAAGTAAACCAGGTGGTGGAGGAATGTCAAAATGCCGGTGTAAGCAATGAACCAGGCATACCCCAGCCCCTGCAGTTTAGGCTGATCAACGCTTTCATAGCTGCCTTTCGGTGTTAAAAAAGCGAGGACGGCAGGTCTTGCAAACGCCATGAATGTGCAGGCGGCTGCGTGCATTCCCATTGAGTTGGAAAACGCGTCAGCAAAAATTCCCGTAAGGAAGGCGATTGCAATCAGCAGCCATGCCTGGATGGAGAAAGGGATCGTCATGATGAAAAGAGGGAAGATATACGGATTTACGTAGTAACCGAGATTAAAGTTGTTGACGACCAGAGCCTGAATCAATATCAGCGCTATGAGCCGGATCGCATAAGAGAGAATTACATTAATCATTATTCGTTTCCTCCAGCGCGCGTTGCTCCTTTTGAAGCAGGTTGTTCACAACGAAGGCATATTGAAGCGATTCGAGATTCGCTGACAGCCTAACCGTTACCTCGTAAAAGCTGCTTCCTCGCGGAATGTTGAATTCGGATATTACTCCCACCGGCAGCCTTTCCGGAAAAATTGCCGAGAAACCGCTGGTGACCACGGAATCCCCAACGGCTATCGGCAGGTGCATGGGTATGCCGATTATCTCCGCCTCTTGCGGATCGCCTCCATTCCATTGGAGAGTGCCCGGATAATTGAACCGCTTCAATTTAATGCTGATGCGGCTGTCTTTATGGAGCACTGACATGGCGGTGGAAAAATTATCAGAGACACGGTTCACAATACCCACCACCCCGCTGCCTGCTGTCACCCCCATATCTTTCTCAATTCCGGCTTTTCTTCCCTTATTGAGCGTGATGTAATTATTGGATTTGTTGGTGGTGAAATTAATGACCTTCACCGGAATGAAATGATAAATCACATTCGAAGAATCATCGCAGACGTCAATGGTGTAAGATGTATCAGTGGTAATACTGTTCAGCATCCTCAGGCGGGAGTTTTCCTCCATGAGATGCTCATTTAAGACCCCAAGGCTAAGGTACTCGCTCAACTCATGGTAGGAGTTGTAAATGTTACCGGTAACCACCCCTGCCGAATTAAGAAACCCCGTTTGCTGGTAAGCGTGGTTCCTGATGACAAATATCATCGCGATGATTTCAAAAATGAGAAATGCGAAGATGTAGTTGAACCGGATTAGAAAAAGGAGAAGATTGCGCATTCCGCCACTATGAGTTTAAAGTTTAAGGCTTGAAGTTTAAAGCTGACTTGCCCGAAACTTTAAACCTGTCTGCCGACAGGCAGGCATTAGGCTTTAAACATTAAACTAATCAAGTCATTAAGAAAGAATACCGTCCGATGTTTTTCAAAGCCACGCCTGTGCCGCGCACCACAGCCCTGAGCGGGTCTTCCGCCACATGAACCGGCAGTTTTGTTTTTTGCGAGAGGCGCTTATCCAAACCTCTTATCAACGCACCGCCACCGGTGAGATAAACACCGGTTTTATAAATATCGGCTGCCAGTTCAGGGGGAGTTATTTCCAGTCCGCGCAACACCGCTTCCTCGATTTTGGAAATTGATTTGTCCATCGCATGGGCCACTTCTGAATAGGATACCATTATTTGCTTCGGAATTCCTGTCATCAAGTCTTTTCCATTAACGGCATAATCTGCCGGAGGATCATCCAATTCGGTAAGCGCTGAACCCACGCTGATCTTTATTTTCTCCGCAGTGCGCTCGCCAATCATCATGTTGTGCTGCCTGCGCATGAAGTCTATAATATCATTGGTGAACGCATCGCCCGCCACGCGGATGGATTGGTCGCAAACGATTCCCGAAAGTGAAATCACCGCAATTTCCGTAGTTCCACCGCCAATGTCAATCACCATATTGCCACGCGGCTCTTCAACATCAATGCCGATGCCGATAGCGGCTGCCATCGGCTCAAAGATGAGCCACACCTCCCGCGCTCCCGCATGTTCTGCGGAATCCTTCACCGCCCGTTTTTCAACTTCCGTAATTCCCGAAGGAATGCATATCACCATGGTGTAGGATGGGGGGAAAAGAGGCGGCTTCTTGTAAATCATCTTTATCAGCTCGCGAATCATATCCTCAGCAGCACCGAAGTCGGCAATCACGCCATCTTTCAACGGGCGAATGGTTTCGATGGTAGGATTCGTTTTCTCGTGCATCTGCACTGCCCTGTGCCCCACAGCGATTACCTTGTTTGACTTTTTGTCTTTGGCGACAATAGAAGGTTCATCCACCACCACCTTGCCATCATGGATGATGAGCGTGTTGGCGGTGCCCAAATCAATCGCAATCTCCTGGTTGAGAAAATTAAACAGCTTCATATGTTATAAGGTGCGGAATAATAGGCAAATTGCAGAAATCGTACAATGAAGTTTTCCCCATCAGTGCCTGAAGTGTCTGAATCCGGTAAGAACCATCGCCAAATTATGCTTGTCGCAGTATTCAATTGATTCATTATCTCTTATGGAACCTCCGGGTTGTATAACGGCTTTTATGCCGGCTTTGCCGGCAATCTCAACGCAGTCGGGGAAGGGGAAGAAAGCATCGGAAGCCATCACCGCTCCTTCGAGGGTGAAGTTGAAAGACTGCGCTTTCGTTATCGCCTGCTTCAGGGCGTCCACGCGCGATGTCTGCCCGCATCCCATCCCGATGAGCTGCCTGTCTTTCACTAATACGATGGTGTTTGATTTTAGGTGCTTCACAATCCGGTTGGCAAACAGCAGGTCATCTACCTCTTTGGCGGAAGGATGCTTTTGGGTTGCAGGTTTTAAGTCAGATTTCGCTTCTGACCTGTCATCCGCGGTTTGTGCTACTATCCCGTTGAGGATGCTTTTGTATTGCCACCCGGAGAAACCAAGTCCCTTCGTTTGAAGGATGATTCTGTTTTTCTTTGATTTCAATATTGCAACCGCATCCGCATCATAGGCGGGAGCGAGCAGTATTTCAAAGAAAATCTCGTTCACCGCTTTTGCCGTTCCGGCATCCACTTTCGTGTTGGTGATGATGACTCCGCCAAAGGCAGAAACCGGGTCCCCGGCAAGGGCGGCTTCCCATGCTGCCAATCCCGTTTTCCGCGAAGCAACGCCACAGGCGTTGGTATGCTTGATGACCACGAATGTGGGATCAGCGAATTCTTTAATCAACCTGATAGCCGCATCAACGTCAACAAGGTTGTTGTACGAAAGATCCTTGCCGTTGAGGAATTCAAAGACCTCATCAAGATTGCCATAATAAATCCCTTTCTGATGCGGGTTTTCTCCGTAGCGCAGAATTTTCCCGGATAGATAGCTTTCCTTGAATGAATCCACCGCATTGCCTGAGTTGAAATATTTGAAGATTTGCGTGTCATAATCCGAAGTGATGTTGAACGCTTTGGCAGCGAACATCTTGCGGTCGCTGACATCCGTGCTGCCGCTCTTCTCTTTCAGCAGTGCGAGCAACTCGCCATATTGCTCGCGGGAGGCAACCACGAGCACGTCATTGAAATTCTTTGCCGCTGCACGGATAAGGGAGATTCCGCCAATATCAATCTTTTCAATTATCTCGCTTTCGTCATCCGTGGAGGCAACCGTTTCTCCGAAAGGGTAGAGATCAACGATCACAAGGTCAATCTCCGGCACTTCATATTGCGTCATTTCCTGCGTGTCACTCTTGTTATTCCTTCGCGCGAGGATGCCTCCGAAGATTTTTGGATGAAGCGTCTTCACCCTCCCTCCGAAAATTGACGGATAGGAGGTGATTTCCTCCACCGCCACCACCTTGGCGCCCTCGCCTTCGAGGTACGTTTTTGTTCCACCGGTGGAATACAATTTCACTCCAAGTGATTTCAACTCTTTCACTATCGGGGCAAGGTTGTCCTTGCTGTAAACGGAGATAAGCGCTGATTTTATTTTTTTCACGGGTGTGTTATTATTTGTATTCATCCGCTGGACTGCAGTTTTCGGACGACTTTCCGTTACAGCTTCTATCATGTGGATACAGTTTCTTTTATTTTAATTAATTGCTCGATTACTTTCGGATAATGCAGATGCTCCAGTTGCTGCACCTTTGCCTGCAGCGCTGCAACGTCATCCCCAGGCTCCACGGCACATTTAGCCTGAAAGATAACCTCGCCCTCATCAAAGCGCTCGTTCACATGGTGAATGGTGATGCCCGTTTCCTTATCACCAGCGCGCAACACCGCTTCATGCACCCGTTCGCCATACATGCCCTTGCCGCCATGCCGGGGCAGCAGCGCGGGATGGATGTTCACCACCTTGCCGGGAAAAGCCTCCAGCACGGATGGCGGCACCAGCCGCATGAACCCAGCCAGCGCGATAAAATCAACCCCGTAGCGCCTCAGCAATTCGGGCAGTTTGGATGAAGAATACAAATCGTGCTGCGTGACCAACTCTGCCGGAATGCCAAATTTCTTCGCCACCTCCAGCACGCCTGCGCGGGGATTATTGGACACAATAAGGGCTGTCGAAATTTCCCCGTTTTTCGCAAAATATGTGATTATTGCCTCAGCGTTGGTTCCTCTTCCGGAAGCGAAAATCGCCAGTTTGATCATTGATGATGCAAAGTTAATTGGTTAATCGGTTAATCAGTTGATGGTTTATCGGCTGATTTGGTTTGCCGGTAGTAGGTAGTAGTTCTATTTCCAACCAATTGATCAATTAATCTTACTTGCCGCCTGCTTGCCTCGAACGTGCAGAGGCTCTGTTTAGTGGCGTTGCACGGAAAGAAGGGTGCAGTTATTTATTGGTACAGATCCGGCATTTAACGCGGACATCCGCCCGTGCACCAAATCCGGTGTGGGCTGCCTTACAGTTATCATTCTGCCAATGAGAACGGCTTATGGCATACCGGAGAAAACAGCGCCTCGCCTTCCCAACTCCACCACTTCCAGATTGTTAAGCACTCCGCCATCAATGGAAAACCGGAGCAGCGTTTTCATTTTGTGGAAGCCTTCATTTCCCGCAGCTCCGGGATTCATGTACATCATGTTGAACGCAGGATCGCGCATCACTTTCAGGATATGCGAATGACCGCAGATGAGCAGCGCGGGCTTTCTTTCCAAAAGGAGTTTTCGTACGCGGGGATTGTATTTCCCGGGTGAACCGGCAATGTGCGTCATGAAGATGTGAATGCCTTCGATTTCCATCCACAAATCCTCCGGGAACTTGGCGCGGATGTTCGCGCCATCGATATTTCCGTGAACGCCCCTCAGCGGTTTGCAAGCTCGTAGCTTATCTGCCACTTCCATCGTCCCAAAATCACCGCCATGCCAAATCTCATCGCGGTCGTCAAAATATTTGAAAATGGAATCATCAAGATGACCGTGCGTATCGGAGAGAAGGGCGATTTTGAGCACTTAGCAACGGTTTACAAGTTTACCAGTTATGCTTGGTTGATTTACTTACTAACCATAACCGATTACTGACTACTGATTACTGATTACCCGATTCTACTCCACCCACTCCGCCAGAAACACATTCGTGTCGCGTGTGCCGCCATTGTTGCGGTTGGAGCAGAACACCAGGTATTTCCCATCAGGCGAAAACATCGGGAACGAGTCGAAAGCCGGATCGAAGGTGATTTGCTCCAATCCAGTGCCGTCAACATTAATCATGTAAAGATGAAACGGGAAGCCGCGTTCCGATTTATGATTGGAACAAAAAATGATTTTATTCCCTGATGGATGAAAGAAAGGAGCCCAGTTGGCTTTGCCAAGACTGGTGATTTGCTTCATATCCGAACCATCCACATTGCAGACAAATACTTCCATGTTGGTAGGCGCCACCAATCCTTTGGCGAGCAGATCTTTGTAATTCTTTTGCTCCTCTTCGGTTTTCGGTCGTGATGCGCGGAACACCAATTTGCTTCCGTCAGGCGAGAAAAAAGCACCGCCATCATAGCCAAGATCATTGGTAATTTGCTTCACATCGCTGCCATCGAGATTCATGGTGTAAAGTTCGAGATCACCGCTGCGGTTGCTGGTGAAAACGATTCTGTCGCCCTTGGGCGAAACTGTCGCCTCTGCATCATAGAATTTGTTTTGCGTGAGTTGCCTTCTGATTATGCCCTTCAAATCTGCAACAAAAATTTCATAGCTGTCAAACAGCGGCCATACATACGCACGGGCATCTTTCATATTCGGATTTTGCGGACAGGTGTCTGCAGCAAGATGCGTGGATGCATAAAGAATAAGCGTATCTCCCGGAAGAAAATAGGAACAGGTGGTACGACCCTTGCCGGTGCTAACCATAGCGGCTGCCTCCGGTGCAGCGGTGTTCATCTGAAATATCTGGTCGCAGGAAAGGCCGTATTGCTTTCCCATTCTCTGAAACGAAAGTTTGTCTCCGGCAAAGCTGAAATACGCTTCTGCATTATCTCCTCCGAAAGTAAGCTGACGGATGTTGAGCAGATGTTTTTCTTCGGGATAACGGAGAGAATCGGCTGCTGCTGCCTGTTCCTTTTGTGACGATGGCGGTTGTTGCGGCCCGCTTCCGCACGAGGATAGCGCTAACGCAATAAAAAAGGCAATTAAAATTTTTTGCATGATTAAAATTTTGGGCGAAGTTAAGGAAGGCTCCTGTCACAGGGCGATAAATTCCATCTGACAGTGTTTTCTCAGGCAGTCTTGATGATGATGGTTTCAATCACGTTGGCAACGTCTTCCGCTTTGTCGGTTGCCAGTTCGAGCGATGAAAGCGTTTCACGCAGGCGGATAATCTGGATAGGGTCTTTTTCCTTTTTGAACAATTCCGTGATGGCATCAATGTAAATTCCATCAGCAACATTCTCCAACTCATTAAGCTGCATGCACACCTCGCGCACCTTTGCCGCATTGCCGGGCTGTTTCAAAAGCCGGGTTGCTTCATAGATCAGTTTGGCGGAATCAACAATAACGTCACAGAGTTTTTTGTAGGCTTCGGGAATCTCCTTCAGGTCATAAGTATTCACGCTGTATGCCGACAGGTTGATGAAGTCCACCACATCATCCATGGCGCTGGCGAGGTAATGAATGTCTTCGCGATCTATCGGTGTGATGAATGTCGAGTTCAGCTCTGTGATAATCTTATGCGTGATTTTGTCGCCCACATGCTCAAGATGATCAATCTGCCTGATCTGCTCCGACCGGTTATCGCTGGGAGAGCTCTTTGAAAATTCTTTCAATTTGCCGGCAATTTCCTGCATGTTTTTGCCCGCCTCTTCGAAAAGGATGAAGAATTTGTCTTCCTTCGGAAGAAACCACTTCAGGATGGAATTTATCGTCATAATTAACGGCCCGGATTTCGACCGCTAAACTAAGGATTAATAAGGCACGATAAAATTTAAAAACAGAAGGGAACAAGAGGCGCCACTCTTTGCGCGGCACTTGAGCGCTTCACCCGTTGCATGCGCCCGTCACCACCTTCAAAATACGGTATGGATGAGGAGGCAGGAGATGGCGCCCATCAATGCTGAAGCAGGAATGGTTAAAATCCATGCAATCAGGATATTTCCGGCTACGCCCCATCTGACTGCCGAAAGGCGCCTGGTCATGCCGGTGCCTATGATGCATCCCGCGATGGTATGGGTGGTACTCACCGGCACGTGTAAATTCGTGACACCAAACAGCGTGACCGCTCCTGCCGTTTCTGCGCAAAAGCCCTCGAATGGATGCAGTTTCACGATTTTCTGCCCCATGGTTTTCACTATCCGCCAGCCTCCGAACAATGTGCCCAATCCCATGGCGGTATAGCACAAAAGGGGAACCCATGCAGGCAAGTCGCTTCCTTTGGTGACCTGTCCCGACAAGACAAGAGCCGCCCATATTATCCCCATTGTTTTCTGCGCGTCATTGCCGCCATGCCCGATGGAAAAAAGCGCGCTTGACACCAACTGCAGGCGTCTGAAATATTTGTCCACCCGGTAATTAGGCTGATTTTTGAACAGATGCAGCACCACAACAGAAATAAAAAAGGACACCGCCATTCCAATCACCGGGGCGAGGGGAATGAAGATAATGGCTGTGTAAACCTTGCCGGCATTGATGGCGCCCATTCCTGCCTTGGCAAAAGCCGCGCCTGTAAACCCTCCCAGCAACGCGTGGGATGAGCTGGAAGGCAACCCTCCCCACCATGTTAAAATATTCCAGGCAATAGCGCCTATCAGTCCGCCCGCCAGCACGGGGTATGTGATGGCGTCTTCATGAACCATTTTCTTCACGGTATCAGCTACACCATGTTCGGTGAAGATGAAGTAGGCGAGGAAATTGAAAAAAGCAGCCCATATCACCGCATGGAATGGCGAGAGGACCTGGGTGGAAACGATGGTGGCGATGGAATTGGCGGAATCATGAAATCCATTGATGAAATCAAACAACAGGGCAATGAAGATGATGGCTATTAGGACGACTTCCGGATGCATGGGGCTGGCTGAAACCGGGAGCGAAGGTAAGGAAGATTGACAAGAAATATCTTTGGGCGATGTCATCAGCAATGGCAGGAAATCAAAGGCAGGCTATTTCAGGTTTCCGCGTTGCAGTTTACGGTTCAACAGGTTATCCGTGGTCGGTGAAATGGTAATCGGTGCCAATGGACAAACTGATTACTGCTCCCCGATTACCTTCCATGGAATAATTAATTCCGGTTGTATCCCGAAACAAGTGTAAAAAACGAACTGTGATCGATCCGAAGGACTTCGGACTCCTTCGGAGGATATACCATCGGGTGCTATTTGGAAAAAGTTCGGAAACCTGTTTACCGATGTATAGTATAAAAACTTTACCGCTGGATGAAAAATCTTCGGACCAGAACAGCTTCTGGCGATTCCACCCGGATGAAATAATTTCCTGCGGGATAACTGCTGATGTTGAACACTATTCTCTCCATATCTCCCCTAGCATCCATCGCTGCCAGCATCCGTCCGATTGCGCTGCATATGCTGATCCGCGATGAAGGATGGCGCTTCAGGTACACGATGATTTGTTCAGATGCCGGGTTGGGGTAAATATAAACAAGTTCGTCCCCAGGGGAGCCAATTGAGGTTGTGTCATCCGGCAGGCAGTTCTTCAAAAAACCATATACAAAACCGTCAACAAATTCCTGCTGCGGAAACAGCAACGTGTCTCCCTCGAAGTGGAAATACAAGGGAGGAGAACCGACAATACCGATGCTGTCGAAAATCGGGCACGACAGCAGATAGAAAGGCAATGCAGTTGTATCGTCAATGCTGCATCTTCCGCTGAATTGCAGAACCGAATCTTCGTATGAGTTGCAAGAGACAGTATGGTTGGTTGAATCCTGCCCATCCCGGCTGAATTCGATTTTCACGTCACCCGAGGCTGGAGTTACCGGCAAACCGGCAAAGCCGCCAAAATAATGGTCCCATTTCCAGCAGCCATCGAGGATTTCAATGATGGAATCAATGGTTTCATAATTGGCGGAGTCAGGAGGGCTGACGGTTGTATCTCTCAGGCATGAATCCATTGTGAACGCATACACATATCCGTCCACGAATTGCTGCTGAGGGAACAAAAGCGTGTCGCCTTCAAATTCGAAATACAATGGAGGCGAGCCTACTATGCCGATGCTGTCGAAAATGGGACATGACAACAAATAAAATGGAAACGCAGTAGTGTCGTCAATGCTGCATCTGCCGCTGAATTGCAAGACAGAATCTTCGTAAGAAGAGCAAGAGATGGTGTGGTTAGTCGAATCCTGCGCATCCTGGCTGAAATGTATCCGGACATCCTTCCCCGCGGGTGTTGGCGGTATTCCGGGAAAGCCGCCAAAGTAATAATCCCATTTCCAGCAGCCCTCCAAAACATCAATGATGGAATCAACCTTTTCATAATCAGAAGTATCAGGCGGGGTTTCGTTCAGGCATGAATCTTTAACAAAATATAAATAAGGCGCGTCCACAAGGATCCCCAGATCCCAAATCTTGAGCGTATCGTTGAAATAATAAAAATCAGTCGGGTATTGATCCCGAATGGTTCCGCCTATGGCTCCAATCACCGCGCCACGCACATCCTCAACAAAAGAACCGTCATAATCCTGAATGCCGGCTGTGTCCGGAGTGATTGATGTCCGGTCGGTTTTGATCAGGGTAGAATCGAGATAGCAGTGATATGTTACAGTATGGTTTGATGAATCCTGCGCATCCTGGCTGAACCTCAAATAAACAGTAGTATCGGCAGGATGCATCTGTCCCCACGATTCATAGGCATGAAACAGCCAGCAGCCGGTGAGCAAACCGATGAGGGAGTCAATCGCTGCATATTGCGTGGTATCAGGAGGAACAGAAACGGTGTCGGCAAGGCACGAATCCCGCGCAAAGACGTAATAGAAATCGTCAGCTATATTAAAATGCGTGAATTCAATCGAGTCGTTGTAGAATCTAACATTGATTGGAGGATATGCTCCTGCCAATGCGCCCAAAACATCCGGAGAGAGCGTAAACCAAGAAGCATAGTTGGTGTCAATGCCCATGGCTGCCCGTCCGGAATCCGCAAGCAGCGAATCAACATAAGTCCGGTAGGAAACGGTTTGATTGGCTGAATCCAGCGCATCACGGTTAAACCTGAGCATCACATTGTCCCATGGCGTTTGCGGTGGAAGCCAGGCAAAGCCTCCATAATAATGATCCCAGCGCCAGCAGCCGGTGATGAGATTGCCGATTGAATCCAACTGATTGGCGGGCGCCCGCCCGAAACTGAGTTGACTGGCAAATAAGATGAGTATATGGAAAAACCTTTTCACTTGATTCGAGATTGAAACTTAAGAAAAATATGGTTTAAATGATTACGCCTTAAAACCTAAAGTCGTTGCCTGCATTTATTTGTATCCGGTAAATTTGCTTCATTTAATGCTTAAAACAAAAACTGTTGTTTTCCTTTTCCTGCTGGCGATAGCTTCCTGTTTTCTGATAGCAAGCTGCAGGGAAAAAGATAAGGAAGAAAAACAGGAAAAGCAATCGCCCCCTTCCGAATTCGACCAGATTCCGCTCATCCAAAATCTGACTGCTAAAATTTCTGAAGAGCCCAATGACCCGGAATTGCACTTCGCCCGTGGAAAAGCCTACATGGAATTAGGCAATCACATCAACGCCATGAAAGACATCCATGAAGCCATCCGGCTGGATTCCACTGAAGGCAAATATTATATCATGCTCAGCGGGATCTATTTTTCAAAACAGGAATATACCCGCGCCATCACTGCGCTGGAGGCAGGGCGCAAAAATGCCCCGGATAACATTGACCTCATGCTTGAGCTTGCGAGATATCAATTGTATGTCGGTGAACGGGAGAAAAGCATCCAACTGCTCGATGATGTTTTGCGGAAAAATGTTTCTAATGCCGAGGCATATTTTTTAAAAGGCATGATCTTCAAGGAAATCGGTGACACTGCAAAAGCCATCTCGAATTTTCAGACCTCAGTGGAGCAAAATCCGAAATATTATAAATCATACATGCAGTTGGGTTTGCTGCTCACGAAAAAGAAAAACAAGCTTGCGCTTGACTATCTGAACAACGCGCTGAGAATTGACCCTTCGGGCTATGAGGCGAGATACGCCATCGCCATGTATCACCAGGAAATGAAAGAGAATGAGAAAGCAATTGAGCTCTATAACCAGATGATTGTGGATTTCCCGCAGGAGAAGGATGCCTACTACAACATCGGCTATATTCATTTTCAAATGGACTCCATTGACCGTGCCTCCCGGGATTTTAACAGGGCCATCGCAGTTGCCCCCGATTATGCCGATGCCTACTACATGATCGGGTTGTGCGCGGAAGTGAAAAAGGACTTCAGCAATGCCAGGCGCTACTACCACCAGGCGTTAAAGCTGAATCCGAAGCATGCGCTTGCTTCAGCCGGGGTGCAAAGAACGGAAGCGGAATAAGCAGCCTTGCAACCATGAACTTGTTAATAAGTATCGCTCAAATTCTATTTCCTTTCAATGGAAACTTTCATAAGTTCGATAATTTAATTTGGAACAGTTCTAAAAATTCCACCATTTAGTTCCTCTCCGGAAGGAGAGGCAAGGGGTGAGGCGATAAAAAGAGCAATTTTTTAAACTGTCCTTCACAAATCCGGCAAACCTCGGCATGAATGATGTAGCTTTTTCAAAAAAGAAACGCATCGTTATTATATCACTTCTATTAATAACGGGAATTCTCGGCCTGGTAGCTTCAGGATTTTTTTTAACCAAAAATGATGAAGCCCTCCCTTCCGGGCGCTTCAACATTATTGTCATCCTGGTTGACGATTTGGAGACAGCATTGACGGAAAGACTGTTGGTAAACGGATATTTGCCTAATCTGAAAAAATATATTGCAGGCACCGGAGTCACCTTCAGAAACTCTTTTGTCACCACGTCATTATGCTGCCCCTCCAGAGCCACTTTATTAACCGGGCAATATTCGCACAATCACAAGGTGCTGAGCAATGAGCTTCCCGAAGGCAGCATTGTGCGCTTAAAAGATTCCAATACGCTTGTAACGTGGCTGCATGATGCCGGTTATTGGACGGGATTCGTTGGCAAGTATTTGAGCAAATACGGCTCCGCTCCGGATTCTCCCGCCACCAATCCGCTGAACCCGAAATACATCCCACCGGGGTGGGATGATTGGAATGCATTAACGAAAAAAACAAAAATGTATAATTATTCCATCAACTCAAACGGTGTTATAAGAGACTACAACGATGAACCGGCAGCTTACCAAACTGATGAATTGGCAAGAATATCGGCACAGGCGGTTGCGAAAACCGAGGCAAACGATCTTCAGCCTTTTTTTCTGTGGATATGCACCCATGCGCCTCACATTGAATCGAGTTATAAGAATCAGAGGCCAGGCTGTGATCAAACCTATTGGAGCGCTTCAATTCCTCCGGCTCCCCGTCACAAGGGATTGCTTTCCTCATGGAAACTTCCTCAGCCGCCCTCCTTCAATGAGCAAGACATAAGCGACAAGCCTCCCTCTATTTCCAATCAGCCGATGATGACCGAAGCGGAGATTTCCTGTGCTGAGCAGCAATATATTGACCGCGCTGAATCCATGCTGGCTGTGGATGATTTAATCGGCACCCTGATCAACGCTTTGGCAAAAAACGGAGAATTGGAAAATACCGTCCTCATTTTCACGTCAGATAACGGATATTACAACGGAGAACACCGCCTTTTCGGCAAAGTAACGCATTACGAAGAAAGCATAAGGGTTCCGCTGTATATGCGAATTCCGGGAATTGCAGAACCGCAAATCATTGAACGCCTGGCAATCAATAATGACCTGGCGCCAACGATCACCGAACTGGCAAATGCCCCGGCTCAATTGGCTGTTGACGGCAGATCGCTGATGCCAATCGTTGGAAATCAAAAAGCCGCGCGATGGAGAAAAAGATTCCTGGTGGAATTTGACGGCTCTGTTCCGGCTAAATATGCTGATATGCCGTTTTTCACCGGAACCAAAAATTTGCTCTTTGGCCCAAAAACCACAGGCGTTTCATTTCATGGCGTAAGAACCGATTCAAGTGACACGGCTGCTCCGAATCAGTTCTTTAACATGTACAAGGATGGAAGTGAAGAACATTATGATCTTTCATCTGATCCTTATCAGTTGGAAAACAAGCTGTATGATTCTCCTCCCGGGATTCAAAGCGCCACGCTCAGGCAGCATCTGCTAAAACTGAAAGATTGCTGCTGCGGAAACTGTCAGACCTTCGAGGACGAATAGCATCATCCCCGTGACGGTTATAACTTAGCGTATGGCAAGGGTTGTAAAAGGGTGCACGACAAATTCAAAGACCGCTGCCGCAGTAAAACAATGTCGCTAACTTTTTATTCAAAGCAATCAGTCCGGACTCCTCCGGTCTGACCGGAGGGCGCGGGTGAGGCTGGATAAAAGGCAGGTGTTATATAGATGGAATTGCACTTACCCCCCTAGTCCCCCTCAAAGGGGGATGCCTTGCGCGGTAGCAACCTCCCTTGATAGCGAAGCATCCCGATTCTATCGGGAGGGAGGTTGGAGGGTGACAGATTCAAAGATGCAATTTGTCCTACACCCAAATTCAGGGGATGACCGATGACCGCAAGTATTTCGCTTTCTTTTTTTACATTTCTTTAACAATCATTAACAGCCAGAACACAACTTTTTGGCATGGTGGTTGTTTATATGGTTGCAGATGATTTGATAACAACTAAAACCAACAACCATGTTACAGCTAATGAAAATCCACCGCCTCAACAGCCTCAGAGAGCAATATAAAAAAGTAAAAAGCGAAGCAATGAAGTTTATGACGAAGGGCGACCTTAAGAATTATCTCAGAAGGCTGACGAAAGCAAACAAGATTCAAAACGAATACATTGAAACATTGAATATGCAGGTTTAGAAAGAATCCTTTTCATGACCGGAAGCCGTCTCTTTTATGGGTGGGAGACGGCTTTTTTTTTTGTGGGATAATTAAGGGCTGTTCTAAAATTGCTCTTTTTATTGCCTCACCCCTTCTCTCTCCAGAAGGCTTACCTATGCACACATCTTTTTAGAAATATCAGAGGGCAAGGGTTTTATCCAGCCTTCGTCTCAGCCTCACCCCTCCGAAGGAGTCCGGAGTCCTTCGGACCGCTCCCCGAATAAGAGCAGAGCTGTTTCATTCTCCTTGAAAGAAAATGTGCCGTAGGCACAACAGGTTGTTAGAAAAAGAATTATCCGCCACAACCTGAGTGCCGTCAGGCACATAACGTTATCCGGATCATTGAGCATCATGAATGTTACAGCTTAAAAAACCAAGGATAACCTGTCGTGCCTGACGGCACTTGGTTTTCACATTCGCTATCTTTTCTAACAACTTTTCGTGCCTATGGCACTTTGTTGACCATCAGATTGAAAACGAGAATGAAACAGCCCTGCGAATGAGAGAGGGTGTCCGGGCCATCTGGCGCTGAGCAGGAATCAGCAATTTTTTTTGCGGGATAAGGAAATCAGTCCGGACACCTTCTCCCTGCCCGTCCGGCAGGCGGGCTTTGGAGAAGGGCGGGATGAGGCTTGCCCGGCAAGGATGAGGGCTATTATTACACCAAAATTAAATGTGTGCATAGACAAGCTCCAGAAGGAGAGGGAGTAAGTGGTAGAATTTTTAGAACTGCCCTTCATTTGATTTCATGATCTTCAAACAATCATAGCCGTCTTTGACATCCATAAGCGCAGATCCTATCAAAACCTCCATAATAAGGTCGTGCCTTTGGAACTTTGATGCCATTAGGTTTTCATTATTGCGATGAACCGAAGAAGCAAATACTTCAAAGAATCCGTACACAATTTGCCCTCGATGAAGTGTGCGAACATCGGGGATATATGCCCGGCTTCAAAGGCGTCAAATCAATCAGTAGATAATCCCCCAACATTTAATGCCCTAAAATCTTAATTTCACGCCATGTCCAACGAACAAGTCAACATCAACCAATCCGTAGCTATCCTCATTGACGGCAACAATATCGAGCGCAGCCTGCACACGCTGGTCGGCAAAACCAACGTGATGCTGAACTTCGACACGGTCATTCCTCGCGTGTTAGTGAACAGAGGATTGAACCGTCTCATCTATTTCCGGGAAGGTCAAAATATTTCTTCAAAACTTGCGGAACGCCTTCATGCCAATTATCATGGCTCGGTTTTTCCCTGCCATAAATCTGCTGATATTCCCTTGTCAATCCGGGCCACGCAAATCGCACAGAAGGTGGATACCATCATCATTTTTTCCGGTGACTCGGATTATGTCGAACTGGTGCGCCACCTGAAATCGGAGGGTGTGCGGGTGGAAATCGCAGCGGTGGAAGAGTCAACAGCAGCCATCCTGAAGGAAGAGGCCGATCACTTTTTTCCGATCACCAAGGAAGATTGTTTTATCTACACACCGCCTTCGCACAAAGGAGAGCAAAAGCGCAGGAACCGGTGAGATAATGCTCTCATCTTGCAATCAAGACCTTTTCCCGGCTACTTGACCCGCCTGCCTTTACTTCAACGAAATAAAAACCTTCGGCAACTTCACTGAGGTCAAAATTCATTGGGAGCGAAGCAAATTCATTCTTAATCAATTCCTTGCCGGCAATGTCGGTAATGGTTATGATCGCTCCCGGAATGATTCTGGCTGATTCAACGGTAATAAATCTATCGGCAGGGTTCGGATAAATCATGATGGATAAGCCGGCAACGCTGTTAATGCCTGTAACAGCTAATGTATCAACCGTCACCGAATCGCAGAATGTATCCGATCCCGCCTGATTGAATACGGTAAGACAGGCATAATATGTTCCGGGCGCTGCATAATCGTGAGTCACGGACGATCCACCCGCTGCATTGGAGCCATCCCCGAAATCCCAGTAGAGGCTGTCCACCTCTCCGGTGGATTCATCCAAAAAGTTGACCTGCAATTCATTTTTGCCGGTGACGAAATTGGCCACCGGTGGAACCAGCTTGCCGAAAGAAATACCATCCAGCCAAAACCGGTAATCATCGGGGTCGCTGTAGCAATGAAACCCGATATGAAATGTTCCGGTGGCCGCTGCCGTGAAAATTATTTTATGTTCGGCCGGAACGGTTTCCCACAGTTCTCCCAAATCTTCAAGCAAAACGGTCATGCCGGCTGTATCAGGCTGCGAACCAAGTTTTATTTCCAGCTTCTCCGCATAAATAGTATCAGCCGCACCCACTTTGTAAAAAAATGACAATCGGTACGTTTCTCCTGCAACTAAATCCATGCAGGTGGAATAGAGCCAATCATCGGCTGCGGTCACTCCGTCTTCATTCCATGAGTAAATGAACGACAAGGCGTTAGAAATGGGATTAAGCCCGGAAAGCACCCAGCTATATCCATCTGCATTCGCGTCTTCGACCGACCATCCGAGAACCTGATCAACGCTTTCAAAACCCGAGGTATAAGCGCTGTCAGCATCATGGGGCATCACATTGACAGTGCCGCTGGTCAGGGTATTGTTGCCGCTGATGCCATCGCCCGTTAATGTTGCAAATACCGTTATCACATAGCTGCTTCCGGAGGCAGAAAGATCCGCGCCCTGACTGAAAACATAAGCAAGCGTATCGCCCGGCTGAATCACTGATGATATATTTTCAGTTACGGTATCGGAATTAATTCCGTCATTGACCACAAATGAAACAGTAAAGTTTGATATGGGCGTCCTCCCGAAATTTTCTATTTCAACCGAAATCTCTTCTGAAGTGGTAAGATTACAGGCGGAAAAAGGAACCCCGATTCCAATAATTGCCGCATCAGCAGGCGGGCGGCTGATCACCTCTATATCATCAACGATCAACGTCCATTTATCATCGGAATTATTGCGAAAAGCGATATATGCGTTCTGATTCGCATAGCCCAAAGCGGCAAGATCAGCCCTGCGCGATATTCTGACAACGTCTTCAGCCGTTATCGAAAACAAGGGGGCATTGGCAAGAAAACTGGAAGTATCAGTTCCCGTTGTGGAGATTCTCACTTCGTATCCGTCAGGGTATCTCGAGCTGAAAGCTTCGGCTTTCCATTGAAGCACGCAAAATGAGTCGAGCTGAATGAGTGGCGTGATCATCCAGTCATTTGCTTGTCCCACGGGTTCATAATAGGAAGTGCTGATGGCAATGGTATTGGTCGTATCCGCAAAGTCGGGCAGCGCAACCCATGCATCGGTGACGTAGCTCGTCTGCTGATTGGGAGTCCTGCCGTCTCCGTCAATGAGCGTGAAATTTAAGGGCATGCCGCTCTCAAAATCTTCCAAAAAGATAACCTGCGCCCTGGCGGACATGAGTTGCACCAGCAACAGCAACAGGACTGCTGATAATATTGTAAATGACTTGCGAAGCATCATAAATTATTTAATTATTTTTGAAATCTAAAAGACGATTTGAACACAAGATAAGGAATTTCATCCGGGATTCAGCAACCCTAAATATCGGGATGATTTTTATACCTTCGGCAAACAGGTTCCCGAGACTGTACTGCATAGTACCCAATAGTATATCCGATCATGTTTCGTTTTTCACACTTGTTTCGGGATAATCAGCCTCACCGCTAGCATGGTCTTTGAATCTGGCATTTTCCCCTTTTTCACTTGTGATTTGACGGATAATCAAACAGCGTCATCTTGCCGTTGCTGAATGAAACATCCTTCCAACTATCTGCCGCAAACGCAATCCCCACCACCCCGTTGGTCGGCACGTTGTCAATCGTCTTTTCGGAAAAGCGATTGGCAACTTCAGTGAAATCGGGATTGTGACCGAAGATGAACACAGTTTTTGACGCGTCATCTAATTGATTCACCACCTTCAGAATATTATTCACGCCCTCAAAATAAAGAAGGTCATCCACCGCTATCTTATTTTCATCGTAGCCCAACTTGCCCGCATAAATTTTTGCCGTTGACAGCGCCCTGTCAGCCGGGCTGGAAACAATATGCTCAGGAACAATATCCTGCCTCCGGAGAACCTTCGCCATCAGCTTCGCGTTTTTGATGCCCCGCCTTTTCAGCGGTCTTTCCTTGTCGGAAAGGTTGCCGTCATCCCAGCTTGATTTTCCATGACGGATAAGATATAACTGTTTCATGTTATTTTCACCCCCTGAGGAGGAAGCAAAACCGGATTCTCAAAACAATAAGACAAAATAAATCCATTGGTGATTTCAAAAAAAACCGTTTGAATGATTTCTTTTTCGTTCTTTTTTATCCGTGATTTAAAACTTCCAGCCTCCTGCGAGTGAGGAATTTCGAGATGGATGTCATCGCTGAACGACAACCCCATCCGGCCCGTCATTTTATATATGCTTTCTTTTGCCGACCAGCAAAGTGTTATTTTCCAAAGTTCCGGATTATTCCCAAGCAAGTCTTTTTCATGCGCGTTGATAAACTTATGCATCACCTTCTTCACCCTGCCGCTGATTTCTTCGATGTCAATTCCAACGGATCTGTTTTCACCCACCATTGCCGCCACCATTTCCTTGCTGTGTGAAAGCGAAATAGACGGACCGCCAGCAACTGACAGGCTTCCGTTTTCGTTTACTGCAATTGCAGCGCTGTCGTCATTCAGCATTTCCCGCAGCAAAAAGCGCGAGGCAAGAAATTCCCGCTGACGGTTTTTGCTGAACCGCTCCCCGCTGAATCCGGTCATATATCCCGGAGGAAGCCGGCTCCTGAAAAAATCAATCTCCTCGCCAGCCTTCCAAATCCCGATTCTCACATTTTTTGATACTTCCTCTATCTTTATCAAAGCCATAGTCAGTTTACGGTTTATCAAGAACAGAACTCCGGACTATGATCATCAGGCTTATAATCCATGCCGCAAGTTAAGATTACTAAGGTTGCCTCAGTAAAAGCGCACACCGGAGCGATTTATACGCTTCTCCGCAATGACGTTGCGCAGGATTCCTTTTATTCGGCCGGGGGTGACGGCAATGTCATCAGGTGGGGATTAAACGATTTGACGGTTGCGGTAAAAGCAGCTCATGTTCCCGCAAGCATCTTCAGCATGATATTGCTGCCGGAAGAAAATCATTTGGTGATCGGGCAGATGCATGGAGGAATTCATGTCCTCGATTTGAATGACAAAAAAGAAATCAAACATCTCGCCTGTCACCTGCGTGGTGTTTTCGACCTGCAATATGATGACAGAAGCAAGCGCATGGTTGCCGGTGGAGGTGACGGAGTTCTTTCAATCTGGGACGATGAATTTTCATTAAAGAACACCATTCAGCTCTCGCAGAAAAGCATCCGCAGCCTTGCGTTCAATCCTTCAGGACAAATGCTGGCGGCAGGATGCAGCGATAACTCAGCTTACATTCTTCACTGCGCTGATTGGAATATTCTTCATCAATTGCAGGAACATCAGAACTCGGTCTTTGCCGTGTGCTTTTCTCCAGACGGAAAATACCTGCTCACAGGATCGCGCGATGCGCACCTGAGAATTTGGGAAGCAGCGGATGATTTCCGCCTGGTGAAAGCGATTCCTGCGCATCTTTTCACTATCAATTGCATTGCTTATAATCCTAATGGAAAACATTTGGCCACCGCCAGCCGCGACAAAACGATAAAAATCTGGGGTGCAGACAGCCTTGAGTTGCTGAAGGTGATTGACAAAGAAAAACTGGACGGCCACACCAACTCCGTGAACAAACTTGTCTGGATGAGCGACAGAATTCTTGTCTCATGCAGTGATGACAGGAACATCATTGCATGGAGAGTCGAATACTGATTGATTTTTTTAATCAATCTCCACTTGTATCTTCGCACTCCCAATTCCATTTCAACCATGATCCTCTCCGACAAAGAAATTCTTTTAGAAATTGAAAACGGCAACATCCTCATCGAGCCGTTTCGCCAGGACTGCCTTGGAAGCAATTCGTATGACGTGCACCTCGGCAGGTATCTGTCGGTGTATAAGAACCACCAGCTCGACTCGCGGGCGCACAATGAGGTGTCGGAAATAATGATCCCAGATGAGGGCTTCGTTTTGCAGCCGGGCACGCTTTATCTGGGCGTGACAGAGGAATATACCGAGTCGCACAAGCATGTGCCGTTTCTGGAGGGGAAGTCGAGCCTCGGCAGGCTGGGCATCAGTATTCACGCCACTGCGGGCAAGGGTGACGTAGGCTTCTGCAACACGTGGACGCTGGAGATCTCGTGCATACATCCGGTGAGGGTCTATCCGGGAATGCCCATCGGTCAGTTGATTTACTTCATGGTGAAAGGCGAGGTGGAAACGACTTATGACAAGAAGCGCAACGCCAAATACAACAAGCGCACGCTGAAGCCGGTGGAATCAATGATGTGGAAGAATAAGTTTTAATTAGATGTTGGATGTTAGACATTAGATGTTAGATTATTAGAATCTATAGTCTAACGTCTAATGTCTAACCTCTAATGTCTAACCTCTAATATCTAACTACCCTAATATCTAACTACCCTATCCTTCAAAATGGAGCGAGAATATGATCGCCCTCGAAAACAGCTTGTCAATCACCCTTGAATAAATAAGGGTTTCATTGCGCGAGTGAATATTAATGAAGCCGTTTGCCACCTTCAGTTCCGGAGAGAGAATGAACAGCGGGAAGAAAAACTGAACGCCAAACCCCAGTTCGTAGGCCAGATCATGCCGGCCCACCTTCACCTGGTCGTCCGCGCGCCTTGCCTTCGCGTTGGAAGCAAGGTCAACATTATATTTCAAGCCAGTGAGCACATAGAGCCTTATGTCCTTAATCGGCTGCGATATAAACCTGATTTCAACCGGGAATTCAATGTTGATGGACTCAATGGACTTGTTGTCTATTCCCCCGTCATACATCACATATTGCAAATCCTTTCCGGCAAAGGACAGCGTTGGAATGAAGCGCAGGTCAAAGTATTTGCTCAGCCGCAGGTTAGAAATAATGCCCAGGTTGAAACCGGGTCCCCTGCCCGAGCTTACCGATTGAACCGAATCGGTGTCCTGCCCGATGAACTCTTCAGAATGGGTTATTTTAAAATTGGATGAGTTGAAACCCAGCATGATGCCGAAGTACAGCCTCTTGTTCAGATACTCAAGATAGTTGAGCTGCGCCTGCGAAGCGAGCGGGAACAACAGCAGGCAGGCGATTATGATTTTATGCCGGTATAGATTGACGCTATTCCGAATGTTAAGTTTTTGCATTGAACAGATTTGAATCCCGCTTCCTCCAATAGCCTGCAAAATCCCTGCCCGTCAGGAAAGGATTGCACCGACTCCGGCAGATAGCTGTAAGCCCGCTGGTCATTTGAAAAAATTTTCCCGATGACAGGCAACACATAGTGAAAGTAAAAATAGAAAATTTGCTTTACCGGAAACACGCGGGGCTTTGAAAATTCAAGCACAACGAGCATCCCGCCTGCTTTCAAAACTCTACACATTTCCAATATGCCTTTTTCAAGGTTTTCAAAATTGCGAACCCCGAAACCAACGGTTACCGCATCGAATCTATTGTCCGGGAAGGAAAGTTTTTCCGAATCAGCGCGTTCAAACCTGATGCGCCCGGCCAGATTTTTTCTCTTTATTTTCCGCTTGCCGATTTCGAGCATCTTCTCCGAAATGTCAACTCCGATTATTTCAGAAGGAGAGAGGCGATGCAATTCAATGGCAAAATCTCCGGTGCCCGATGCAACATCAAGAATGGATTCCGGATGCAACGGTTTCAGCAAATTAACCGCCTTTCTTCTCCATAGCTTGTCAATATTCAGCGAAAGCAGATGGTTCAAAAAATCATACGTGGGGGCGATGTTGTCAAACATCTGCTCCACCTGTTGTTTTTTGCCGGCAGGTTGATTGTGGGGAGTTGCTTGGCGGGTTTCCAATGAAGAGGGAACTTTGAAGGCTGAAACCTGTCAGGTTTTGGAAAACTGACCGGTCTGCGAAATTAATCTATTGAAAACACCTCAGTTCATCGGCAGTTTCACAGGCATCAGGCAGATGCAGGACAAGAGCCTGCCCGAGTTTGCCTTTGCGGGAAGGTCAAACGTGGGCAAATCATCGCTCATCAATTATCTGGTGAATGTAAAAAACCTTGCCCGCGTTTCCCAGACTCCCGGAAAAACGCAGCTTATCAATTACTTCCGCGTGGATGACAAGTGGCATCTTGTTGACCTGCCCGGATTCGGGTTTGCGAAAGTATCGAAGGAAAAACGGATAACGTTTCAAGTCATGATAACCGATTATCTCACCAAAAGCGAAATGCTCAACTGTGTTTTCCTGCTGGTTGATTCGCGCATACCGCCTCAGCAAAACGACCTCGACTTTGCCAACTGGATGGGTGAAAATCAAATCCCCTTCGTGCTGGTGTTTACCAAAGCCGACAAATATCCTTCAGCGCAAGTCAAGTCAAATATTGAAGCGTTTAAAAAAGCCATGCTTGAAAGATGGGAAGAACTGCCTCAGATATTCATCACTTCCGCAAAGAAGAAGGCAGGACGGGAGGAACTGATGAAGTTCATTCAAAGATCGTAAATGCGCTTATTGGCAAAGCCGAAACCCCGAGCTTTAGCCAGCAGGCTGAAACTTGATAACGGCAATCAAAGTGGAGGGAAAAAGTTGTAAATCCTGGCAAATGAAAACAAACGAATGGCAGTTTATGAACCGGACTGAACATATTTGCTTTTCAATGATTCAATAAATGCGTTTTGCTGTTGTCGTTTTTGAACATCCTGAGGGTCGGCATTTGCTGCAGCAAGCTGTTTGAGTTTCCGATTCTCCTCATCAAAAATTTTCATCTGCTCCTCTGAAAATTCCAGCGGAAGCATCCCGTTATAGTTTTTAACATACCCAAGCTGAACCGGACTGAACATATTTGCTTTTCAATGATTCAATAAATGCGTTTTGCTGTTGTCGTTTTTGAACATCCTGAGGGTCGGCATTTGCTGCAGCAAGCTGTTTGAGTTTCCGATTCTCCTCATCAAAAATTTTCATCTGCTCCTCTGAAAATTCCAGCGGAAGCATCCCGTTATAGTTTTTAACATACCCAAGCTCTTCAAGCACGTCACCCGCAACGGACTCGAATATTCTTAATTCTTCCCTGGTCATTTCTTTCAGATATTTTCCGGAGTTATCCCTAAGAATAGGTTTTGACACGTTCTCCCACATTTTTCCCGAGCTGGCAGTTTTCCGGGATTCATCTGACTGATAAAAGTTGAGCACTTCCGGGTTATACTTCACCCCTATCATCCCGCAAAGCTGCTCCATATATTTTTCCGGCTGGGCGATGAGATCCTCGTATTTGATGATCACAAACCTTCCCGCTGGCAAAGATCTGATATGCTTCAAGGCAAGCAGTTGATCATTTCTCCACCGGTGGGCAAGATGATAGATGTGTTTTTCACCGATCATTATTTTTTCAAATGAAAGCGCAACATCCCTTCCGTCACGATAAATATAAATAATGAACGGGGCGAATCCTTCCCTTTCATATTTGTCAAGATGGTATAATGACTCCAGGCTTTTGCAGCACCAGATGGATTTGTTTTTTTCAATACATTTCAGTTCGTTGATTTTAATGAACACCTCGAGCAGCGTTCTTCTTTGGCACATATTGAACACCCTGTCCCTGTCAAATTTGGCATCGTCCCACGGAACCGGGTTCAGTTCGATAAGAGTGCATACGTCACTGATAAGCGCTCTGAAATTTTCGTCCCTGCCCAAATCGCCATAGCTGGGAAGCAATGGATAAAATGTAACCAGCACATGGGGAGCATGAGGGCCGAAAATCTCCGGAAGCTGGTCGAGCATCAGCCGCAAAAGATTCGAGCCGGAACGTTGGGTTCCAATCATTTGCAAAGCCTTGAAGGAAGGAGATGCCGGCATTGAAAGTCTTTATCGTAATGCAGTTTTACGCGATAGCGCGCCCGAAGTTAAATGGTTCATGCGTATTTTTACCGCGCAAATTGCAGATGCGAACAGTATCAACTTTCTGGTGGGTTTCCCTTTTTGTCCTGCTGAACTCATCTTGTAAAAAAAATACAGGTATTGTACAGGATATTGATGGCAACAGCTATCCAACTGTTGCTATAGGCGGACAAATCTGGATGGCGGAGAACCTCAAGGTAAGCCGCTACAGGAACGGTGATTCAATACCACGGCTGAAAAGCGATAAGGAATGGAAAAACTCAAAAGAAGGCGGGTGGTGCTACTACGAAAACGACTCGGCCAATAACAACGCCTACGGGAAGCTGTATAACTGGAACGCCATGAATGACAGGCGTGGTTTGTGCCCTGAAGGATGGCATGTGCCTGCAAGGGATGAGTTTCAGAAACTTATAGACTATTCCGGGGGCAATGCGGTTGCGGGCGCTGCATTGAAAACTGCAGCGCTGTGGCAGATGCCCGGTGAAATAGAATCGCGCAACATCGGATTTAACGCAAAGCCGGGAGGAGCGCGGTACTATTCTGGCGTTTTTTATTACCTGGGTTATTTTGCCGGATTCTGGACGTCAACGGAGGGTAACCGCGATTTTGGATGGTCATGTTACTTAGACATCAATTCAAAGGCAGTCTTTCAGTTTTTTGGAAAAAATACCGGATTTTCGTGCCGTTGCATCAGGGATAGCAGCTGACATTCAGGCATCTCCCATCTATTATATGTTAATCAAAATCTATAAACTGCGTTTTCTGTCGTTGGTTTTAGCCGCAGGGCTGCCTTGTTCATTTGCAAATGCCCAGCTTGAACATATTCCTCATGTCCGCGCGGCAGTGCAGGACAGCCAATACCTGCAAGCCGGTGTGATATTGCTGACCACAAGGGACAACCACGTCAGATATAGCGCTCCCAATCACTTTACGTCTTCGATTCAAATCGTTGATCCGCTTCAACCATGGCCTCCCATTTTCTTTTCAAATATCAAGGTTAATAAGAATGATATCGGCAGCAACGGAATATTTCAGGATATCCGTTTTCAGGATGATGTCCGGCAGCTCACATTTTTTCAGGCAGCAAAAGATAAGGCAGACAAGGGCAGTAAAAGCATGTATTTAATCTGCGATACAAATTTTTCAGTGATTGATACTTTCCTGGGAACCACAGGCCATGTCACGGGGCACGGGTTTCAAATTAATTCGAATGGCGAGCGGCTTTACTTTGCGAATACGGACACGGTTCTTGATCTTTCCGATTTCAGCGGAGACGACCGGGATACCGCTGTGCCGGTGGCGCTGCAGTTGATTCAGATTCAGGATAAAAACAACAGGCTTCTGTTCTCATGGAACCCGCTCGATCACATACCCTTGTCCGACACATACTCAAAACTTCATGAATTTGGCGAGAGGGACCAGTTAATGAATGGTTGGAACTGGTCACGCGCCACTTCACTGAGGTTTACGCATGACGGGAATATAATTTATTCATTCCGGCACATCGGTGTAGGAAAAATTAACCGTGATACAGGCATGCTGATGTGGAAGCTGGGGGGCAAATCAACGACATTGATCATGCCTGAAAACGCGGAGTATTACCGCCAGCATGATTTCCAGGAAATCTCCCCTAACACTTTCTCGCTTTTTTCAAACGGGGAAGAAGAAACGCCATGCAGGCTGATGATTTTTAAAGTTAATGAGGAGGAGTCAAAGGTGGAAATAGCAAAGGTTATCCAGCCGTCACCGCCTGTATTTTCAACACACGGAGGAAATTTTCAAATTTTGGATAACGGGATGTATTTGCTCAACTACGGAAATGACACATCGCTGGACGACTGGCACAAGGTTTTTGAATTTGCCGACACATCCGGAAAAGTTCATGCTGAATATCACCTCCCGTGCATGAACCACGCCTTCCAGGCTCATTTGGTGAAGTCATGGAAACCTTATCAGCCAACGATCATCAATGAAAACGGAGTTTTGAAAGTGAGCGGAATTCCAATTTCCGTATCGTGGTATCTTATGAAAGATTCTGATGTCATTCACGTAAGCGACAGCATGACCATCCATCCGGAAAGCAGCGGAACATATATTGCAACAACAAAACAGGGTTTTGGCTGGCTGGTTACCAAACCATACTCCATCCATTAAATTTGCGGTTCTTAAATTTCATGCGCAGCACACTCCTGTTTATTGCTTCCCTGATAACTATAAGCGCTCCCAACATGCGGCTATTCGCCCAGCTTGAATTCGTTGCGCCTGTTTCCAGTGAGATTAAACCAGGCAGAAATTTGAGCGGAGTTATTCTTCTCAATACGACAGATTTCCATGATCAATTCGGAGCTCCGAAGCACTATCCTTCTTCGCTGCAGGTGATTGACCCTGCGCAGCCCTGGCCGCCCATTTATTTCACCTGCACAGAACCAGGCGGAAAGGGAATTCTCGGAAAAGGCAACTTTACCACTTTCACCTACCATGAGATAAGCAACCAGTTCTCCTATTACTCCACTATCTCCACCGGCAAAGATCCTTATGGGGTTTTCTTATTATGCGATCAGAATTTCAACATTACCGATACTATTTGGGGGAACAAATTCTTTATTGACAGCCATGATTTCCAGGTTAATGCAAGTGGCGAGCGCCTGTACATGGTTATTTTCGACACAACCCTCGATCTTTCATCATTTTCCAAAAATCCCGCAGATACTGCGATGCTGGTAACCTCTCAGGCAATTGTAATTGATGACAAAAACGGCAAACGCCTATTTTACTGGAACCCTCTTGATCATATATCCGTTGCCGAAAGTTTCAGAAAATTTAATGACCTGTTCGACAACAACCCTTACACCAAAGGTTGGGATTGGCAGCACGGAAACTCCGCAGAGTTCACGCATGACGGCAACATCGCATATTCATTTCGTTATTTGGGTGTTGGGAAAATCAACCGCAATACCGGCAAAATCATGTGGAAGCTGGGGGGGAAAAATCCTGTCATACCCGTTCCAAAAGGAGGAGAATATTATTTGCAGCATGACTTCCGTGAAATCGCCCCTGATGTCTATTCCATTTTTTCAAATGGCGGCAAAGGGGATCGTCCCTGCGGGGCGATGGTGTATCGCATTAACGAAGAAACATTTAAAGCTGAACTGGTCAGAAAATACGAACCTGCGAATCCGGTTTTATCAATAAGCCTCGGCAATTACCAGACGCTGGATAATGGCTTATGCGTAATAAACTTCGGCAAATACGCATCGCTTGAGCAGCGCCAGAGAATATTCGAGATTATTGACACTGCAGGAGCGGTATGGGCGGAATATGCTTCACCTTCTTTAAACTTTGCATATAAGGTGCAGTATATTCCTGACTTTAAACTGTTGCAGCCGGTTATCTCGGAAAAAGCCGGGGAACTGTCCGTCAGCGGGTTGAATTACTCTGTTTTTTGGTATCGCCTCAATGGTTCAGCATTGGAGAAGGCAGGCAGCGGTTATACTTATAAACCTGATCAGCCGGGAACATTTTTAGCCATTACTAAAGCCGGCTTTGGCTGGTTTGTGTCCAAGCCTTATGATCACAAGTAATTCATCGAAGTATTCTAAATACGCAACGGCAGCGGTAGCGTCAGGCATGATTGCGCTGTTGCTCTACTTTTTTATTGTTAAAGAGGCAGACGGGAAAATTGTTAAGGACATTGACGGAAATTCTTACAAAACCATAGACATAGGAAGCCAGGTTTGGCTATCAGAAAATTTAAAGACCAGCCGTTTTCGCAATGGCGATACTATACCTAATGTAAAGGAGCCGGAAGAATGGGAAGCGCTGGCATCTCCGGGCTGGTGCTATAACAACAATGATTCTGCATCGGGAATTTATGGCAAGCTTTATAATTGGTTTGCCGTGAACGACCCGCGCGGCATATGCCCTGAGGGCTGGCACATCCCGTCAAAGAGCGAAATCCAGGATTTGATACGGCATTTAGGCGGAGACTCCCTCGCTGCACAGAACCTGAGAACAATTGACAGCACAATGCTGTCTGCATCAGCCCTTGCAGGTTACCGATCATACACCGGGCAATTCAGGCGTTTTGGAAATTATTGCGGTTTATGGACATCCACCGAAGGCAACATTGAATTTGCCTGGTTATTTTATACCGACTGCAGTCAAAATGATCCCGCTATTAATCAAATTTTTTTAGGTAAAAAGAATGCGTTGCCTTGCAAGTGCATTGGGGACTGAGTGTTCTCCCGCTGTCCTGGTTCCAATAAGGACAGTTCTAAAAATTCTACCATTTACTCCCTCTCCTTCGAGCTCCTTCGAGAGGGAAGGGGTGAGGCGATAAAAAGAGCAATTTTTTGAACTGCCAATAAGAGATTATCCCGAAACAAGTGTGAAAAACGAACTGTGATCGGGATATACCATCGGGTGCTATTGGGTACAAGTTCGGAAACCTGTTTACCAATGGTATAATCCAAGCATCAGCGAGGAAACCGATTACTTCAGCACAAAAGCCCCTACCCCGCTGAAAAACCCGTCAACATACACTTTCACGCTGTAGTTTCCTTTTCCCAAGGGCAGGTCGTAACTCCATCCGAGGCAGTAATTTTTCCGTTCGTTTTTATAATCCAACTTGGACATGAAGGAGTAACGACTTTGTGAGTTGTCATCCCTGACCGTGAATGTTCCCGCCCCTGACGCATCGGTTCCAAGCACCACTCCCTCCGGAGAAAACACCTGCAGGTAAACGGTTTTATCCCCCGTCTGGGCTATCTTATTTTGGAGCAAATCAAAACAAACCTCAACCCGTTTTGTTTTTGCCGCTATGGATGTGCTTACATATTTGCTGTTGCCTTTTTGCTTTTGAGGGGTAGTGGTTACGTTTTCAGCGCTGATAACAGAACCCTTTTCGATGGTCTTTTGCTGCTCCATCGCAACGGCTGTGAGCTGCTCCACATTGGCCTGTGCAGTAGCAACCGCCTCCTTCAGCAGGTTATTTACAGTAACCAGTGAATCAATCTGCTCCAGATAGTTTTCTTTCAGCGCTTTAAGCTCTGCAAGTTCCTTCTTATACTCCTCCGAATCTTTCTTCAATACCTTAATACGAGATTCCTTTGCCTTGATATCTTTCTTGGCAATATCAAGCAGGCTGTCTAACTCGTTTGACAAACCTTTGAACTCATCCAACTCGGAAGAAGTTTCTTCCAGTTTGGTCCCGGTTTCGGTAACTTTTACCGACAACTCAGCCGTAGCCTGCGTAAGCGAATCCACCTGCGCTGAAAGCCTGGTTATTTCCCCCGATTTTTTATTGGATGTAAAGAACTGAATGCCATTAAGCACCACTGATAATACAAGCAGTATGATCAATGGTAGTTTAGAAGAAGATTGGTTGTCTGCCATTTTTTTAAATTTTGTGCAAATGTAGAATAAAGTTTAAAGTTTAAAGCCTAAAGTTTAAAGATGGGTTGAAAGTTTGTGAACAACTTTAAACTATAAACTTCAGGCCTTAAACCACTTTATTCGCGCAACTCGTGCTGGCAAATGCGTGGGGCTTGGCTTTGAAGGCGAAGCCCATGCTGAGGATGTAGCCCATCGCCTCGCTCAGGGCCGTGTTTGACTTGAAATGCGGATTAGTGTTGATATCGGCATGAACTTCCAGATCAACGTCATGCCTGTCCAGCAGGTCGCACAACTCATAAGCGATGTTGATTGACATGGAAACTTCGTTCAGCAACCGTTCTTTCAGCGTCATCGGCTGTCTGGAGCGGTCGTTGTGAATGTACATGAAGCCTCCCTTCTTTTCACGAAGAAAGACGATTACCGTGGCGAATTCCACCACTTCCCCGCGCACCTGCGAATCGGTTCCGATGCACACCATCAGTTTGTTACCCGAAGCACGTTCTCTGAGGATGGCTTGTTCCACTTCTTCCTTGATCGCCAACTCAATGTTGTCACCGTTGAATTTTCTCCAGCGCGTCATGTTATGCAACTTGTTAATCATGTTCAGTCCTTTTTCCTGTTTGGATACTACAATTAAACACAATCCGCTCAAAAAAAGTTAATCAACACCCTGTCGAAATTTCATTCCGGCAAGGGTTTCATGTGAAGTTCGCTTAAAATCGGGACAACATCAACACAAAGTGATTACGGTGGTTGGGTGGTTTTATTTTACCTGAATATCTTGCTATATTTGCAGTCCCAAAAAATTCAGAGGCAATGAAAAAAGGCATTCACCCCGAAAGTTACAGATTGGTCGTATTTAAGGATTTCTCCTGCGATTACGCTTTCCTTTCAAGGTCAACCGCTCACACCAAAGAAACCATCGTCTGGGAAGATGGAAAGGAATATCCGCTGGTGAAACTTGAAATCTCAAACCAATCGCATCCTTTCTTCACAGGGAAGATGAAATACGTTGACACAGCGGGGCGCATCGAAAAATTCCAGAAAAAATACCAGAAGAAATCATAAAGTCAACAAACTGCTCCGTAAGAGCGAAAAGAGGCTGTCATAAACTGGCGGCCTTTTTTATTTGAAGGCTTTGGGTTTTGAACTTCCGAACTCCTGCGCCTTTTGATAGTCGTCAAGAAATTTTTTGAGACCTATTTCCGTGAGCGGATGTTTAAACAACCCGTCAATCGCTGACAAAGGGCAGGTAACCACATCTGCTCCAGCCTCAGCGCATTTCACGATATGAAGCGGGCTGCGAATGGATGCTGCCAGCACCTCCGTCCGGAAGTTATAAGTACGGTAGATTGCGACTATCTGTGAAATGAGTTCCACGCCATCCCAATTGATGTCATCCAGCCTCCCGATGAAGGGTGAAACATAGGTTGCGCCCGCTTTTGCCGCCAGTATTGCCTGCGCTGCTGAAAACACCAGCGTGCAATTTATTTTAATGCCTATTCCGCTCAAGTGCCTGATAGCCCTCACCCCTTCTTTTATCATCGGCACTTTCACCACAATGTGCTGGTCCAATGAAGCGAGTTTCTCGCCTTCCTCCACGATGCCCTTGAAATCAGTTGAAATAACTTCAGCGCTCACATCGCCCTGCACGATCCCGCAGATTTGCTTGTAATGCTTCATCACGTTGTCATGTCCGGCTATCCCTTCCTTAGCCATCAATGACGGATTGGTCGTCACACCGTCCAAAATGCCCAGAGATTTGGCTTCCTTTATTTCGCTGAGGTTAGCCGTGTCAATAAAGAATTTCATGGTTGAAATTTTCAGCTAAAATACAACTTAGACCTGACAGGTTTCTTGCAGCACAGGGTTGACGGAAGGGCAAAAAAATAGGCAAGATACTTATATCGCACCGCTCAACCACTTACCCTTGCTGCCTTCCGACCCTGGGGGAGTTCGGCAGGAGCTGGCCGTATAAGTCTTGCCCACGGCAAAGTTAGTCAGCAGATCACAATTTGCAAAAGTTCGCCCAAACATTTTAAGTGTTTCTTCGTAAAGACAGGTACCATAAACCCAAATTTTCATTATATGAGAACTCTGATCCTTAGCCTCTCCCTGCTTATTGCATTTGCATCTCCTTCATTGTCACAATTACCTCAAGGAATTAAATACCAGGGTGTTGCCCGAAACGGTTTTGGAGAGGTTTTCGCCAGCCAAAATATCCGGTTCAGGATTTCCATTATTGACAGCTCTTCACCGGGAACACCGGTTTACGTTGAGAATCATTCCGTGCAAACCAACGGGTACGGACTTTTCAGCATTGCCGTTGGGGAAGGTGAAAGCATAAGCGGCATTTTCTCCGGCATCAATTGGGAGTCAGGCAACAAATGGATGAAAATTGAAATGGACCCTCAAGGGGGAAACAACTTCTATTTTGTAGGTATTTCCGAATTGCATTCTGTTCCCTACTCCAAAGTATCGGAAATGTCTTTGAGCGATCCCTCTTCCCAAAACGAATTGGTCACTAACCTGTCTTTTGATAGTTCTGCAAGCCGGCTATCCATCACGGAGGCAGGTGTGGAACGCACCGTGACGATTTCAACCAAAGATGACGACCTTTCCAACAATACGCTCAGCGATCTGGGCAATGTTGATGCCTCACCGGTTCCCGGAAATGTTTTGCAATGGAACGGATCTAAATGGGTTGCTGCCGAAGATGGCGGCAGCGTGCAAACGATTTCAATCAACGACAATATGCTCAGCATTTCCGATGGAAACAGCGTTGACCTCTCACATTTTCTCGACAATACCGATGACCAGCAGTTGAGTTTTGATTCATCAACCAACACTTTGAATCTTCAAAGCGGTGGCGCTGTGGATTTAACACCGATTGCCGGAAAGGGAGCCAACGTCTCGTTCGAATTTGATTCAGCAACGAACACCTTAACAATTGAAGATGGCACAGGAAGCATCAGCGTGAGCCTTGACGGCATCACCGGAACTGACGGTGACAGTGACAGCGGCAATGAAATACAAACGCTTTCATTGAATAATGATACGCTGTTTATAAGCGATGGCAATTACATTGTACTTCCCTCTGGCGTTGGAGACAATCAAAGCATTGCGATCAACGGCAACACGCTTTCCATTGCAAACGGCAATTCCGTTGACCTCAGCCAATTCATGGACAATAGCGATGAACAAACCCTTTCTCTAAGCGGAAGTAACCTGTCCATCAGCGGGGGGAACGCTGTTGACGTCTCCTCCATCAACACTGACTCGCAAACTTTATCACTCAGCGGATCCGACATTTCAATTTCCGGAGGCAACACAATTAATGCCAGCGCTTTCATGGATAACACCGATGAGCAAACACTTTCTCTCACCGGAAGCAACTTGTCCATCACAGGAGGAAATTCTGTTTCGCTGCCGGACGCAAGCTCCACCAATGAAATTCAGAATCTTTCTCTGAGCGGCAACACCCTTTCCATCAGCGGCAGCAATTCCGTTGATTTAAGTTCATTCACAGATAACACCGATTCGCAAACATTGGCATTGAGCGGAAACAGCCTGTCAATCACAGGCGGGAATAATGTTGATTTAAGTTCATACCTCGATGATACCGATGAGCAAACGCTTTCTCTCACCGGAAGCAACTTGTCCATCACAGGAGGAAATTCTGTTTCACTGCCCGATGCAAGCTCCATCAATGAAATTCAGAATCTTTCTCTGAGCGGCAACACCCTTTCCATCAGCGGCAGC
>CAZCXH010000001.1:109001-121054 GCA_964502525.1 uncultured Chitinophagaceae bacterium
TTGATTTAAGTTCATACCTCGATGATACCGATGAGCAAACGCTTTCTCTCACCGGCAATAACTTGTCCATAGCCAATGGGAACACCGTTGACCTCGGCAGTTATCTTGACAACACAGATGCGCAAACATTGAATCTGAGCGCCAACATTCTTTCAATCAGCAGCGGCAATTCCGTTAATCTTGCATCATATCTGGACAACACGGATAATCAGTCACTCACTTACAGCAATGACACGCTCTATATCCAGAACGGAAACAACGTTTACCTCGGGGGTACGAATCAGTCACTCAGCCTTTCGGGCAACAATCTTTCAATCAGCGGAGGCAATACGGTGACTTTGAATAACGTAACATTCACCGGACAGACAAAACTGGACGGCACGTTTACATATAAAATAAAGAATGTTGATGGCAATGATGATCCATACACGGCAGGCGATGAAACTCTTATTCTTGCTGACGGCTCGCTGGGCGCCATGCAGGTGAGGTTGCCTGCGGCCGCTTCTGTTCCGGGACGCGTTTATATAATTAAAAAAATTGATAACAGCGCTAATGCAATCACTATCAATCCCAACAGCGTTGAAACCATTGACGGGGTGCTCACCCCAACGCTTTCAACGCAGTTTGCCTTTCTCAAAGTGATTTCTACCGGGTCTTCCTGGTATATTATCGGCAATTAAGCGCTTCCGGCACAATATCAAGCCGCATCCGGGCAAACCGAGGTGCGGCTTTTTTTTACGCTTCAAAAAAAATCAATAGCTTTATGGCGGTTCTACAAATTCTACCACTTACTCCCTCTCCTTCCGGAGAGGAGAGGGAAGGGATGAGGCGATAAAAAGAGCAATTTTTAGAACTGCCCTTAGTTCATTCAACGAATGAAATTAAAAGCAATTTTTCTCTGCCTTGGCATCGTTTCATCAGCAATTGTTTCATCCCAGCAGCGAATCATCAACGGAAACCCGGTTACTCCTCCGGATTATGAATGGATGGCGGGATTATCCAATTCAACATTGCCGGCTGACCATTTTTGCGGGGGCGCGCTTATTGCTGACAGATGGGTTCTTACGGCTGCGCATTGCATCATTTTTGGACAGCCGGAAGATGTTTATGTTTTTTTTAATGCCTATTCCCTCCAGCATCCGATGGGCGGCTTTGTCAATATTCAGAGCGATTCGCTGATTCTCCATCCAGACTATAATGGTTTCACCAATGATAACGACATCGCGCTGGTGCGTCTTTCTGCGCCAGTCAGCATTAAGCCTGTCTATCTGCCAGGCGCTGAGGATTCAATGCTGATCGTTCCCGGCAGAGTTCACACGATCATGGGCTGGGGCGACACCAACTCATTGGTGAGCAGCGCTTCCGATTCCCTTCTTGAGGCACAGGTTCCAATCATTGATTTTTCCGTTTGCAACTCTTCCAATTCCTATGATGGGGAGTTGACAGCAAATATGATGTGTGCCGGGTATATGTCCGGAGGAACCGATGCCTGCTATGGCGACAGCGGAGGTCCGCTGGTAACGCAGAAAGACAGCAATTGGCATATCACGGGAGTTGTAAGCTGGGGCAATGGCTGCGCAGAGCCTGACTTCCCGGGCATTTACACCAAAGTGATGAATTACCATAACTGGATTTTGCAGCAAGTGGACAGCGTTCCATCTCCTCCGGTTGGCTTGAACTGCCAGGAACCCCCTCGCCAGGTGCGATTTCAGAATGAAGCAGGATTATTTACGATTCACCCTAATGAAAATATCATGATTGATAATGTTCAGATCATTAATATGAACGGTGAAAAAGTTGCGGAAATCACAACGGGCAGCGCTGAAAATATCGCAATTGATATCAGCGGGTTTGCCAGGGGAATATATGTTGCAAGGGTTGCTACCAACCTTGGAATTGCAACCGGAAAAATCATAAGGTGATGCCGATTGCCGTAATTGTCATGATCGCGCTTGCTTCGTTTGCTTCCTGCAGGAGTCAGCAGAATGCACAGGATGGAATTGAAATAAAAGCGGATGATAATGAACCGAGAAAAATCAGCTATAACATTCATCCGGAAATTGTCGGAAGCGCTTTTCAGCCTGAACAGCAACAGTTGAATTTTCAGATCACAAAAGCTGTAATGGTCAATTCGGATTTGCTTGTATCCGTGAAGTATGGTGGCGGGTGCAAGGCTCATGACTTCAAACTGCTTTATTCGCAAAACGCGGATAGCGATACGCTGAATTTCCATCTCCTTCATCTCACCTCTGACGATCGCTGCAAAGCCTATGTATTCAACGATTTGCAATTTGATTTAAGCGAAATCCGCCTTGAGGGCGCTTCCATAATTCTTATCAACCGGCAGGCGGTGAACAGAAAGTAGCCGGGTGTAGGACAAATTCAAAAACCGCTGCCGCAGTAAAACAATGTCGCTAACATTTTTTATCAAAGTAATCAGCCCGGACTTCCTCCGGTCTGACCGGAGGGCGGGGGTGAGGCTGGATAAAAGACAGGAGTGAGTGATTTGTCCTGCACCCAAGTAGCCGCCTTTCCGCCACGCAACCCTTTCTTCCTTCCTTCGTAAGAACAAATAACCCAAAATGCCTTCGGGCGCCTCTATTCCTATGAATGAAAAAATAATAAGGAAGCTTTTCTTCTGCCTGCTTCCGGCACTAATCATATTAAGCCTGAAAACGGGAGCAACCGAAGCATATTTCGGGCTTGCCATTTTCAATCCCGAAGATATTTATGATGAAACCTTCATCGCTTTTGACAATAATGCGGCTGATTCGGTTGATCAATTTGATGCCCCAAAACTCACGGACTTATCCGGCATTTCCGTTTACACGAAAATTGGAGCCGGTGACTTTTCCGTGCAGGTGATGCCGCAACTCACTGAAGATAAAACCATCACCATCGGGATTGACGCTGACATGCCCGGGACGCACCTGCTTCGCCTGATGTATCTTGAAGACCTCGATGAGTCCGTTGCAATCATTCTTGAAGACACTTACACCGGAAGTTTTGTCAACATGAGGAAGCAGCAGGATTATTGGTTTACCCTCGCGCCCGGCACCGGCATGGAGCGCTTCCGCCTGCACGTAAACCCTGCGATTATCATAAATACCATTGATGGAACATGCGATGGGGTTGAAAGCAGGCTTGAAATGAGGCAGGACGGCAGCTACTCATGGAACTATGAAATCAAGGACGGCAACGACAGCATCATGGATGCCGGCACATCATGGAATGGCACCAGATCATTGACCGAACTTCCTTCAGGAACATATAACATTGCATTTGAGGATCAGTATGGATATTCCGTTGAAAAAATCGCTTCCATAATTGACAAAGAATCTGTTGATGCTCATTTCCAGGTTTCTGATTCCGTAGTTGCCGTCAACCAGCCGGTTTATTTCTTTGATTATTCCGTTGGAGCGACAGATTATGTATGGGATTTCGGAGATGGAAACATTCTTTCAGGAACACCCTACCCTTCCAACACATTCGCGCATCCTGGCTCGTATGAAGTTAAATTCACCGTTGCCAATGATGATAACTGCACCGATTTCTCATCAAAAATCATTGAGGTGATTGGTGATGCCACCGGAATCCATGATGCCTATGTCAGCGTACCGCGCATTTACTCTTATGAAGAAAACATATTCATTGACTTCCCTCCATCATCGGGAATCGCCCGGGTTGCAATCTACAATGCTCTCGGACAATGGATTTACCACGCAGCAATGAATGCTGACGGCAGGCAATCCATTGCAATGCCTGAAAACTGCGGCTTCTGCCTTGTTGAATTAGTTCATAATGGAAAGCAATTTGGGAGCAAGGTGATGGGGCAATAAGCCATCTCCGGATTCAACCTTTCAAAAAACAAATCTCTCCAATCTTTACTGCGCCTGTGTCAAGGGCAGTTCTACGGATAGTTGTTTACTGCTCGAACCGTAAACATGTAAACCGCAAACCAGAATAACCTGACATGAAAAGCTTGCCGATGCACTACGTCTGTATCACGCCCGTGCTGAATTGGCGGGTGGCGGGCGCATGGTTGGCGGCTTCAATCCCCATCGAGATAAACCTGCGCGTTTCAAGGGGATCAATGATCTTATCAACCCATAGGCGGGCAGCGGCATAATAGGGCGTCATCTGTCGGTTGTAGCGCCCGGTCATCTCTTCGAGCATCTTCTTTTTTTCCTCATCGCTCACCTCTTTGTGCTTGGCATTCAGTTGTATCTGCAGCAGGGTGCTCGCTGCCTGGTCACCGCCCATCACAGCGATCCTTGCCGTAGGCCATGCCGCGATGAGGCGCGGGTCATAAGCCTTGCCGCACATGGCATAGGTGCCAGCGCCAAATGAGTTGCCCATCACGATGGTGAATTTTGGCACCACCGAATTTGAAACAGCATTAACCATCTTTGCCCCGTCTTTGATAATGCCTCCCTGCTCCGAGCGGGTTCCCACCATGAAGCCGGTTACATCCTGAAGAAACACAAGCGGCACGTTTTTCTGATTGCAATTCATAATGAAGCGCGCTGCCTTATCCGCTGAGTCAGAATAGATTACGCCCCCAAACTGCATCTCGCCTTTTCTTGTCTTCACTACCGCCCGCTGGTTGGCAACAATGCCTACCGCCCAGCCGTCAATCCTTGCATAGCCACAGAGGATGGTTTTTCCGTAGCCCTGCTTGTATTCGTTGAAGTCAGAGCGGTCAACGAGCCTCTTGATGATTTCGAGGGTGTTATAGGGCTTCCTGTTCCCTTCGGGAAAATATCCGTACAGTTCGTTTTCAATGCTTTCGGGCACGGCCGGTTCGATGCGGTCAAAGCCTGCAAGCGCAGGCTTGCCCACTTTGTCCACTAACTTCCTGACGGTATCAAGACAGCTAACATCATCTTTGCACTTGTAGTCCGCAAGACCGGAAATCTCGGTGGTGGTTTCAGCGCCTCCCAGGGCTTCTTTGTCGGCATTCTCGCCAATGGCAGCTTTCACGAGGTAGGGACCGGCAAGGAAAATTGAGCCTGTCTTTTCCACGATAAGCACCTCATCGCTCATCACAGGCAGGTAAGCGCCTCCCGCCACGCAACTCCCCATGATAGCGGCAATCTGTGTGATGCCCATGGATGACATCAGCGCATTGTTATAGAACACGCGACCGAAATGCTCTTTGTCGGAAAAAATTTCATCCTGCATGGGAAGGAAAACCCCCGCGCTGTCAACCAGATAAATAATCGGCAGCCTGTTTTCCATCGCTATTTCCTGCGCGCGCAGATTCTTCTTCACCGAAATCGGGAACCAGGCGCCCGCCTTCACGGTGGCGTCATTAGCCACCACCACGCACATGCGACCGCTAACATACCCAATCACAACAATCACCCCTCCGGCAGGGCATCCGCCATGCTCCTTGTACATCTCATCACCGCAAAACTCGCCAATCTCAAGCACGGGACGGTCTTTATCGAGCAGGTACTCTACCCTATCCCGCGCGGTCATCTTGCCTTGGGCTTGCTGCTTTTCGATGTTCTTTTTGCCTCCACCGAAATAGATGGTGTCGAGCTTCTTCTGCATCTGCGACACAAGCAGCTTCATAGCGTCATCATTGCTGTTGAATTCGAGTGAGCGTGTCATATTTCAAAAAAGACGTGCAAACATAATAATTGTTTACGGTTTACAGTTTCCTTGTTTACGGTTTAAAATTCTCAGAATGCAAACCGAAAACGGACGCGGCACATTGGCTAATCCGCTAATCATCACATCATCAAATTCCTGAATCAAATTATCGAATCATCACATTATTTCCACCCATACCCCACTCCCAACCCCAGCGTATATCGCGCGCAAATGCCGAAGGCGCCCGTGCCGTCAATTCCGGCTATGCCGAATATTCCCGGAGAGAACTTTCCGAGCTTGATGACGCCAGGATATACGTTAGCTGCGAACGTATAATCGTCATTGCCGCAAACCTGCAAGGTGGCGAGCGGGGTGTTGTTTTTGTCCCAGGCGAAGAAGGTTGTCCAGCTAACAGAGCTTGTAAGGATATTCCGTTCTTCATCTACAAATGAAAGCTCGCCCGAACGTACGCCAGCGGCAACGGTGAGGCTGTTTTCATTTTTGATTTTATAAGTGACGCCTCCCTGCGTCCCCATTCCCCATCGCATGAAGATTGCCCATTTTCTATTGCGGGGTATCTCCCATTTGTAAATGAAATATTGTCCCGGATTTTGGATTGAAAAATCATGGAATGAAAGAGCCGGCATCAGCGACCAATCGGCCATGTGCAGCTTTTCGCTGAAGAAGCGGCTCACCGGTATGGAGTTGAAAAGGAAAATTCCCGCGAGGTCGAAAACATACATGTCGGCAATGGGGTCAACGTTGGGACCTTCCTTGTCGTTGTTTTCGGCAATTTCATTCATAAAGTGCATGGCATAGATGGTTGCTGCCGAAAACACTTTTGGCGCAGGCACTTTGTGATGGCGGTACCACTCCGTCATCATCCTGTATTCCATGCCGCCACCGAGCATGTGAAGGAAATAATTGGGAATCCACTGGCTGCCTTCTGGCGTCCAGTTAAGCGGAAATATCTCCTGCGTCATGAATTCCTTCCAGCCCGACTCTTTGATATTAGGAAAGGGATGAATGAGATTTTCCCCAACGTTGTTAACCGCATTGCGCCAGGCGATTTCATCCAGTTCCCGCTCGTAACCCTGCGCCTGCAGGATGTCGAAGCCGCCATTGGCGATAAGGTAAGCCGGATTGTATAAATCCTGCACGCCATATCGCAAGGCTTGATAGAAATAGAATGCAGTATCATTCCGGATTACTTCCCTGCGCTTGTCAATCCACCGGACACGCTGGCTGAAGGAGTTGATGGAAAACAATAGGAAAGCGGAGAACAGTAAAAACCTCACCGAATCAGTTGCAAAATTGAGGGTAAGCCTTTTCCGCCTGCTTGATTTTTCCGTTGATCTGTCCGGTGATGATGTGCCGGAACATGATGAAGTCGCAGGCAAGGCTGTAAAGCGGGTTTTTGAAAGCGGCAGGATTGTTTTTCTCAAAGAGGAAATATCCCGTCCATGCAAAGCCGTAGCCGACAACAGGCATGGCAAGAATGAGCCACCACGTTTGTGTTGCCAAGGCAATAACGAAAAGTGCGATGACCAGGCCTGTGCCCGTGAAATGCAGTGTTCTGCAGCGCAACTCGCGGTGCTGGTTGAGGTAATATGGGTAAAATTCTTTGACCGATTTGAAATGAAGGGATTGCATCAGAAATTAAAATTAAAGAATTATACTGTGCGCGGGATAAAATGTAAGATTTTATCCCGTGGACGGTATAGTTTTGTTGGGGTTGAACGGATTGTTCGCCTGATGGGCGCGCTATGGCGGTGAGAGGAATATAATCAATTAAATATTAACAAATACGTCAACTATGAGGCCTATTTTCAGAGATGCCGTTTTGCAACAGCAATTCGACAGGGATGGATTTATCTTGATTGAAAATGTGCTTTCTCAGGAGCAAATGGAGGAATTGGAAAAGCTGTTCAGAACAATTGAGCCGGATGGATTAGACCGGATGTACAGCAACATTTACGATCGGTCAAAGGATGAAAATGTAAATATTGACCGGGTTATCAGGAAATGCATTTCAGAAAAACTTAACAGTGTTTTACAAAACTTTGTCTTGTTCCAATGCGTGTTTCTGGTGAAAGGCGTTGGTCCGGGGGGCGTTTCAATTCTTCACCAGGATTGGAGTTCTGTTGACGAAGACCGCTTTGAATCTCTGAGCATCTGGTGTCCGCTTACGGATACGAACGAGGAAAACGGCTGTTTGTATGTGGCTAAGGGCAGCCACCGCATTTTCAGAACAATACGCTGTTTTACCCATCCCACTGTCTTTATGGAGTTCGATAATGAAATTGAACCTTTTGTTGCCCCCGTATATGTGAAAGCCGGGCAGGCCGTGCTATACGCGCACAACCTTTTTCACGGTTCGAAACCGAATAACTCAGGAACCGCCAGGATTGCGGTTACTGCCGGCATCTTTCCTGATGAGGCAAAAACCTTGTTTTATTACCAGGATAAAACAAAACCGGATGTTATTGAAATCTTTGAAACCAATGAAGAGTTTTTCCAGAGCGGCATTGCAAAATACTTCAATCATGCAAGACCTGATCACCTGTTGAAAGCGGGGGAGTTGAAAGGCAGGTTCCGAATTACCAGAGATGAATTCATAGCTGAAATGAAGAAGAGAAGGTTCAATCCCAATTTTGCGGCAGAAGCAGAGTTATGATTGAGTCTGCTCTGTTTTTAGAACTGCCCTTATTGCATTTTCATTTTTCATTATAATGCCTTTTCCGCTTCCAGGAAAAATTGTTCCCTGCTGATAGGAGCAACACCCACCTGTTCGCAGGCCAAGCCTCCGGCTATGTTCACCAGCTTGCCGGTGGTTTCCAGGTCAATGCCGCTGGCAACACAGAGCGAAACAGCGCTCAATACCGTGTCACCGGCCCCTGAAACATCAGCCACCTGCCGGATTGAAGCGGGAAGCAAACGGCTTGTTTGATGATCGGTTATAAAGGCGCCTCCTTCTGAAAGGGTAATCAGAGTGATGCGATTGTTCAGCTTTGCGTGTAAAACCGCTGCTGCCTGTTCCAGCGATTTACTTTGGGTCTTATCTGTTTCAATCCCCAGAGCATCATTCACTTCGCGAAGGTTGGGCTTGAACAATGCGACATTCTTGTATTCAAAGAAATTTCTTTTTTTAGGGTCAACAACAACCGGGATTTTTTTCTTTCCGCACAGATCTATGGTTGCATGGATGACATTGGGCGTAAGCACGCCCTTGTTATAATCCTGCAGGACAACGACCGAGAATTTTCCGGAATTTATTGATTGAAATATTTTTTTAAGCAAAGAGCCCTCGTCTGCGGATGAAAGGTCTGATTCCGTTTCACTATCATAGCGCAACATTTGCTGATTGCGGCTGAAAATGCGCGTCTTTTCTGTTGTTATTCTGGATGAGCCGGCAAGCAACTGCCCGGATTGAATGCCGTTTTTTTTCAGCAGCCCGGTTATTTTCCTTCCTGCTTCGTCATTGCCCAAAACTGCGCAAATGGCGGCTTTGCCTCCCAGCGCCATGATATTCATGGCCACATTGCCCGCGCCTCCCAGCCGGCTTTCTGTTTTCTCGACATTGATTATCGGCACCGGTGCTTCCGGAGAGGTTCTGCTCACCCTTCCGAAAATGTAGGTGTCAAGCATGATATCCCCGACCACAAGGGCATTTGCTTTAGAGAAACCTTTAATGATTTTGGATATTTTACCGGGCAAGATATTAGTTTATTGGCTTATGATTATCACCGGCATTTGTTGATGGAATTTGCACGCTGTTATTCAACCAATAAACCAATTAACCAGTTACCAACTGCTCAACCGCATTCTTGATCCGTTCCACCGCTTTTCTGATATTTTCTTCCGAGCATGCGTATGAAAGCCTGATGCAGTTATCATCTCCGAATGACTTGCCGCCAACCGTGGAAACATTGGCTGCTTTCAGCAGGAACATGGCGAAATCATCGGAATCCTTAATTAAATCTCCGTCATAGGTTTTTCCAAACCAGGAACTGACATCAGGGAAAACATAAAAAGCTCCCTGCGGATTGTTCACCCTGAATCCCGGAACATTCTTGAGCAGGCTGGTGACGAGGTCGCGCCTTTGCCTGAACGCATCGCGCATCTTGTAAGTTGGGGAGAGGTCGCCTGAGACCGCAACCTCTGCCGCTTTCTGCGCAATGGAGCAGGTTCCGGAGGTAAACTGTCCCTGCATTTTATCGCAGGCTTTCGCAATCCAAAGCGGAGCTGCAATATAACCAAGCCTCCATCCCGTCATTGCAAATCCCTTTGAGAAACCATTCACCACCACCACCCGGTTTTTTATGTAATCAAATTGCGCAATGCTTTCATGCTTGCCGGCATAGGTGATGTATTCATATATCTCATCGGAAACAATATAAATATCAGGATATTTTGCCAAAACCTTCGCATAGGATTCCAGATCATCCCGCGTGAATACAGTTCCTGTTGGATTGCAAGGAGAACTGTAAATAATCATCCGTGTTTTAGGCGTAATGGCTTTTTCCAATTGTGCTGCCGTGAACTTGAACTCCGTTTCCACGGAAGTGGGAATGTTCACCATGTTTGCATCCGCCAGTTGAACCATGGCTGCATAACTCACCCAATAAGGCGATGGAACGATCACCTCGTCACCGGGATTTACGATTGAAAGCACCACGTTGATAAGCGATTGCTTCGCCCCCGTTGACACCACGATCTGGTCTGAGGAATAGGTGAGATCATTGTCGCGCTTCAGCTTCTGGCAAATAGCTTTCCTCAGTTCCGGATATCCCGGAACCGGAGAATAATGGGTGTAGCCTTCGTTGATCGCCTTGATTCCGGCTTCCTTGATGTGGCGGGGCGTGTCAAAATCAGGCTCGCCAAGGCTCAGGTTGATGATGTCTTTGCCTTCAGCCTTCAGTTCGCGGCCCAACTGAGCCATTTTAATGGTCGCTGACTCGCTCATGCGGTTGATTCTTTCTGATAATACTTCCATTGAAATAGTTAATTTTTCGGCAGCGAAGTTAACAATGTTTAATCCATTACGTAAGAATCTTTCGGAAGAGCAGCTCAACATTATCAGGCTGTTCTGCGTTAAAGGTCCATCATGCCTGCGGGAAAAATAACATCTGTTCTGCTGTTGCTGGCTGCCATTGGCGGTCTCCTCATCTATTCATCCGATCAGGAGATAACCCCTGTTTTTGAAACCACTACCGCTTCAGAACATCAGGAACCGGTCATCCTGGAAACGCTTTATGACATACCTGTAAAACATTATGACATAAAAACGCACCGGCTCAGGCGCGGGCAATTCCTCAGCGATATTGTTGTAAAAAGCGGCATTGATTTCCGAGAATTCATGGATATGAAAAATGCCTATAAAGATGTGTTTGATGAAAGGCGCCTGAAAGCCGGAAATCATTACTCGTTGTTTTTTCCGGCAGGAACCTCTGAAAAACCCGACTTTCTCGTTTACGAGATTAACGAAGTGGATTATGTGGTGTATGATTTTCCCAAGAAAAAAATATTCATCAAAACGAAAAAAGTAACCTTCAAAGAGAAAGTCGCTTCCGGCTCCATCAAATCATCGCTTCTGCAGTCTTTCGATGAAAATGGGCATAATCCGCAACTGGGAATGGAACTCTCCAACATTTTCGCATGGGAGATTGATTTCTACAGGCTGCAAAAAGGTGACAGTTATAAAGTCATATACCAGGAAAAAAATATTGACGGCAAGCCTGCCGGAGTACACAGGATTATCAGCGCGCTGTTCGAACATGAGGGCTTTCCCTTTTATGCGTTTTACTTTAATCCCGAAGGAGGGGAACGGGTAACGGGAGACTATTTCGATGAATCGGCAAACAGCCTGCGCAAAGAGTTTCTCAAGGCTCCCCTGAAATTCAGCCGCATCTCTTCGAGGTTTTCAAAAAACCGCCTTCATCCTGTGCTAAAGACGTACAGACCGCATTTGGGCGTGGATTATGCGGCTCCGAAAGGAACGCCAATCCTTTCAGTGGGAGATGGTATTGTGGAAGAAGTCTCTTATAATGCCAACAATGGCAACTATGTCAAGATAAGACACAACAGCACCTATTCAACCCAATACCTGCATATGTCGAAGTTTGCCAGCGGCATCAAGCGCGGGGCGAAAGTATCGCAAGGAGACATTATCGGGTATGTAGGCAGCACCGGGCTTGCCACAGGTCCTCATGTGTGCTTCCGTTTCTGGAAAAACGGGGTGCAGGTTGATCCTCTCAAAGTGCAAATTCCTCCGTCAAGGCCTGTTGACGCGAAATACCGTGGGGAATACGACAAGCAAGTGTCTGCAATGATGATGCAGTTGGAGTGTGTGGAATATTGAAAGCGGTGCTTCTTTTAAACTTCCAACGAAAGTTGAACCTAAATTCCGCAAACTCAAATTCCATGAACAATCAATTTCCCGCAGATACCGC
>CAZCXH010000002.1:0-101627 GCA_964502525.1 uncultured Chitinophagaceae bacterium
TTGAAGCCAGTGGCTTAAAGCTAATACCTGAAAAATATGCACTAAATGATGAACTCATTAATAAATCAGGTCTGTCTGTTCTAAAAATTCTGCTGCTTATTCCCGGGTTTTTTGTTTTGTTTTAAGAATCGCTGTAATTCCATTCAATCAGCCTCCGCCAAAAGTGTAGGAAAGCCTGAGTATGGCCATGGTGCCCATGCTGGGAGTTCCTACAAAGGGCTTATGCTTGTTGTTGGTCACGTTTTGGATATCAAGCGCAATGGAAAATCCTTTCACTTTTGGAACCTGGTAGGTAAAACCGAGATCAAGGTAATGCGCTGCCTTCACCGTTCCGACATAAACCGCTGAATTAGCCGGGTAGCTGTCTTGCCAGCGGTAAGCGATCCTGGATTTCAAGCCGATCGTCTTGCAGGTATGTTCGAGCGTCAGCGCAAGTTTATGGCGGGGGGCATTCAGCGCAACATACCCAAGTTGGGCGCCATCAAGCGGAATACTGTCTTTCGTGACATACGAATACGCACCGCCTGCGGTGAACTTTTCGTTAATCACATAAGTCAGCCCCAGATCCATGCCGCCAACAGTTATGTCTCCCAGGTTCTTGTAGGTTAGAATGATGTCTGAATTAACCAAAGGATCATCGGGGGTGATGGAGCCGTTGGGTATCTGGGCCGCTGCCCCTGTGAAAATATTGATCAGCTCATCCCATGCGGTGCCGTTCACTTCGCCACCGAAATCTCCGTCAATCAGTTGAACCAGGATGTTGTCGAGCAATCCACCGTTTTTGTCAAGATTCTGGCGGAGCAGACCGGTTGAATCATCGCCAAAGGCAGCCCGGTATGCAACAGGATCAAACATAACGCTTGCCGTTGAATTGGTGAGCGGACTCACGTAATCGCTCACCTTTGTATAATAAAAATCAGCAGTCAGGTAAACCTTATCCCACAGGATGCCCTTATAGCCTATCTCCCAGGTTTGAGTGATCTGGTTATCAATGGGAGCTACTTCTTTTATGTTATTTAAATCGAATAAGCTTTGACTGAAGTCATCAGTTTCATTCAGCTTCACATAATCAACCAGGATATTCTGCACGCTGCTGATTGTGCCGTTTGGACCGCCAATGCCGTTAATCAGTGACGCCATGATGGTAGAGGGAATGCCTCCAATCTTGGCAATAATTGCCGAGAGGCTGTCAAAAAACATGTAATTTTTTGAATTGTCAGTATATAAGTACCACTCATCATCTGTGTTTGGATCATTATCAGCATAAGGAGTGATGAACTCCAGGATTTCATTTTCACCATCACCCCTGTAACTGTATCCGTCAGGCGATCCTATGCCCCTTGCGTTAATACCGTTGGGAATAAGACCATTGGATAAATCCAGCGACAGATTGAGCGTGGAAGGCGAACTGAACGCGCGGTTATAGGTTGCCCGGAGGGTGTGACGGGATGTTGGTTTAAAAACAATTGCTGCTCGCGGAGAAAGGAATACGCCCTCTACCTGGTCATGCCAGTCGAGCCTCAAAGCGCCAACCAAAGTCAGCTTGCTGATAATATCCCATTCTCCCTGTCCGTACCCGCCAATCTGGGTGATGTTATCCTGATCTTCAAATCTTCCGTTGATGGTTCCCTCGGTAATCGGAACCGTGAATAACGCATCGGCTCCATAGATGAACCGAAGTTTATCCATAGGTTTTGAACTGTGCTGCAGTTGAAGCACATGCAGTTTTGATTTGTCAATGAGGAGTTGCACTTCATGCGTGGATGGCTTCACATGAAGCGGTTCATTCGCCTGCGGAATGAGAAACGTTTCTCCGGCATTGCTTGAATTAAGGAAATATTGGAAGTAAAGTTTCTTCCAGCGCAACCGGGCCTGAGCGTAGGAACAAATCCATTTCTTCCCTTGTGCCGCTCCAAGACCGGTGAGTTCCAGGTTGGTGGTCATCGCCATTCCACCGCTAAGAATGATATCAACGTCTTTACTGAGCCTGAAATCAATTCGGGCATCCGCATTGGCTTTTTTAATATCAAAATCCCGATCAAAAAGCCTCGGAGCAATAGTGCTGTCGGGAATAAAGGCTTCTCCATTCTGAGCGGTACCTAAAATCAGAGTATCTCCTATCTGTGGTTCCCGCTTATCGTAATATTTCCAGTCATTGGCTCCCAGGTATCCGCCCGAAACCTTAAATCCGATCCTGTCATTGAGCTTCACCACCAATCGCGCTTCAGGGTTGATAAGCCCGCGGTCAACTATTGAACTTCCTTCGTCAACCCCCTTTGTTACAAAGGCGGAATCCTGATAAATCGTTACCGAGTCATCGCCTTTGGCTCTGGTTCCCATTCCAACGGTCACGGTTCCTTCCCACTTTCTGTCAATATCCAAAGGAGATTTTGTGAACATGGCGAAAACGCCATCAGCGGCATTGGGACCATATAATGCTGAACCCGGTCCGCGCACTATTTCCATCCGTTCAAGATCATTATTCGCGGTGGGAATGAGCTGGTAGGCATTGACGCGGAGAGAAGGCACGCTGGCAATCCGGTTATCTACGATAACCATGGTTGCCGTGGAGAAAATGTTGTTGAATCCGCGGGGAACAACATTGGCGCACACGATGCCCGTTTTCATCACGTCCACACCGGGCGTGTATTGAAGATGGTCAATGGCTGTGGTGGTGACCTGTGATTCAATCTTCTCCGTGCCGATTACGGTGATTGAAGCCGGTGCATCCAAAATTTTTTCTTCACTGCGCGAAGCGCTCACCACCACCGGGTTCAGGCCGATGTCTTTCGTTTCAAGCGCGATGGAGAGTTCTCCTGAAATAGCGCTGACGTCAACTTCCTTGTCGCTGTAGCCCACATAAGAAAACACGATGATTTTAGCCGTATCCGGAACGGTGATGGAGAATTTACCGTCAAGATCGCTCACCGCTCCTGTTGTGGTTCCTTTCACCTTCACGCTCACCTGCGGCAGCGATTCTTTGGTATCAGCCGCGGTTACAGTTCCCGTCACGGTTTTTTGCGCATAAACGAAAATGCAGGAAAAGGCGCAGAGCAGGCAGATGATGATTTTTTTCATAGGGTTTGGGTTTGTTCGATGTACAAGATATGAAAGACCTTTCAGGTTTCAAAAATCTGAAAGGCCTATAATATTGACCATTGCTTTTTAAATTTGTTCGGTAAAATGAACACTGCCGCCACCGAAATAGATAATCTTTTTCCTCAATTGGAAAAAGAACTCAGGGAGCAGATCACCGGCAAAAGCCTGTTCAAAGAGGTGAAGGAAGGCGAGGTGCTGATGGAAACCGGGCAGCACATCAAATCAACCATCCTGCTGCTGAGCGGGCTGCTGAAAGTTTATCGCGAAGACGATGAAGGCAGTGAATTCTTCATGTATTACCTCGAGCCGGGAAGCGCCTGCGCCATGTCCATGCTTTGCGCAGCGCGCAATGAAAAAAGCCGGATCAAAATGCAGGCGATGACCGATTCAGAGGTGGCATTTATTCCGATACAGGTTGCCGAAACATGGGTGAATAAATACAAAAGCTGGTACCAGTTTGTGGTTGCCACTTACCGCGAGCGCTTTGAGGAACTGCTGCAGCTTATTGATAATGTCGCGTTCAAAAACCTTGACGAACGGCTGCTGTTTTATCTCAAGCGGCACTATGACGTTTCAGGGGCAAATCTTCAGCTCAATCACCAGCAAATAGCCGATGACCTCAACAGTACGCGCGAAGTGATTTCGCGCTTGTTGAAAAAGCTTGAAATGAAAGGGATTGTGCGTCTCAACCGCAGTTCCATAGAAATCATCAACCCGATGTGAACCTGACGGGTTTTATCCATTCATAAGACCTCTTTCATAATTCACAAGGAGGTTTGTTATTATGCAGGCATTAAGGGTGAGCCAGGATGAAGGTACTTTGAGAACGCCAATTTGGTCATGGGACACCGGCTTTGCGTGTGGGATTATCCCCCGCTGGCGGGGGAGCGAGGGGGTGGAATAATTGAATTATGAAAGAGGTCTATAGTTCCGGCATATTAAACGCCTCCATATAGTCAGCCACCCGCCTGAGGGCACCCATGAAACTGTCAATCAGCGGATGACATACCCCAATATCAGGCACGGGATATTCCCCCACATTTCGTGGTTCTCTTCAATCTCAAAAAATCCCTGATTTTTGTAAAATGCTCTTGTTTTTGCATAATCAGGATTCGGATGACTTGAGCCTAATGTCTTTACAATAAGCAGCTTTTTGTTATTTTCTCTGCAATATTGTTTTGCCCTTTCAACAAGTTCCTTCCCGATTTTTTGCCGGTGATATTCTTTTGCAACGGCCATTAAGAATATATCGGAAGTGAAGGAAAAGTAATTTTTTAATGATATAAACCCAACGGCCAAGTGATTGTCATAGGCGGCAATAAAAGGCTTAAGGTCATCCTGAACCTCACTGATGTACATTCGGTTTGAATCTTCTCTTCCGAACCATTCGGGTAATGCACGAAGAATGCGCTCTGTTATCTGCCTTTTAACCTCTTTGTCATCTAGAAATTTATACTGAATGCTTGCCATGCTCATAAGAAGCAGCCATAATCGGCACATAAGCACATCGGCACATTAGTATATCAGCAAATCAAAACTCCCTCTCCGCATCAAACGCCTCCATATAGTCCGCAACCCTTCTGAGAAATGAGCCGCCCATGAACCCGTCAATCACGCGGTGGTCATAAGATAATGAGAGAAACATCATGTGGCGGATGCCGATGGTGTCGCCTGCCGGAGTTTCTATCACAACAGGTTTTTTCTTGATGGCCCCGGTTGCGAGAATCGCGAGCTGCGGCTGGTTGATGATGGGTGTTCCCATCAGGTTGCCGAACACGCCCACATTGCTTAGGGTGAATGTGCCGCCTTCAATGTCGGCAGGGTTCAGCTTGTTATTTCGGGCGTTGTTTGCAAGGCGGTTTACCTGCTTGGTCAACCCGACAAGGTTGAAATGGTCTGCATTTTTAATCACCGGAACGATGAGGTTCCCCGTTGGCAAGGCGGTTGCCATGCCGATATTGAGGTCGCGCCTGATGATGATTTTATCACCGTCAACGGAGGCATTGACCTGCGGAAACTCTTTCAGCGCTCTCACCACAATTTCAATAAACAATGGAGTGAAGGTGATTTTCTCTTTTTCGCGGGCAAAGAACTTGTCTTTGTTTCTGTCGCGCCACGTCACCATGTTCGTTACGTCAGCCTCGACAAATGAAGTGACGTGCGCGCTGGTGTGTTTTGAGCGAACCATGTGCTCGGCAATCAGCTTGCGCATGCGGTCCATCTCCACGATTTCAACATTACTGTCAGAGAAACCTGACAGGTTTTTCAAACCTGTCAGGTTTGTTTCAGGTTGGGAAGGCGTGTAAACCGGAGGCTGCGGCTGGGTGCGAACCGCTGCGGCTTCCACTACCTGTTCGATTCTGGATGGCTGTGGCTGCGATGTTCTGGTCTCAACATAAGCGAGAATATCTTTTTTGGTAACGCGGTTGCCTTTCCCCGTGCCGCTCATTGTTTCCAACTCCGACATTGATATCCCTTCCCTGCGGGCGATGTTCAGCACGAGCGGGGAGTAGAAGCGGTCTTCTCCGTTGGTGTGTGCCGGGTGTTGCGGGTTGCGGGTTGCGTGTTGAGCAGGTTGGCGATATTCTGATTTTGCGGAAACTGATATTTCAGCAGTAATTGGTTCAGCACCTTTACGAACGGGCGCAGCCACAGCATCTCCACCCCTCTCAATCACCACGAATGGCTTCCCGATTTGAACGACATCGCCTTCTTTGTATAAACGCTTCACCACCACACCGGCTTCTGTTGAAGGCACTTCCGAATCAACCTTGTCAGTGGCAATCTCAACAACCGGCTCATCCAGTTCAACGCGGTCGCCTTCCTTCTTCATCCACTTCAGGATGGTGGCTTCCATGATGCTTTCGCCCATCTTCGGCATTAATATTTCCACCAAAGGCATCTTAAAAGTTTAAGGTTTAAAGTTCAAGAATTTTTTTTAACTCATCATCGAATTATCGAATCTGGTTGTGAGACCTGACAGGTTTCTGAAACCTGTCAGGTCTCATTGCGAATCAAGCAAATATCTCCTCATCATCTCCAGCGCCACCACGGCAGTCCATTCGATGTTCTGCTCGCGGCTGCCTGGAAAATTATATAGCCTGGTTTTGATATTGTCAGATGATCCCACGGCAACCCACACGGTTCCTACAGGCTTCTCCGGGGTTCCCCCTCCCGGGCCGGCAATGCCTGAAACAGCAATGGCATAATCGGTGTTCAGCTTTGAAATAACTCCCTTCACCATTTCCGTTACCGTTTGTTCGCTCACCGCGCCAAACTTTTCAAGCGTTTCAACTTTCACCCCCAGCACATTTTGCTTCACTTCATTGGCGTAAGAAACCACCGAGCCTTTGAAGTAGTCGGAACTGCCCGCCACGCTCGTGATCAAATGCGCGATGTATCCGCCCGTGCAGCTTTCCGCGGTGCTGATGGTTTTTTTATTCTTCAATAAAATTTTTCCAACCGCAGCTTCAAAGACATCATCATCATAACCGTAAATGTATTTTCCCGCGGCTGCCTTGATTTTTTTAACCTGCTCATTGATCCGATCCTCAAGCATCATTCTGTCATGTCCTGCTGCCGTCAGCCGCAGCTTCACTTTTCCGGAACCCGGAAGGTAAGCCAGCTTGATGTCTTTCGGGAGTTGATCTTCAAATGGCGCGAGTTTTTCGGAAAGAAACGACTCCGGAATAGCGGCAGTCAAAATATTCTTATGAATAATAACAGGCAGTTGAAATGTCTTTTTGATTTTGGGCAGCACTTCATCCTTCATGATCTGCTTCATCTCATAAGGCACACCCGGCATCGAAACGTAAACCTTTCCGTCTTCTTCAAACCACATTCCCCAGGCGGTTCCTTTCGTGTTTTTCAGAGCGGTGCAGTTCTCCGGCAGCAACGCCTGCTGGCGGTTGTTTTCAAGCATGGGTAGTCCGCGCTTTGAGAAAAATTCTTCCAGTGCGCCCAGTATCACGTCATTCATCTTCACTCCAACGCCAAAGAATTTGCACAATGCTTTTTTTGTAACGTCATCATTGGTGGGACCCAATCCCCCGGTGATCAGAATAATGTCACCGGCATTCTTCGCCCTGTTGAGCCCGTCAATGATATGTGCTTCTTCATCGGAAACCGTCAGCGCCTCATACACGCGGATACCGATTTCAGCGAGATGGCTCCCCATCCATGCCGCATTGGTATTAACCGTTTGCCCGTAGAGCAATTCGTCACCGATGGTGAGGATAGCGGCTTTCATGCGGAATCCAAACCTGACAGGTTTCTGAAACCTGTCAGGTTTTAGGCGGCAAAGCTACTAAAATTGAGACCTGACAGGTTTTGAAAAACCTGTCAGGTCTTTAATCCTCCAGCATCAAATTTCTTATCAGGTATTCTTTGCTCCAATCACCATGATAGCGCAGGAGTTCATCTTTCCCTCCAAACCATTGCAACACTTCATCCCGCTTTATGCGGGTTTTCTTTTCGGATATGAATGCCCGAAACGAAGAATAAGGATAGTCAAAATAATTTTCCGTCAATCCATGCTTAACGGGATTCAGATGTATGTAACAAATTAAATGAGTGAAGTATGTTTCATCGTCAACCTTCACGCGCTTGAAAGGGCGTTCGAACAAAGAACCGGTTCGGTTGTACATTTTATTGCAAGACTTTGTATAACTGTTGAAGAAATTTGAGAAGGCATCTGAAAGTGAAGACCTGTCAGGTTTCAAAAAACCTGACAGGTCTGAAAAATCTTTAATCCTGACCAACAAATGAAAATGATTCTTAAGAAGACAGTAAGCGTAAGTGCCGGCAACCTGCTCAATATATTTTACATATTGCTTAAGGAAGAAGGAATAGTTCTTTTCTTCCCTAAAAATATTTTCCCGATTATTGCCACGGTTATAGATGTGATAATAACAGGAAGGTTCTAAAGGAATTTGATTATTCATTAACTAAACCTGGCAGGTCTAAGATAAAAAACCTGACAGGTTTTTAAAACCTGTCAGGTTTACCATGAGCAGAATTGAATGGATTGACAAAGTAGAATACCCCTTCCGGTCGAAGTATATCGAGATTGGAGGGCACAAGATGCATTATGTGGACGAAGGCACCGGTATTCCGATACTGATGGTTCACGGAACGCCCGAATGGTCATTCGGCTACCGCTATATTATAAAAGGGCTGAAGGAAAATTTCCGCTGCATCGCGCCTGACCTGCTCGGCATGGGCTTGTCAGATAAACCCGAAGATGCCGATTATTCGTGTCGCGCCCATGCCGCCCGCCTCGAAGAGTTTATCCGGAAATTGAATATCAGGAACTTCAACATCATCGCCAATGACTTTGGAGGCTCCATCGCCATGAGCTATGCGCTGAAATTTCCCGATGAGGTTTCGCACATCTGCCTGTTCAACACATGGATGTGGTCTGTAAGCAATGACAAGCATTACGCTTCCCCCGCTAAGATGATGAGGACGTTTCTTGGAAAAATGCTATACAAGCAATTCAACTTCCCGGTGAACTTCATCATGCCGCAGGCATTTGCCGACCGGAGCAAGTTGAGCGGCAACATCCACAAGCACTACAAGCTGGCATTGCCGACATCCAGAGAGCGCAACGCCACTTACGCCTTTGCCCGCGAATTGCTGGATGCCGGTGATTGGTGGAATTCGCTGTGGGCGCAAATCGGCAAGGTTAGAACGAAGCCGTTTTTGTTTTTCTGGGGCACGAAAGACAAATTCATCCCGCTCTATGAATTATCCAAATGGCAAAACGAATTGCCAAGCGCGCGCGTGGTGAAGTTTGATGATGCAGGTCATTTCGTGCAGGAAGAGGAGCCGGAGAAGATGGTGATGGAACTGAAGAAGTTTTTCGGGTAAGCAGAAGAAGACCTGACAGGTTTCAAAAACCTGTCAGGTCTCAACTCTTCAATCCATCTTATTCAACCCATCCAGCATATCGAGGATAATCTGTTTGATATCTCCCTTGTTGGGAAGCTCACCCATCATGCCATACATGGCGGCTGTGCGTTTTGGGAAACCCTTCTTCTTCCGTTTGCCGAAGCGCGAGGTGATGCTGCTGACAGTTTTCGGTGATAAAATCTTCGATGCTCCCCTCACGATGCGCACCGTTGCGCGGGAAGTGAACTTGTGAATATTTGGTTTTCTCATCTTTCGCACTGCCGCTTCGAGGTCGGCAATGAAGGTGTCAATGTGAGGCGTGTTGCCGTATGAGATGGTGAGATGGAGGCTGGCGGGATTCTGCTGCCGGTCAATGTGCCAGCCTTTCAATGAAAGCTCGTCACCAATGTTATAGATGCCGAATTTATTTGATCCGATAGCGAGGACCGAACATTCAGGATTACTGACAATGTGAACGCCTTCCATTTTACTCACCCTGTCTTTGATTTTCTGAACCGCATCCATAACAGCCTTCGCCATTTTCGTGTACCCTTCAATGCCAAGGAAATTCATCATCGCCCACGATGCTGCAATGGCTCCCCCACCTTTGCTTCCTACCACGGTGGGAGAAGCATAAATGCCTCCGGGCCATCCGGTGTAAACAAAGTACTGCATCTTGCGCAACTCCGAATTTTTGAAAAGTATCACTGAGGCGCCTTTGGTGATATATCCGTATTTATGTAAATCCATCGAGAGCGAGGTGACGCCCGGCACGCGGAAATCAAATTTTGGAACGGGGTAACCAAGTTTTTCAACAAAAGGAAGCATATAGCCGCCCACGCATGCATCAACGTGAAACAGGATGTTTTTCTCCAGCGCCAGCTTGCTCAGGTCTTCTATCGGGTCAACCACGCCATGAGGGTATGCCGGAGCAGAACCGACAATCATAATTGTGTTTTCGTTAATAAGCTTTCTCACCTCGTCAACATCCACCCGGTAATCATCGCGCAGGGGCGCATGATGGATTTTTATTCCGAAATAGTTGGCGGCTTTGTCGAAGGCGGGATGGGCGCTGAGAGGGACGATTATTTCAGCCTCACCCCCGCCCCCTCTCCAAAGGAGAGGGGAGTCCAAGCCTTGCAACTTTTCAGGAGAGACACCTTGTTTCTTTTGCAATGCCCACTCGCGAGCAGCTTTCACTGCGCACAGGATGCTTTCCGTGCCTCCCGTGGTCATGTTGCCCACCACATCCGCATCGCCATTCACCAGGTCGGCTGACATGGAAACCACCTCCGTCTCAAACTTGCGGATGCTGGGAAACACAGACGGATTCAAACTGTTTTCGAAGAAATAAGCGCGATAGGCTTCTTCCTGTATCCGGGCGGCTTCATCACCGGGATAAAACACCAGGCTGAATGTCTTGCCGTCCTGCCAGCGGGCATCCCTGTCGCGGGATTCGCGTAATGAGTTTTCTATCGCAGCTTTCGAACTGCTGCTCTTTGGGAAAGGTTTCTTCTGCGAAGACATTCTTCTTGCCTGGTAAAAAGCAAGTTTACTACATTAAGCGGGGCTGCGCGTTTCTATTCAGCCGCTAATTTTCCTTTTCCGAGCACAACATCATCGCAAAGAACTGCGAAATAATACATGCCGGGAGGCAAATTTTCATGCAGCGTAAAATCCTCATAGAAGGGCATTGATTTGATAACTGCTCCCAACCCGTTATAAATCAAAATCTGTTTTTCAGAATGGAAATCCGCCTTTTCTTCAAGGATATTGAATGACAATGAACCGCTGAAAGGATTTGGATAAGCGGTTACAACAATTTTTTCATTTGCGGCTATTAACGGGATGGAAGTGCTTTCAGAATAAAACCAAACTTGTTTAATATAATTCTCCCACTCCGTTCCGTTCCACACCTGGTAGATATTCACTGTTCTGTTACCGGCAGCGTTGTAAGTATCGAGATTCTGGTCAACATTTTCCCAAACAGAATCCATCCACTCCATCAGCGTGTTCTGCGCCAGGTTGCCGCTATTGTCATAGATGGAAGTATCCCAAAATTCGCTTATCCAATTGCCGCTATCCCAAAGTTCCGAAAAGGAAGATACGAGCCGGTTGTTCGAATCATAGTTATAAAAAATCCGCGTGTCGTTTTCCCATGCGGCATTGTTCCAGTCCTGGCTCAGCCTCATGTCCTCGCTTTCGTTTGAGTTATATATAATAACATCTCTGGCGGTATTCAGCCATGCCGACCCATTCCAAGATTGGAAGACCATTTCAAGGGTATCCGCGCTTGCCGAATAAGAATATGTTTGAAAATATGAATTTTCCCATGCTGTGCCATTCCAGGTTTCACCGAGCGTTTGAATGAGCCTGTTGTTCCCGTCATAAGTGCTGGCGTAGCGCTCGCTGTTTTCCCATGCTGCTCCGTTCCAAGTCCTGATCGTTTGGCCCAATAAGCTTTCATTGGAGTCATAGGTCCAGGTGATCTCCAATTCGTTTTCCCAGCCGGCTCCGTTCCATCTTTCATCAAACTGGCTTAAAACATTGCCGCTGGAATTGTAAGAGTAAGCAGATTTTTTATAGTTCACCCATGTGCTGGCTGTCCACTCCCACCGAAATTCTTCAACCGGGTTGCCACTATTATCGAACGTACTTACCGTTTTGATATTGGGTACCCAGGCGCCAACGTTTGTTTCCCATAAGTACATAATCAGGCTGTCCTCATGTTCAGTTTGGGCGTGGCAGATATGGAACAGGAAAATAACAGCGATTGCAGCATTGATTTTCATGATTATCAATTTAGTTGAATTAAAGATAACCGAACAGGCAGCAGGGATGCGTTTTCCGCCAAACATTTTTTACACAAGGGAAAAGTGTATTGCAAGTTTTGACCTGAACAATCAACTTGCTCCCGTGATCTTGATCACCTCCTCCACAATCACGTGCATATCTTCGGGATGGTTATCATCACGGTTGGGTAGGCGCTTGCCACCAAGGCGCACGATCACCATGTTCCGTTCGGGAATAGTGATGATGTATTGCCCGAGGATGCCGCGCTGCGCAAACACCGTTGTTCCGTAGCCGGAAATGTTCCAGAACGCATAGCCGTAATAAGGAACGAGCGCACCGGTGGTTGCCATTTGCACAAAGGAAGAATCTAATATTTGGTTTCCGTTCCAGTTGCCCTTGTGGAGCATCAACCTTCCGAAACGGGCGAAGTCGCGCGCATTGGTGTTGAAGCAGCAGTAAGCCAGCTCGGTGCCTTTCTCATCGGTGTGCCACATCGCATCACGTTTAGCCTGCATGGGTTTCCAGAGCCATTCCGAAGCCAGTTCGCTCAGCGATTTTCCGGTGGCTTTCATCAGCGTCATAGCAAGCAACTGCGTGGAGCCGCTTTGATACTTATATGCAACGCCCGGCTTATTTTCAATCGGCAATGACAAAATGAGATTCCAGATATCATCGCCATAATACGCCTGCGCTGTGATGCCGAACGGATTTTTGTAATGCTCCTCCCACTTCATGCCTGACGACATGGTGGAGAGGTGCCACAGTTGAAGATCATTAGCGTAGGGACCTTTGATTTCGGGAATGATCGTGCTGGCTTTCTGCTGCCAGCTTTCAAACACTCCTTTTTGAACAGCGATCTGCGCCAGCATCGTGACAATGGATTTCGCCATCGAAAACGAATTGGAGAGCGAACTGTCGGAATATCCGTCCCAATAATATTCTGAGAGGATGCTGTCGTTTTTGATGATGAGGAAAGCCACGCTTTCGGTCTCGTCAAGAATATCTTCCAGCCGTTCGGATAGCGGAATCTTATTATAGCTGCTGCTTAAAGCCCATTCACTTGCCGCGCCAGAGGCTTGTATCCTATGCGTATTGAAGAACTGAGCATCATCAATCGTTGCGGAGTTGGCGCCATGCAGGTAACTTGCGCGCAGGCCTTTGATGAGGTAGCCGTTGCCGGTGAGTTTGGCGGTGAGAGCCAGGACGGACAGAATCGCTGCAATGATAACAATAGACTTGATCGCGGTCTTCATTTTAAACGAAAAATAAAGTTCGGAAAATAAGCGAAAGGCGCCAGACGGTTATTTGAAATTCCTCTTGAAAAACTCCACCGAATTTGTGCTGAGGATTTTGGTGACCAGCTCGTGCGGCTTGTAATCATACCACAAGTCTTTGTTCGTCTGAGTTTTGTCGAGATATTCCGCAAGGTTGCGCTCCATGTCGCGGAAGCTTTCCGCATTCTTGTATATATCAACATGCGAGATCATGCCGTCAAAGTCCGTGCCGATGCCGATGATGTCCCACGCTGTCGGCTCCTTCACGGCTCTCACGATTTGAAAGATGTTTTCCCATATCAACTCTGAAAACGCATCAGTTTTTTTCTGCACATCTTCCATCGCGGAGATTTCCTGCAGTTTCTTTATTCCGCCAAGATTGCCCTTGTCCATCATGATGCCGATGATGCCTCCGGATTCATGGATAATGCGGACTTCCTCATCGCTCACGTTGATGCTCCTTCTGTGAAGAAAACTGTGGCGGCTCTTGCGGTTATGATCCTTTACGCGCACTGACTCTTCCATCGTTTCAAAACCGTTGACACCCGTATGGCTGCACAGCACTGGAATTTTATCCTTCGGATGAAGATGATTGTATTTGCCGACAAAATCAAAATACTCCTTGCGCGCAGCCACGCTCATGTGCTTGCTGTCAATGATAATGCGACTGCCGTTGTGCGTTCCGAGCAACTCCAGGATCACGTGCCTGCCCAATTCCGCGATGCCCGCGTTCATTCCTTGGGTTTGGTTGATGAGCGCGTTGAATGGCTGCGGAATGCTGGGCGCATGACCGCACAACTGGTTCCAGAAGTGGTGCGCTATGTTGATGCTGAACGGCACGTGCGCCCATGATTTCATCTGGCGGATATTGTTCGTGAGCTCTTCTTTCAACTGCTCGCGCGACATGCGCTCCGAAAGCGGATTGCCGCAGCCCAGCGCGTGGCCGCCTTCTATGGAGAGAATGATGTTGACGGTGTCCGGTTCATTTTTCAGGTTTTGTTCCAGTTCTGCATAGTTGTTCACGATTTTATATTGGTATTTTCCGTCAGGGCTGATGCGCCCGCCATTCAGCACGTATTCATACTCATTCGTGAGGTCGTGGAAATAATGGTTCTCCTGGCGGTAAATGGCTTCAACCCGATCCCTGTGTACGCCTGAAATGTGCTCCATCACGCCATGCGCGGTATCTTCCCCAAAAAGCATCCCGGGAACTTTGCGGAAAGTAACAAATCCCTTTTCAGGCGGATACAATGAAATCAGCGCCACGCGGATGCCGCCACGCGCCAGTTGGTAAAGGTTGCTTTGCGACTCTTTCAGAATGGAATTGGACTTTCTGCGGAAAAGCCGCGTAAGCGAATTATCAGCGCAGGGGTGTTCTATTTTGTCCCACAGGGTTTTTGCCGGCTTGGGATGCCCGCTGTTGAACGATTTGATGGTGGGATGGCAGTGAAGATCGGTATAAAATGGCGCAATCATTAATAAAACGAGGGTTTACAATTACAACGTCAAACTAAACAACTCCGTGGTCAAAGATTTGGTTTCTTTAGCGGGAATCAAAATCGCATTCAAATCCGCATCCAGAAAGGATTTTCTTATTCCTGAGTCACTTTAGATATAGACCGGCATAAACTTTCAAAGGTTGTAAGCTAAATTGATTTTTATCAATTTTAACGCTTTCCGGTTAAAATCCGGATATTTATACCGTGAAAAACAGAACGGTTGTCATCACCGGGGGCAATGACGGCATCGGCTTCCAAACCGCCCTCGAACTCGCCCGCATGGGCGCTCAAATCCTTATGGTATGCAGGAATGGGCAGAAGGCGAAAATAGCGGTTGACAAAATCATAGCTTCTTCGGAAAACAAGCGCATCCAATATGTGCTGGCTGATTTATCCAGCCGGAAATCCATCAGGAACGCAGCGGACGAAATAAGATCAAAAGTTGAGAAGATTGACGTATTGCTAAACAATGCTGGCGGCACGTTTGCAGATTTTAAGCTGACAGAAGACGGTTTGGAGAAGACCATCGCCACCAATCACTTTGCTTATTTCCTGCTGACCGGGCTGCTGCTCGACCTTGTGAAAAAATCGGACTACGCCCGCATCGTAAATGTTTCATCCGACTCGCACTATGGTGGAAAGATTGACTTTGATTCTTTCACGAAAAGGAAAAGTTATTTCGTGATGAAAGCATACGGGCAAAGCAAACTTGCCAATGTGTTGTTCACTTTTGAGCTTGCCGAACGCCTGAAGGGAACCAGCGTCACGGTGAATTGTCTTCATCCCGGAGTGGTGAAAACAAGAATTGGTGATAAGTCAGGCGCATTAGGCGCCCTTCTATGGCCTCTCTTTGTCGCGCTCTTCGGAATCAGCGTGGAGCAGGGAGCAAAAACAAGCGTTTTTCTTGCATCATCAGACGAAGTGAAAGGCGTTACCGGAAAATATTTCGACAAATGCAAACCCAAAGAGCCTAACGTGCTTGCCTATGATGTTGCATTGAGAAAAAAGCTGTGGGAAGTTTCGGAGAAGTATTCGGGGTTTAGTTACAAGTTTTAAAACAGCCTACCCTCAGAAATCCGTTTTCCCTTCCGCCTTCCTCTTTTCAAAATCCCTGATCAGCAGATAATATAAAAGCGTTCCGAATGAATAAAGCGCAGCCGTGATGAAAAATATTGATGCGTAACTCATCCCTCCGCTGCGCAGCAGGCGGAAAAACTGCGAGCTGATGAACCAACTGCCCGACCAGATGGCGGAGTTGATCGCGCTCATCAGCTCCTGGTTTCTTTTTCCGACATAATACATGCTTACTTCCGAAGTGACAGGCGCGGCAATGTTCATCAGCGGCTGGCGGATAACATAAAAAAATCCAGCAAGAAAAACAGCGATGGCAAGCCCGCTGTAATACTGCGTCAGCGCGAGCATGATGAGGGCGCAAACTGACAGCGCCTGCGCAAGCGTTACCGAAACTTTATATCCATGCCTGCGCTTGATTTCAGGAACGAGAATGATGCTGATGGCGACAAGAAAAAAAGTGAACGAGCCGAGCAGCGAAAATCCGTCAGCGCCCATGCCGTGAACGGTGAGAAAAAACAGGTTGATAAACGGAATGGTGAATCCCGCGCCCACAGCGATGGTAAGCGTGGGCATCATCGCGCGAAAAATCAGATGCCAGTCATAATGTTCCGAGAAGTTGAACATCCTGATTTTTGTCGAAGTGACCTCTTTCACCCTGATCCGATAAACGAAATAAAAGGCTGCAAAACCCATCACCGCGAAGCATTGCATCAGCAGTTTCACGTCAAACACACCGGAGAAATAGCGGTGGAGGATAAAGTTAAAAAGCCCGCACAGCGCGGTGCTCGTGCTGCTGGTGAGGAAGAAAACCACGATGGCTTCGGTGTGCGTTTCCTTCCTGCTGTTCACCAGAATGTAAGGCAGCGCTGGGATTTGGAGGCAGGTATAAGATGCTCCCCACAAGGCGAAACATGCGTACAGCAGTTGATTCTGGTTGTGGCTGATGGCGTAAATGATTATCAGCGAAAGGGTGGGCGTGAGTATGCTCGATAAATAAAACAATGGCTTCACTTTTCTGCCGCGAATGAAGATGCCCAGCGGGAAGGCGAAAAGCATTACAGCAAGGTATTGGTACGAACGGAAGTTGGCTATCTCGTGGTCTTCATACCCATAATCAACCATCAGGAAGTTGAGCAGCAGGAAGAAGGAGGAATTGACAAGCTGGATGAAAAAATCGGCTGCCAATATGTTGCGAACCTGAGGCTCAAGACCAAAATACGGGCGCAGGATTTTTCTCAAAGGCGGGAAATTGGCGGTGCAAGTTTACCTGTTTACGGTTTACTGTTTACAGTTTATTCCTGTAAGAAGCTGTTTAAATTTACAAAATATCATAATCCGAATAAGAAATGGAATGCTGATAACGCAGATTGGCTGATAACGTGAGTTCGGGATAAGGATTTGCTTTCTTCTTAAAAGGTCGCCCCGATGGGGCTTTGCACAATGTCCGAATTCTACCAAAAGATCGTTCCTGACGGAACTCTGAAAGCCCTGTAAGGGCGACCTTTTGGTAGAAAATATGTTCGTCAAAATATTCAAGCCCCATCGGGGCGACCTTTTTTGTCAATTTGCTTATTCCGAACTTAGTTGATAATCACAGATTTTCGTCCGGGTAAATCATATTTATATATCAGCATCATATGCGTTTTATTCATAATTTTAAAGAATTTCTAAGATAGTGCAACGTCAAGCCTGTTTTGTCGGTTTCTTTCGTTTCCTGTTTACGGTTTACACGTTTACGGTTTTTGTGAAAAGACTAACGGTAAACAGGAAACATGTAAACCGTAAACTTTTTACCTGACATAAGCGCTTGACGCTGCACTATCAATCCCTGATAATCATTAGGAGATTGCCTGGTTCGCGAAGCCTCGCTCGCAATGATGGCAGTTTTTCGAAGAACTCACATAAACCGTAAACAGCCTATATCGCTTCCGCCACCACCTCCTTCACCTCCGGCACCATCCGCTTCAGCATCCCCTCGATGCCGGCTTTCAGCGTAACGGTGGATGAAGGACACCCGCTGCAAGAGCCTTGCATCATGAGGGTGACAATACCGTCACGAAACGATTTGAATTGAATCGCTCCGCCATCCATCTCAACAGCCGGCTTCACATACATATCAAGCAGTTCCTTGATGCGCATTTCAAGTTCGCCTTCCTTCCCATTGGAGACAGGCTGTGAATGAGCAGGGGGCGTATAATTTTCTGATACAACCGGCTTTTGTTCAGTGATGTAACTCCTGAGGAATATTTTCACTTCCGGAGTGATATCACTCCAGCCATAGCCTGGTTTTTTGGAAACGGTTACAAAGTTGTTGGCAATGAAAACGCCATTCACGTAGGGGAAAGCAAACAACTCCCTTGCCAGGGGCACCTCAGCGGTGCTTTGCGCATCACGGCAGTCAATGCTGACTCCTTTTGCCAGCATCTTGTTGGTGACGAATTTCAGCGACTCGGGGTTGGGAGTCATTTCTGTATAGATTTCGATGATAGAGGTTTGATTCATGGTTACAGGTTTGATTGCTTTAACAGCAGAGGCAGTATATTGGTTTCCGCTTGTCAAATTTAGGGCATAAAAAAACCTCCGATGCCTTTAACACCGAAGGTCTTTCTTTCTTCAAACATTATTATTAATCGAAGTGGAATCCAAAAGCCAAATGAGGAATCATACCAAAGCCGATATAATTCTCTTTGATGGTTTTGGTTTCACCGGGATCATTGATCCAGTAAAGCCCGCTCATTCCAAGCGCAACCTGAGCTTCAATGGAAAACCTATCGTCACCAAACAAGAATTGGTATCCTACCGCACCGCCAGCGCCATAAGCAATCCATGTATGACGACCATCGCCAAATGGCGAATCGTATTTGCCTGTAGTGGCTCCTATGGTGAGATATGGAGCTAAATAAAGACCATCAGGCGCATCTTTCAACAGGTAAATTTTAAAGTCGGGCTTATACCTGAGCAAAGGATTAAGTTCCTGAAAATCCAAATCCAAATTATGCTGCATGCCGAACCTGCCGTGTTCGCCCGCGCCTTCAAAAGCAATACCCACGCTGTATGCGGAAAAGTCATAAACATCGTGCTGATGAAAATAAAACTGCACCGGCTTAACCTTAAGGCGAATGACCGCGCCCGCCTCATGGCTCAAGGCAACTGTAAAAAGCAAAACTGTAATGAAAATGAGCATTCTTTTCATGGTTGTTCTTATTTAAAAGTTGAAGCGCAAATATATGAAACACCTTTAAAGATTCAATTGATTTATGCTAATGGGTGCAGGACAAATTGCATCTTTGAATCTGTCACCCTCCAACCTCCCTCCCGATAGAATCGGGATGCTTCGCTATCAAGGGAGGCTGCTACCGCGCGGGCATCCCCCTTTGAGGGGGACGAAGGGGGTGAGTGCAATTCCATCAAACTCTGTCTTTTAATCCAGCCTCACCTCCGCCCTCCGGTCAGACCGGAGGAGTCCAGGCTGAATTGCTTCGATGAAAAAAAGTTAGTGACATTGTTTTACTGCAGCAACGATCTTTGAATTTGTCCTACACCCATGCTAATATGCTAAGGAATCATCTGAGTACAGAAAAGATTACTGCATGTTCTTCGGAAACAACCCTTTGCTCACATTCGAGCGCTTTCCTCCGCTGTATTTTTCATTGCCGGTGTTATTGTCATAAGTAGGGCAGTGCGATTTCGCGCATGATGCAAGAAACAGCATCACCGCAATGCCAACAAGGAAAAACACCTTTTTCATCGCAGATCAGCGTAAAGTTAACGCTTCTGAAACAAGGGCGTAAGTTCTTCAGCCAAACATAACCAAACTATCCCGGGGTGAGCCTCTCCACCTTGTTTTCCACTGCCGGAATTGACATGATATATTTGTATAACGCCCGCAAATCTTCTTCCTTCATGCCCGAATAGAAAATCCACGGCATGAAAGTGTTGAATTCCCCAGGTCCCACTTTCATTTGACGCGCTTCGGGCGTGGTGTAGTTTTTAAAGCGTTGCACAAAAAAATCTTCCGACCAGCTTCCGATTCCGGTGGCGGCATGCGGTGTGATGTTTGAAGCCCGTATGGTTCCCAACCCCGGAAACGCAAACTCCCTGCCGCCCGCAAAATACTTGCTCTCTATGAAGCGCTGATTTTTACCTATGGGAGTATGGCAGTCATTGCAGGCGCAAATGGTGGCGACATATTTGCCATAGGCAATCGCCTCGGAAGGGTCGGGCTTTTTTCCCGGCTGCGCCTCCTGCGGTATGGTGCGCATGATGAGGCTGAATGGAAAAGCGGGCTTTGATTCGGGGATGCTGGTTTCCACCGGCTTCAGCGTCCTGATGTAGGCAATAACGGAGTAAATGTCTTCCGGGTCAGCTTTGCCGAACTGCTGATATGGCATCACGGGGAAAACAGGCTCTCCATCTTTTCTAACTCCGGTTGTGATAAGGCGGTACAGTTCGCCATCGGTCCAGTCGCCAATGGCATAAGGCGTGATATTGCGCGCATAGAATTTTCCCGGAAACCCCATGGATTCATCAAACAGGTCCCCACCGATGCCTTCTGTTCCGGGCTTGGGAGGACCGCTATAATAACTGAAGTCGCGCTTTGCATGGCAGTCAAGGCAGCCCATCACGTTTTTCGCAAGATACTCACCACGGGCGAGCCGTTCGGGAGTGGCTTCAACCTTGAGATTTGGCGCAGCACCAACTTTGGGAAACGACACCTTCAGGTAAGTTATTCCCATGATGGCGGCAAGGCCAACAATGGCGATTATAGCTGCGAAAATTTTTAATGCTTTGGACATAGCAGAATTTTTTTAGAGGTGAAAATAGGAAAATCTGTCTCAGGAACAAAGGGAATTATGCATGCGCCTCGTGTGCAAAAATCCGCATCAGCAGGTAAATCAATCCCACTATGATGATCAGGATGGCGCTGGCCAGATGAGGATTAATTCTTGCAGAAAAATTTTCAAACCGTTTCACCACTGCTTCTTTCAGGAAGAAAAACAGGAACATCACAATAGTCATCATAACGCCCATTCCAAGCACGTATATCAGGATATAAAAAATGGCATTCTCGAAATTGTTCATCGCCCCTGACATCATGATCGGTGCAACAACGGTGGGGCAAGGCAGCAAACCGCTGATAGCGCCTACCATGGCGGATTGCCCGATGCTGCCGTTGTTTTTTTCATTCGCGTGGGAATGAAAAACACTATGCTCCTCATGGCTGTGCCTGTGCCGCAACAGAAGGTAAAAGCCAAATGCAAGAATCACCACCGGACCAATCCACGACAATATTTCATGGATCGCCTCAAATTTTTCAGAGCCGAAAATAAACCGCATCAATAGGGCGATGATGGCAAGCAGCAGGAAATGCGAGATCAGCAGGCTGATTCCGAGAGTGATTATTTTTCTGACGCTGAGTTTTTCCCCGATAAGGTAAGCTGCGATGAACGTTTTCCCATGCCCCGGCTCAATGGCATGCAATGCGCCAAGGATGAGGGTTGATCCGTAAGCAATGGAAGTGTTCAATGCAGATGGATGATGCGTTGATCAGCGGGTCAGCCGATTTGAAAAGGAACGTAAAATTAAGAAAAGCGGGGTAGTCAGCCATTGGGATGACAGAGCGAGGCGCAAGACAAATTTTCGCTTCTAATTCAAGAAACCCACCCCTCACTCCCCTCCAGAGGCTCCAGAGGAGGGGAATTCCCCGCGCACAAAGCGACTTTTGTCAAAGCAACATACCATTTGATAGCGATGCGCTTCATTATTCCCCTCCTCTGGAGCCTCTGGAGGGGGTTGGAGTGGTGCATTTTTCAAAGCGAAAATTTGTCCTGCACCCTTTACAAGATTGTGATTCGGTTTCCTTACCTCGCCAGCTCCGCTTTTATTCCTGTAGAGTGGCTGCCCGCAGTCATTCTGACAAGGTATAACCCCCGGCTGATGCTATTTGCGGAATTGTCATCACCCGCCCATTTCACTTCGTTTTTTCCCGCCCTGAAACTCTCTTCTATCCGCTTCACTTCTTTTCCCAGAATGTCATAAATCGAAATCATTACGGTTTCATCCTGTGGCAAGTCGAAGATGATTTGGGTGAAATTGGTAAAAGGATTGGGACTTACCGACAGATTCCATCCCTCTGAGGGATGGAATCTGTTTGCGTTTCCAACTTTCACCATGCCGTTTGTTGATCTGACAGCCAGCAAATCCAGATTCTCATTATACGCCTCGCTTGCTGTCATCTCCGAACTGATTTTAATTTCGGAGAAACTTCCTGCATCGCCCTTCACTCTGAATTTCAATTCAAACGCAACTTCATCGTCATTCAATGAAACACCTTTCGCCATTTCGTCATCCCATGCGGTGGTTAAAAATCCTTCGCCTGCTTTTTGCATTCCGTAAAAACCATTCAATGATTTATTGCTCGCGTCAAGCAGTTCAAGCACTTCCGGATTCCATGACAGCGTGAACTGGTAGCCCGTCACATTCCTGAAATCTTTCACCTTTACGGGAACGGTGATTTCCTGCCCTGCTGATGCTTCGCGCTCATCTATTGCAAAACTTATTTCCCCTTCCACCCCGGTCTTGGAAAGAAGCGGGTTCCAGTCGTTATTCACATCACCGAGTTTTATGCCGATGAAATCCTCGTCAACTAAATCAGCCATGAAGTTATTATATGTACGGCTTGCCGGGAACGGGAACGGATTCAGGGGATCTGCAAACACATAATCATCGGGCACAAATGCCCAAAGTTTGTTATTTGGAAAGGACGTATTCACCTGAAGGATTAACGCCCTGATGAGAAGGATGTCGGCAGTAGAAACAGAGTTGGATGCGTTCACATCACCTGCGATAATCTTGTAAGGTGAATTTAACAGCGCCACATTCAGTATATGCCGCCTGATGAGCAGAATGTCGAGTGTGGTGTTGCCGTTGTTAGTGGAGACGTCATTGCTCTTGGAAGGAGTAACGGAGAAACTTTCCCCGGAGTTGAAGAGAAGTCCGTAAGTTCCATTAGTTCCTGTGATATCCATTGGTGCGGAAATACCTGTTGCGGCAACAGTCACTCCATGTACGGCAATGGTAGTTTCGGTGATAATGTTTCCCGAAATACTAACCTGTGCAGCACCCGGGCATGGGTCTCCGGGATTGTTAACTACAACATTGAACGCAAATGGAGGTCCGCCAAACTGCGCGCTCAAGGCTCCCGCCTCACCGCTTATCGGATTCGGCAGAATATTAACCTTTAGCGACACCCAAATCCCGAGCTGATAGATACCTGCGGGTGCATTGGTGGTTCCCGTAAATGTGATGCATCCGTTTTCCGAAGTGCTGAGCGTGTCGCCTGCGGCATTCAGCGCCAGCGACAAGCCGCAGGGCAGGCCGGTGATGCTGTCGAACTTGATCCACTCCACCGTGACACCGCTGATGGTGCCGAAATTCTGAAAGTAAACGGTAACATTTGCAGCCTGTCCCTGCACCACGCAAACCGCTGTGTCGGAGAATCCCGGACCGGGCAATTGCTGCGGAACGCAGGAGCTTGGCGTCAATGAAGGCAATGCCGTGCAACCGTTCTGGCAGCCGGGACCGCCAGATGTTACATTGATGCTGGCGGAAGCCGAGCCGGTTTGATCCGTAACAGTAACTGAATAGCTCCCGGGCTGAGAAACCGTTATGCTTTGCGTTGCAGCGCCATTTGACCACGAATAACTGACATTGCCGGTCGAATTGGTTGCATTGGCAGTGAGCAAGGCGCTTCCTCCGGGGCAGAAGAAATTATCGCCTGAGATGGAGGCGGCAAGCGCTGCGCGGCAGCCGGAGCCTTGTTCAATCACAGTGAGATAATATACTATTCCAAGCGAACTGAGATCAACAGTCTGCTTTATCGGACCTAGAATAGGCGCAGTTGCCGAAACTTCCGCCATGATGGTGAGCACATATTGCCCTGCTGGGTCATTCGTTACTCCGAAAATATTGATGCAGCCATTCTCTCCGCCTAATATCTGGCAGGTTGGAGGGTTGCATGAATAAGCGATGCCGGTTGGCATTCCGGAAACGCTGAGAATTTCTATTGTATCAATGTTGATGGTGAATCCCATCGTATCAAAAGTGGCGGGAGTAACAAATTGGATGTCCGCGCTGTAATTAACATCTCTTTCGATGCAATCCAATGAATCCGGTGGAGGATAAAAGCCAACGGTGGTCAGGTTGTTGTTGATGGCGCATTGCGAATAGGCATAAACAGAAACAATAATGAATGCGGCAGCGATTGATAAAATCTTTTTCATGACTCAAAATGGTTTGTTGGTTAGGATTTATAAGGTTCAGTTCATTCTTATTATTTTTTTGCTTGCGGCAAAACCGCTTGCCATAACCCTCACGTGATATACTCCGCTGCTTAATGAGTTTCCGGCATCATCGCTCCCATTCCACTCTGTTTCATTCAAGCCGGCTTGATACTTTGCATGGAGATGTTTCACTGCCTTGCCATGCACATCATAAATAACAATGGTTATCATCTCTTCTTTTGGTATTTCAAAGGTGATTCGGGTGGAATTCGTGAATGGATTGGGCTGAACTGAAAGCGTGATGGGTGTTGCGTGTTGCGTGTTGCGTGAGGTTGCGTTTCCAACTTTCACCGTGCTGTTGGTTGAGTTCACTTCCAGAAAATCTAAATTGCCATTGTAAGCTTCGCTCACCGTCAATTCTGATCCGATTTTTATTTCTGAAGATGTCCCGATGGCGCCAACCGCTTTGAATTTCAATTCAAAAACAACTGCGTTTTCGTCCAGTGAGATGCCCTTCGTCATCTCATCGTTCCATGACGTGGTTAAGAACCCGCGGTCAATATGTGTCGTTCCGAAATAACCGTTCAGTGTTTTGCTGGCTGCTTCCACAAAATCAAGCACCTCCGGATTCCATGACATCGTGAACTGATATCCGGTGACGTTTCTGAAATCTTTCACTTTCACCGGAACAACTATTTCTTCTCCCGGCATTGCGGCACGATCATCCATTGCAAATTGAACTTCTCCAACTGTGCCTGCCTTTGGCGTGGACGGGTCCCAATTGTTATTCACGTCACCCAGTTTCATTCCGATAAAATCCTGACTGTTCAGGTTAGAGTTAACGCTGGCAATGGTGCGGCTCGCAGGATGGTTGTATGGCGTATCCGGAGAGGGGAACACATAATCATCAGGGACGAAAGCCCAAAGTTTTCCACCCGGAAATGATGTTGTTTTTGCCAGAATAACAGATCTCATAAGCACAATATCCAATGTGGAAACAGTGCTTGAGCCGTTCACATCAGCCGAGAGTATCTTGTAAGGCGTATTTAAAGGCAAAGGCTGTATCGCCAGGATTTGCCTTTGTATCATGATGATGTCAAAGGTGGTGATGCCGTTGTTGGGTATCGAATCGTTGTTTTTTGAAGGGGTGATGGTTATGCTGTCGCCCGCGTTTACCACAAATGAGAATGAACCATCCATGCCGGTCAGATATGATTGGGATGACGAGCCTGTGGCATTAACGGTTGCTTTGCCGACAGTTTCCATATCTTCGGAAAAAATCGTTCCCGAGATGGTAGCTGTCGAGCCGGGGCATGGATCACCGGATTCATTCACCGTTATATAATAGCTGAAGGGAGGTCCGCCAAACTGCTGGCTCAACGCGCCTGCCTCTCCGCTGATGGGGAGGGGCAGGATGCTCACCTTAACGGATATCCAAATTCCAAGCTTGTACTGTCCGGCTGAATCGTTGGTTAAACCGGAGAAAGACATGCAGCCATTCTCTCCCGTCACGTAGGTATGGTCGGGGTCATTCATGGCGAGCGTGATGCCGCAGGGCAGGTTGGTGATGCTGTCAATCCGGAGCCATTCAATAGTGATGCCGCCCAGCGTATCGAAATTTTTGAAATAGAGAACAATGTTCACTTGTTCCCCTCGGACAATGCACGTCAGCGAATCCGATAATCCGGGTGCCGGCAGTTGCTGAGGAATGCATGAACTGGGCGTTAGTGAAGGAATCGCGGTGCATCCGACAAGACCACATTCTTTCACCTCCAAATTACTGCCGTTGTCCGTTCCGGTGATGGCGGGATTGTCGCTAACCACGCGGATGCGATAGCCCGTGCCGACTGGTGTTCCTGAAGGTATGACGGCATTAATGGTTCCGGACGCAGTGCCGGCAAGTGTGCCGATAGCGTTTGGAAAGGCAAAACTCCCTGCCGCATCCGACAGTTGGGCGGTGAAAATATTTCCGTTGTTGAAAGATCCCGTAATCGTGAAAGGCACGCTCAGGGCGCTGTCCGCGCAGAAGGGACTTCCGGTGATAGCGCCTGTTGTGATGGTTGCGGAAACAATGCCAGTGACAACAACATTCTGGCAAGAGGTATCATTGCCGCTTTGGTTGGTGACGGTGAGGCACACATGATATGTTCCGTTGGAAGCATAGTTGTGCGAAGGATTTTCCAGCGTGGAACTGGCTCCCTGATCGCCAAAATCCCAGTAGAACGAAGAAGGGTTGTTTTGAGACGTATTCGTGAAATTCACCATTCCGCCAGCAGGATTGTTCCATGTAAAACTCGCACCGGGCGGTGGCGGAGTGGTGGAATATGTCACGGATGTAATATTATTGGAAGTATCATATTCAAGCGTGACAAGAGGGACTTCTGTGACGGAAGCCAACCATGAATAACTCGTTGATGATGACTGTCTGGTGGCGGCATTATTCACCCACTGGGGCCCGAACACCCCCTGAATTTCAACATCAATAATATTTGTGGCGTTCTCAACTCTTTTTCTCCTCAGGGCATCGTACGTGCCGATGGGCGTAGTTACTTTACCCCAGGCATCAATCGTGTCGGTATATGTGGTGGTGTTTCTGACCCTTACCGTATATACAGTTACTCCCGATGCAAGACTGTCAATCAAATGCTGGATGGCTGGCGGCAAATCGTCATAGTCTTTTGAGTTCTGAAATCCGGTTGTGCCGGAGAAGTTGTTGGGGTAGGTGGTTGGAAAACGGTATTGATCGGGCACCGGGCTGTAAACGATGATGATTGAGCCGAGGCTTGCGTCTATGGTTGCCAATCCCTCTATTTTAAGGGCGGTGGAGGTGTTTTTATAAAAAATATATCCAACATGATCATTGGTGAGCGCAAGATTGGCATTCGGAAAATTGGATCCGTAAGGCGTTGAGGCAGGAGTTACCGCATAGGTGTTCAGAGGAACCGTTCCGTCTAATGTGCTGAAGTCCCATGTCCGGTTTGGTCCGGCCTGTCCGATGCTGAAGCCCGGAGGCAGCGGCAGCGGGTCGCGCAGCGAATGAAACGTATCACCCACACTCGGCATGTCAGCCGAGGTGATGGTGATTTGAGCGTTTGAATGAATGGCAATGCAGAGAAGGGTAGCTGAGGTGAGCAAAAGGTTACGCATCAGGAAAGTAGATTTACGACCTCAAAATACGCCTTATTTCGGTATTAAGAAATGAAGAAGGGAAAAAAATTTAGCAGCGGGACATCAAATGTCCGGGCTACGTGTCCGATGGAATCAGGTGAATCATCATGTCCATCCAATGTGTTCTTCCCTCGCTAAATTTGCACCACATCAAAAAACCCAGTGAAAAAAACCGGACTTACCTCTTTTCCGAAATCGCAAATCAAAATCCTGCTGCTGGAGGGCATCAATCCTTCAGCCATTGGTGAACTGAAGAAAGCCGATTATACGCTTATTGAAACGGAAGACAAGGCGCTGAGTGAAAACGATCTGGCGGAGCGCATCAAAGACGTCCACATCCTCGGCATCCGTTCAAAGACCAACATCACCAAAAAAATCCTCGACAACGCGGAGAAACTCATTGGCATCGGCTGCTTCTGCATCGGCACCGATCAGGTTGATCTGAACGCTGCCACCGAGGCGGGTGTCACCGTGTTTAATTCGCCTTATTCAAATACACGTTCAGTGGCGGAGTTGGTGCTTGCCGACATCATCATGCTCATCAGGCGCATTCCGGAAAAGAATGAAGCTGCGCACAGGGGAGAATGGCTCAAGGATGCGAAGGGCAGCCATGAACTGCGCGGGAAAACGCTGGGCATCATCGGATATGGTCACATCGGCTCGCAGGTGTCGGTGCTGGCAGAGGCGCTGGGGATGCGCGTGATTTTTTATGACATCGAACCAAAGCTGCCGCTGGGCAATGCGCAAGCCGTTGACACGCTGGCAGAACTTTTGAAGGAATCGGATGTCGTTACGCTTCACGTTCCTGAAACCCCGGACACTTTCAACATGATTTCGCATGGCAGGATCAGGGTGATGAAGAATGACGCCATCCTCATCAACCTGAGCCGCGGCACGGTGGTTGAAATTGATGCGCTGGCAACCGCCATCACCAACGGCTACCTCAAAGGTGCGGCTATTGATGTTTTCCCGGCAGAACCGAAGTCAAAACAGGAGAAGTTTGTTTCGCCCCTGCAAAACCTCCGCAATGTGATCCTCACGCCCCACATCGGTGGCTCAACGCTCGAAGCGCAGGAAAATATCGGACTTGACGTATCAAGAAAAATCATCAGCCTTTTGGACACGGGCGCAACGATGGGTTCGCATACGGTGCCTCCGCTCACCCTGCCTGTTCAGCAGGACACGCATCGTCTGCTGCACATTCATAAGAACCTGCCGGGCATGTTGTCGCAGATCAACGGCATCTGCTCCGCTCTCAATGTGAACATTGTCGGGCAATACCTGAAAACCAACGACAAAATCGGATATGTTGTTCTTGACGTGGAGAAAACCACTTCCAAAAAAGCCTTCGAAGAGATGAAGAAGGTGAAGCACACCATCAAGACAAGGATATTATATTGAAGCAGACCTGACGGCAGACCTGACAGGTTTTTAAAAACCTGTCAGGTCTTATCCCCCTCCGTCCGTTATTTCAAACAAACTCCGGTTTGCGTGTTTAAATCGAAAAATGCAAGCTGCCTGTTTAGCGGATACTTTAGCCCATAATTATTCAGCCATGTTTGCCCAAAGCCCTCCCTGCCAGGAGGGCTTTCTTTTTCTTATTTTCACTCCTCAAATACCTGATTCATGTCATCTAAAATCGCTCATATTGGCGGTACGTTCATCTACTCAAAAAATCCCGCGCGGTTAGCCGCATGGTATAAAGCGAATCTTGGGATTGAGTACACCCATTCACCTGAGTATAACGCCTGGTTTGCATCATTCTATTACAATGATGAAAAAACCGGAAGGCGGGCTTATGTGGCATGGTCAATTCTTGAAAACAAAAACCGCCCTGAACTGAGTGATAACGAAAAAGTTTTCTGCATCAACTACCGCGTGAATGACCTTGAATCGCTGGCGGCTGAATTGAAAGCCAAAGGCATTGCGGTTAAGGGCATCGAAACTTATCCTGAAGGAAAATTCGCGTGGATACATGATCCGGATGATAATTACATCGAACTGTGGGAAGACACCGCTTTGAAATAGCAAATTTGAAATCATGAATATCGCATCCCGAATGGCGAAAGTTATTTTGACTCTTCTTTTGCTGAATTTTCATGCTTACGCGCAGAAATTTCCAAACCTCGCCCTCACCCCGCCCATGGGCTGGAACAGTTGGAACTACTTTCATTGCGAGGGGCTGAATGAGCAAATGGTGCGCGAGATGGCTGATGCCATGGTGAGCAGCGGCATGAAAGATGCAGGATACGAGTACATCGTGCTGGACGATTGCTGGCAGACTGCACGAGATAAAGACGGCAATATCATTGCTGACTCAACAAAATTTCCTTCCGGAATGAAGGCGCTGGGCGATTACATCCATTCAAAAGGTTTGAAATATGGAATCTACTCCTGCGCGGGCAGAAAGACCTGCCAGGATCGCCCTGGCGGGCATCGTTATGAGAAACAGGACGCGCAAGCCTACGCCTCATGGGATGTTGATTATTTGAAATATGACTGGTGCCACCATCGTTTTCTCAAATCGAAAAAACAATATGCGAAGATGCGCGATGCGCTCTACGAGGCAGGCCGTCCTGTGGTTTTCAGCATCTGCGAATGGGGTACCACCAAACCCTGGAAGTGGGGAAAAGACGTTGGACACCTGTGGCGCACCACGCGCGACATTGTTGACTGCTGGGATTGCAGCAAATACCTCGGCTACCTTGATGGCGTGATGAAAATTCTGGATCAGCAGACGGGGCTTGAACAATATGCTGGTCCCGGGCATTGGAACGATCCCGACATGCTCGAAGTGGGCAATGGCGGCATGACCGAAAGCGAATACCGCGCCCACTTCAGCCTGTGGTGCATGTTAACCGCTCCGCTCATGGCGGGAAATGATTTGCGCAGCATGTCGCAAAGCACCATTGACATTCTGACCAATAAGGAAGCGATTGCCATTGACCAGGACACTCTTGGCGCGCAGGGTTTTAAGATCTCTGATGAGGGCGACTTTGAGGTTTGGGCGAAACGCCTCGCAGGTGACGAATGGGCGTTCTGTTTCCTCAATCGCGGATCAGCGTCTGTCAGCCGTGCCATTGACTGGAGCAAGTTTAATATCACGCAGTCTTACCGCATCCGTGATCTATGGAAACATGCCGATGCGGGAACCACCCGGTCTCCCTTTGAAATCACCGTGCAGCCGCATGATGTGGTGATGGTGAGGTTAAGAAATTAGGTTCTCTATTGAAACAGGAATTGCTGAGAGAATATGAATTTAACCCTGGGCGAATCAATGTCTTTTGGTTTTCCCTTTTGCTATTGATTCAAACAGTACGCGCGCAGCCTGATGCCATTTCAAAAGCGTTTCCTTTCGAATTATCAAAATTTACATGGGAGTCAGGAGTTGAGTATCTGTGGCCGGTTGAGCGGGAGCGCCAAATCCAAACTGTTTCTTTTAATACGTTCATTGGAAAAGAGTTCTTCAAAAAAATCCACTTGTCCCCTTATGGAGGAATCACTGCAACTTATGCATGGGGAAGCATCATCCAAACTGACGATACTTTTCAGGAAGTGGAATATGATAATGCCGCTTTTGGCGCAGGTCCCGTTTTCATGCTGCGCTTTGAGCCGCTCGTTTACAGGGGCTTCTCGCTCGGTGCGGACGCCAGCGGTGGAATTATTTTCTACACCAGCGATTTTCCTGCCGGAGGCGATTTCTACAATTTCATGTGGCGCATAGGCCCAACAGCAGCCTGGCGATTCAACAACAAATATTCAATCAACGCGGGCTTCCGCTGGATGCACGTCTCAAACGGACAGGGGATTGGACGGCATAATCCATATTACCCCGCTCGGGGAATTTTCTTCAACTTTAGACGGTATTTCTGATCGGGTTTGATTTTCACTTCGTCATTCATTATATTCATTTCCCATAGTAGCGCAACAACAAATGCCTGCCTGGATTTTTAAAAAATTTGAGGAACTTACCCCGCACGAATTGTATGACGCGCTTGCCCTCCGTCAGAAGGTCTTCATTGTCGAGCAACACTGCCCCTACCTCGATGCTGACGGCAAAGACAAGCAGGCGCATCACCTCCTCGCTTACGAAGGCAGCAGGCTGCTGGCTTATGCCCGCATTACGTTCCCTGGGGTGCGTTTCAGGGAAGTTTCTGTCGGACGCATCATCAGCGACCCGGGGCACCGGAGAAAAGGACTCGGAAAGAAAGTGACCGCCATGGGATTGCAGAAAATAAAAGAAATATATGGTGATGTCCCCGTCCGCATTTCGGCTCAGAGCTATCTTGTTCCTTTCTATGAATCATTCGGGTTTGAGGCGGTTGGCAATGAATATGACGAGGATGGAATTCCGCACCGGGAAATGGTCAGGATGGCGGATTCAGATGATGAATTGCTTTTTGAACCTATCTCAAAAATGCCATAATTGCAATATGATGCGGCAATCAACCTGCGAAAATCAGCGGGAAATTATACAGGTTTTCGAACTCGTACTGCATAGTACCCGATGGCATATCCTCCGAAGGAGTCCGGAGTCCTTCGGACCGATCGCAATTCGTTTTTTACACTTGTTTCGGGATAATTATCCACTCGTCATTTCTCTTGCTACCTTTGAGATTAAATGTCAAAGCAACTTACCCGTTGCCTCTGGCCCGGAACAAATCCGCTGATGATCGCCTATCACGACCGCGAATGGGGCCGTCCGAGCCATAACGATCGCAAGCTGTTTGAAGCCGTTGTGCTGGATGGCTTTCAGGCAGGGCTGAGCTGGAGCACCATCTTGAACAAGCGCGAAAACTTCCGCAAGGCATTCGACAACTTCGATGCGGAAAAAATTGCGCGTTACAATTCCCGAAAGCTCAACGCTCTGATGAACGATGCCGGCATCATCCGCAACAAGATGAAGATTGAAGCTTCAGTAAAGAACGCCAAAACCTTTTTGAAAACACAGGAAGAGTTCGGCAGCTTCGACAGATACATCTGGCAATTCACCGATCACAAAACAATTCATAACAAATGGGAGCACAGGAAGCAGATTCCCGCAAGCACAAAAGAATCTGACGCCATGAGCAAAGACATGAAGCAAAGGGGGTTCGGCTTCTGCGGCACCACCATTTGTTACGCCTTCATGCAGGCGGTGGGCATGGTGAACGATCATCTGATGGATTGCTTTTGCTACAATCAGATAAGAGCATCATCCTATGATAATACATCTGATGACTAATGTCGGTTTTTCGGAGGAGGCTCAAACTTGCAAACTTCACTACCTTTATCCCGCGTGAATAAAAACCAGATCATCTACGGCAGGCACCCTGTTTTCGAAGCTCTGAAAGCCGGGAAGACATTTGAAAAAATCCTCTTGCAGCAGGGGATCGCCTCTCCTGAAATCAGATCCGTCAAGCAACTGGCGAGACAGATGGAGATTCCCCTGCAGAATGTTCCACCGCAAAAGCTGTACGCCATCACCGCGAAAAACCACCAGGGCGTGGTGGCTTTTCTTTCGCTGATACAATATTATAATGTGGAGGATGTGATGCTGAAGGCGTATGACGAGGGGCGTGCACCCCTATTAATGGTGCTCGACAATATTACCGATGTGCGGAATTTCGGGGCGATAGCGCGCTCGGCAGAGGTGGCGGGTGTGGATGCGCTGGTGGTGCCGCAAAAAGGGGGCGCGCTGATCAATGAAGATGCGGTGAAAACATCGGCAGGCGCATTGAACCTGATTCACGTATGCAAGGCAAGGTCGCTGGCTGAAGCGGTTGATTACCTGAAACTCAACGGCATCCGTATTTTTGCGGCAGAGGAGCGGGCTGATAAAAAAGTGTTCGAGATGGATTTCACGATTCCCGCAGCGGTAATATTGGGTGCCGAAGGTGAAGGTATCGGCAAAGAGTTGATGAAAAAGGCCGATGCATCATTCAGCATCCCGATGAAGGGAAAAATCGGCTCGTTCAATGTTTCTGTGGCAGCGGGAATTGTGATGTATGAAGCAATGCGGCAACGTACCAGTGTCAAGTAGCCGGTGCCCGGATCTCAGTTATCCGCGCACCGAGCATCAGCGCTGATGCGCTCAGTGCTCAGCGCTTGCTTACAGCGTATTGAACTCATCCATGGTCACCGTCTTGCCCTCCAGCGTCACTTTGCCCTTGATGAACTCGATAACTTTCCTGCCGGTCAATTCCTCATAGAAACGCTTCGCATGTTCTTCCTTTTTCAGCATTTCGTCAGCCAACCCTCCGATCATTTTGCCGCTCTCTTCATTATCGGGCAAACCATAATAGCTGCGGATAATTTCCTTTGCATGAGCTTTCATTTCACCGGCTGACACTTCCAGGTTGCTATCCTTTTTGATCTTACTGGAGATGAGCGTCCATTTCAGGTTTCTCGCAAAGCCATTGTATTCGTGCTCCACCTGTTCGCGCGACACGGGCTTTTCGCTGCTGTGCTGTATCCACCGCTTCAGGAATTCATCCGGCAATTGCACGTTCGTTTTTTCAAGAAATACATTGACGATGTCGCGGTTCAGCAGGTGTTCGCATTCTTTTTTGTAAGCTTCCTCCAGATCCTTTTTCAGCCTTTCGCGGAATTCTTCTGTTGATTTAACAGCGTCTTTTCCGAAAACCTTGTCGAACAGTTGCTGATTGATTTCAGCCGGAATAACGCGGTTGATTTTTTCCAATTGAATCCGGAAGATTTTATTCAGATGAACATGCTCCTTTAATTTCAGGTAATGATGAATAATATCTTCCACACCGGCTTTTAATGATTTCATCAGCTCGGCATCAAGATGCTCGCCCGGTTTTTTACCGATCCATTGTTCGGCAACCGCATCCTCAAACTTTGCGAGGGGAACTGCCGTTGCATTCTGAACACCGCCTTCCTTCACGTTTCCGGTTTCGTCCAATTCAATAAACTTAACATATAATATGTCTCCGCTTGCAACCGCATCTTCTGGATTGGTCATCTCTCCGTAGCGTTTCTGCAAGTATTCCGCATTCTTGTCAACAGCCTTGTCGTCAATTTTCACTTCATAGCGGGTTATTTTGGTATCAAGGCTCAGGGCTGTCACTTCTATCATAGGGTTTAATCCCAGATCGTAGGCGAACTCGTAGTTTTTCTGCTCATTCACTTCTAATTGGAGCTTTCCCCCATTTTCATGGGGCAAAGGACTGCCGAGAATTTCGATCTTGTTGTCCGTGAGATATTTGGTAAGCTCTTTGTTAATGAGGTTATTCAACTCTTCAGCAAGCACATCGTTGCCATAAAGCTTCTTAATGTGCCCAACGGGGACAAAACCCTTGCGGAAGCCTTTGATATCAGCCTTTTTGCTGAGTTTCTTCAATGATTCGCTCACCAGCGGCTCATAGTCCTGCGGGGTTACATTGATTTTGAGCGTTGCGTTTTGGGCGTCAACGGTTTCCTTTGTAATTGTAGCCATTTTGATTTGGTTATTTGTTGATCGGTTTATTGGTTAATTGGTAATAGGTATCTGGAATTCCCAATTAACCTATTAACGAATTAACCGATAACCGAATGAAAGTGCGGATGAAGGGACTCGAACCCCCAAGGATTGCTCCACCAGATCCTAAGTCTGGCGCGTCTGCCAGTTCCGCCACATCCGCCTGAAAAACAGGGCAAAGTTACAAAATCAGGATGGTAAGAAGTACCTGAAAAACGGTTTCGGCAACTAAATCCCCCGCATTTCCGTCTGAATTATTACCCTGAATTTTTGTTAAAATGAAGGCGGCTCTATCTAAATTTACTTCCGCACCAAAGGTTATGACGCAAAATCCTGTCATATACGACATTGAACAGGAGCGCAAGGAAATCCTGAAGCGTTACCGCTACCTGCTGAGGGTGGTCAAGCCGCGGCTCAATGATGAGCAGGACAAGCGCATGCTGCGCAAAGCTTTTGAGATAGCGCTTGAAGCCCATAAGGAGATGCGCAGGAAGTCCGGTGAGCCGTATATATTGCATCCCCTTGCCGTTGCAACTATCGTAGCGGAGGAGATGGGGATGGGCCCGACATCTGTCATCTGCGCGTTATTGCACGACACCGTGGAGGACACGGAACTCTCCATTGAAGACATACGCGCGGAGTTCAGCGAATCCATCGCCAAGATCGTTGACGGGCTGACAAAAATCTCAGGGATATTTGACCTGCACAGCTCGCAGCAGGCGGAGAACTTCCGCAAGCTCGTTTTTTCGATCGCTGACGACATGCGCGTGATACTGATCAAGATAGCCGACCGTCTCCACAACATGCGAACGCTCGAACACATGCCGCGCGACAAGCAGCTTAAAATCGCTTCCGAAACTTCCTATCTGTATGCCCCGCTTGCCCACCGTCTTGGATTCTATGAAATAAAATCGGAGCTGGAAGACCTCGCGATGAAATACACCCAGCGGGACATGTACCGCTTCATCGCCAAAAAGCTGAACGAAAGCAAGCGCGAGCGCAACAAATACATCAATGAGTTCATCAAGCCGATAGAGGAGCGGCTGAAGAAGGAAGGCTTGAAATTCCGCATCTACGGACGCCCGAAATCCATTCATTCCATATGGAATAAGATGCAGACGAAGCAAGTGGATTTCGAGCAGGTGTATGATCTGTTCGCCATCCGCATCATTATTGACACCACGCCCGACAAGGAAAAGGCTGAGTGCTGGAGAGTTTATTCTATCGTTACTGACTTCTACCGTCCCAACCCCAGCAGGCTGCGCGACTGGATCAGCAACCCCAAGGCAAACGGTTATGAAGCCCTGCACACAACGGTAGTCAAGAACGGCAAATGGGTGGAAGTGCAGATACGCACCGAGCGGATGGATGAGATTGCCGACCGGGGATATGCTGCGCATTGGAAATACAAGGAAGGCAGCAACGCCTCTACCGAAAGCGCACTGGACGAATGGCTGATGAAGATGCGCGAGATCATCAAGAATCCTGAATCGAGCGCGCTCGACTTCATGAACGATTTCCGGCTGAATCTTTATTCGCAGGAAATCTATGTGTTTACCCCGAAAGGTCAGTTGAAACGCCTGCCCAGCGGCTCCACCGCGCTGGATTTCGCTTTCGATATTCACACGCAGATCGGGATGTCATGCATTGGCGCCAAAGTGAATTACAAGCTGGTGCCCCTGAGCCACACGCTCAGAACGGGAGACCAGGTGGAGATCATCACGTCCAAAAAACAAAAGCCAAAAGAAGACTGGCTCAACTTCGTCACCACCGGCAAGGCGAAAGCGAAAATCAAGAATGCGCTCAAGGAGGAAATGCGCCTCGTGGCTGCCGAAGGCAGGGAAATCCTCGAACGCAGGCTGCGCGCGCTGAAAGTGGACTTTTCACCCGACCTTGCCCAAGCCCTTGCAAAACACTACAAGTTGCCTGGCACAAATGAGATGTATGCGGAGATAGTGTCGAAAAAAATTGACCTGAAAAATCTTGCAAAAGACAACTTTGACGGCAACAAGCTGGCAGCGCCTAAGGAGGCTGAGAAGAAGGTTGTTGAAAAACCAGAAAGCATCGAAGATGCCGTCCGCAAAACGCTGAACAGAAATGCAGAACTGCTGATCTTTGACGATAACATTGAAAAGATTGACTATAAGTTCGCTCAATGCTGCAATCCTATACCCGGTGATGACGTATTCGGTTTCATCACCATCAATGAAGGGATCAAGATCCATAAAACCAACTGTCCGAATGCCACGCAGCTCATGAGCAATTACGGGTACCGCATCATCAAAACACGGTGGAACAAGCAGCATGAAATCGCATTCCTTACGGAACTGAAGGTGAACGGCATTGATGATGTGGGGGTGATGCAGAAGATCACCAACATCATTTCAGGAGAAATGCGGCTCAACATGCAAAGCATATCGCTGGACAGCAAAGACGGCATCTTCGAAGGTGTGATCACCGTTTTCGTCCACGACACCGGGCAGTTGGAAGATTTGATCACCCGGCTTAAAAAAATTGAAGGACTGCTTTCGATCAGCAGAAGCGACAACCTCGAAAAAAAATAGCTATCCCTTCAGGTTGAAACTCCCCGCCACGTTGTAAACAGGGCCGGATGGACGGTTAGCGGATTCCATCAGTTCGATATTTCTAACATCAAATGATATTTTCCTTATCTCAGGTAAAGCCGGAATTTCCAATCCCTTGCCTTCCTTAATTCTTGCCAGCGTGATGTGCGGATTAGGCTTCCTGCTGCCATCTCCTGAAAGCTCTTGATGGAATCTCAGAGCAAGATCAGAAAATATTTCATTTTCTTTCAATGCCGCCCATATCATCACCGGATTTTTGCCTTTCCTGATCACTTTAATATTCTCCATCGTCATGCTGAATGGCGGAGTTTTATCGGCAGTTGCAGAAATTTTCCCGGCAATCAGAGCAAGCTCATTCAGTTCCGTTTGCCCGATAAAGTGCACCGTGATGTGCAGATTTTGTCGGGGCGTCCAGCGAACGGCAGGATGTTTGAGAAAAGAATTCAGCGCGGCAAGCTCGTTTCTTACGGATTCGGGAATATTGATGGCGATGAAAAGACGCCTGGAGTTTTTGAGCATTGCATTAGACCTGACAGGTTTTCGAAAAACCTGTCAGGTCATCAAGGTTACGAGAGTTATTTTTGGAATTTTGATTGATGGATACTATCACCAGCCTTTCACGGACGATCACCGGCTGCACACGCTGTCCCCGTCTGACGAAATATACCCGTGCAATCGCGTCAACTAAAGTAAGGAGGTTCAGGGAATGGAACTATTGGGGGAAGCCTGTTCCCGGCTTCGGTGATCCGCTTGCTGAAGTGCTCATTATCGGTCTTGCGCCTGCAGCGCATGGCGCCAACAGAACGGGCAGGATGTTCACCGGAGACTCCTCTGGCGATTGGCTGTATCGGGCATTGCATGAAACCGGGTTTGCCAGCCAGCCGGACAGCACGAGCACAGATGATGGACTTCAGTTGAAAAATGTTTTTATTTCGGCAGTTTGCCGGTGCGCTCCGCCTGACAACAAGCCACTCCCAACGGAAATTGCCAACTGCTCTCCTTTCCTGGAAAAAGAAATTGAATTGCTGCGAAACGTGAAGGTGATTGTATGCCTCGGTCAAATTGCCTTCACCCGCTATTGCAAACTTCACGCTTTAAAAGGGCTCGCTTTTTCTCATGGAAAAAAATACAAATTGGATGATGGAACAATCCTGATCAGTTCTTACCATCCGAGCAGGCAAAACACCAATACCGGAAAACTGAAATGGCGCCATTGGCTGAACGTGTTTCAGGATGTGCGATCCATCGTTGAAAAAGGTTGAATCCCTACCACTTGAATTTCCCGGTGAATTTTTTCGCCCCGCATGTTACCATGCAGAAATAAATTCCAGGATATGAATAGAATCCTGCATTCAACCCGTTTTGAAGAAAAGCATTTTCCTCAAACAATTTTCTTCCCGTAATATCAAAAATTTCAATTAACGCGTTGCCCAGGACATCATCATTTGAAAACCTGATATTGACAGACCCCGTCTGCGGATCAGGGGAGATGATGATTTCAGAAGAGTTAACCTTTTCAATTCCGGAAGCAATTTCGCTTAAGCAATACCGGCTGCCGGTTTGAACCGGTTCATATTGAGGGCTTTCAATCACATCCTCTGTAACCAAAGCTGGCCGCAGGTCTGCTGCATCCGCTTCAAAGCAAACGTTGCTGAGTTTCAAATTTTTAACATGACGCGCATACAACCCTTGCGCAGGAATCGTATCACCAAATATGTCACAGTTGGGGCGATCGGTTTCGTTTTCCGGGACAATATATCCAGGGCGAACCTCCTGCTCTCCTCCGGGAAAATTGACGGTAACATCTTCCAGCGTCACATCCTCAACATAATAACCCGGTATCCCGGTGATTGAACTTGTCAGATTGCTTTCAGCAGTGATGGTGATATTTTGAAAACTGACATTCCTGATATAGCCTACCGGAGGCGTTGGCGCAGCAGGCGTGTATTTTCTCCCCTGATTGCCGAGGCGAAGGAACAGCGCGGTATTCACGCCAGCCATGGTGATATTGCGGAGCGTGAGACTGTCAATGAAGCCGCCATCCACAATGGAGAGGTTCATGCCGCAATCCGCTGTGGGAATAATGCTGTGAGGCTGCACCACGCAATCCTCAATCAGGATGTTTCTAAATCCTCCGGTCGTTTCCGTTCCTATTTTGATGGCCCGCGCAACCGTTGAAACCGTGCAGTTGCGGATAACAACGTTCTCGCAGTTCAATGGCGTAGTGGTTTTCAACACCAACGGGTCGTCAAGCGAACTGACGGTGCAGTTTTCTATCAGCACATTGCGGCAGGCGTCAATGCCGATTCCGTCATTATTGGAATTGGAGTTGTTGGATACCGTGACATTGCGGATGGCGAGCGAATCAACATCGAGGTTGTGCATCATCCAGAAAGCGGCATTCACAAGTTCAATGCTGTCATACATTACGTTTTGGCAAGAAATGATCCGGATACCGTAAGGGCGTTCGTTCGCTCCGAGAAATGAAAATCCGTTCCCGTCAACGGTCCCTGTGCCGGTAATGGAAATATTGTGCCGGTTTTCGGCATAGATGATTGACTTCTGCGAATTCTCATCGGCAAGGGAGCGCAGGGCGGGAATCATATCAGGGTAATGGCTGATGTTTGTACTGCCTTTCAACGTTCCAACAACGCGAAGATTAACATTGCTTTTAAGCATAATCGTGCCGGTGACAAATGTGCCGGAAGGCACGAGCACGGTTCCACCGGCAATTGCGCATGAGTCAATGGCATCCTGGATAGCGTTGGTGTTAACCGTGCTGCCGTTGCCGATAGCGCCAAAATCAGTGATATCCCATGTTTGGGCAAATGATAGGATTGAGCAAAGCGCGAAGCAGGCAAAAGCGGTCAGAACTCTCATCAAAAGAATTGAATCCGCTAAAAATAATGTTTTCATGGGAAGGGAAGGCAAACAATCTTAAACCGCAATTTCAGGCTTTCAGCGATACTGATTCACCACCTGCTGCACGGCAAGGTCTTTTTCCATTTTCGGAGCCACCTCGAAAATGACGGGGTGAAGCTTGAAATCAATCAGCAACGCCTTTTCAAGGTTGAGAAGGGATTCCTTTTTATTGCCGATTAAATAATAGTAGGCGCTTTTAACATAGATGATATCTGCCGGATCATCGAACTCTTCGCAGGCGTCATCCAAAACGGTAAATGCGTCACGATGCATCCCTGATTCGAGGAGCGTGCGCGCCAGAGCCAGCCAGGCATCACGCGAGTTAGGGCGTATGTCAATGGCTTTGCTGAACAGCTCGATAGCCAAATCCAAATCACCCAACTCATAGTTGGCATCAGCAAGCATTTCCAAATAATCCGGATCATCGTCTTTCAGCTTGCAGGCTCTTTCAAAAGAGGTGAGCGCGTTGTTCCACTTCTCTTCCTCGCGGTAACACAAGCCGATATGGAAAAAGGCTTCATGAAAATGCGGATCAATGTTTATTGCCTTGCGGTAGTAGTTGCGCGCATTGCCGTAATCTTCGAGGCACTGGTAACACTCCCCTATGCCGAAGTAAACTTCTTTTGACGGTCGGGCAACTTCAAGCGCGCCCTTGTAATACTCAATCGCTTTGGGGTATTGCTCCATCCTGAAAAGCACGTCCCCGCAATCCTTGTGGGCATACTCAAATTTCTCATTGATGGCGATCACGAAATCGAAAGCCTCCACTGCATTTTCCAATTCACCCGTTCCAACGTAAGCATGGGCAAGATTGAACCATGCGAGGTGGCTGTATGGACGCAGGTCAATGATGCGCCTGTGCAGCTCAACGCTCTCCTTGAATTTCTCGGCAAACTGAACGCAGAACCACATGCGGTTGAGCGCCTCTTCGTTGCCGGCATCATGCTCAAGCGACTGTTTCAGACATTCAAAAACCTGACCATACTTCTCCCACTCCTCGTAGATGTCGGCAAGTTCGAGATAAAGCGATCCGATGTCGTCCTCCTCGCAGATCTCCATGGCATATTCAATGGTTGCAACAGCCTTTTTGTAATCATCCATCCATACGTACACGTCCGCCCGCAGCAGGTATAGCTGTATCTCATGTTTGTCAAGGACTTCAGCTTTATCCAGCGCTTCGAGCGCCTGGTCAAACAGCTTCATATCGAAAAGAAACTGCGCTTTTTTAACCAGAAAATATGCTGAAAAAGGATATTGGATGATTGCCTGATCCGCCACTTTTGAAGCCTTGTCGTTCTTTTTCTTCCGCTCGTAGTAATCAATCAGTTGTTCGTAGGATGATTCTTCAAGGAAAAGATGGGAATTGGTTCTTTCCATCTCTTCAAAATGGGCTGCAAGGTCGCTCACCTTCAGGTGGTCATCGAATGGGTTGCTCGCAGACATTCGGCAGATGGTTGTCTTGTTTAAAAGTACGGGCTAAAAGTAAAGAATTCCATTTTAACTTTCCGCAGTATCTTGCAAAAATTTCTCAACACGGGAGTTAATGCAATAATGACGCGAGTTTTCACGCTGTTACTGCCGTATTTTTTTTCCACATTTTTCCTTCCTGCTCCGGTTTTTTCGCAAAATCCACCTTACTGGCAGCAAAAAGCCAGCTATGCCATTGAAGTGAGGCTGGATGACGTCAGGCACGAACTGCACGGAAATATCAGAATAGAATACACCAACAATTCTCCGGATACTCTTTCATTCATCTGGTTTCATTTGTGGCCCAATGCCTATAAAAATCTGAACACTGCCTTTGCAAATCAGCAGTTGGAAAACCGCAACACAAAATTCTATTTCTCAAAACCCGAAGAGCGCGGATACATTGACAGCCTTGACTTTCGATCCGAAGGCCGGAAGCTGGAATGGCAATATGATTCCATCCACATTGACGTCTGCAAGGTGTTTTTGGCAGAACCGCTTGCGAGCGGAGAAACCCTAACTGTCACCACGCCCTTTCATGTGAAAATCCCCGAAAGTTTTTCGCGCCTTGGGCATGTCAGGCAATCTTATCAGATTACGCAATGGTATCCCAAGCCGGCCGTGTATGATAATAATGGCTGGCACCCGATGCCTTATCTGGATCAGGGAGAATTCTATTCTGAATTCGGCTCGTTTGACGTGAAGATTACGCTGCCGAAAAATTATGTAGTGGGCGCATCCGGCAATTTGCAGAATGAAGATGAGTTGCAATGGCTGAATGAGCTTGCGGAGAAAACTGCGAAGCTGACAAAATTTGAAGGCGATGAAGGCTTTCCTCCATCGGACAGCGTCATGAAAACATTGCATTACAAGCTCGATAACGCTCACGACTTCGCCTGGTTTGCCGACAAACGGTTTCATGTGCTGAAGGGCGAAGTGGCGCTTCCTCATTCGCAGCGAAAGATTACAACATGGGCGATGTTCACCAACCATGATGCAGACCTTTGGAAAAACAGCCTCGAATATCTTCACGATGCAGCTTACTATTATTCGCTTTGGATTGGTGATTACGCATACGATCAGGTGACTGCCGTGGAAGGAGCGCTGAGCGCAGGCAGCGGAATGGAATATCCAACCATTACGATAATCGGCAGTTCAAGAAATGCATCCGAACTCGAAACAATCATCATGCACGAGGTGGGGCATAACTGGTTTTACGGCATGCTTGGAACGAACGAGCGCGACCATCCGTGGATGGATGAGGGCATCAACTCGTTTTATGAGAACCGTTATCTGCTCAGGAAATATCCCGATAAGAAATGGCTGTCTCAATTCAAGTTCGATGGAGTGAAGCGTTTCCTTGATCTGAATAATTATCCGCTTGATTTCACCGATGAACTGGGTTATCTCTACACCGCCACCCGCCATCTTGACCAGCCCATCGAACTGCCCGCGGTGAAATACTACTACATCAACTACGGAACCATCGTTTATTTCAAAACGGCAATAGTTTTTAAGCATCTGCAGGCTTATCTCGGTGACAGCATTTTCGACAATATCATGCAGCGCTATTTTGACGAATGGAGATTCAAGCATCCGCAGCCGGAAGATTTGCGGACGCTGTTTGAAACGATGAGCGGGAAAAATCTGTCATGGTTTTTCGATGATTTAATCGGAACGGATAAAAAGATGGATTACAAAATTTCAAAGATCAAAAAAGACAAGGTCAACAACATCCACACGCTGAAGGTTGCCAATAAATCGGGAATCGCTGCGCCTGTTTCCGTATCAGCCCTCCGCAAAGACACGGTGGCGAAAACAATCTGGATGGAAGGCTTTGAAGGCGAAAGGGAAATCGAAATCCTCAATGAAAAATATCAGCAGTACCGCATTGATGCGGCAGGAGCTACAACCGAAATTAAACGCAGGAACAACAACTACCGTGTAAGCGGCTTGCTGCATAAATCAGAACGGCTGCGTTTTCAGATGTTCGGCAGCGTTGAAAACCCGCAACGGACGCAATTGTTTTTCACGCCCGCAGTAGGCTGGAATAACTATGACAAGACATTGGTGGGTATTGCATTTTACAATCACGTCCTGCCGTTTAAAAGGTTTGAGTTCGAACTGGTGCCGCTGTTCGGAACGGGCTCGCTTCAGTTTGCGGGGATGGGAAGCGTTGGTTACAATTTCTATCTGAAGAAGAGCAGGCTGCACAACATCAATCTGAGCTTGCAGGGCAGGCGGTTCAGTTACGATTTGTTTCCCGATGCGCTCAACTATAATAAAATACAGCCGGTGCTTTCATTTGAGTTCAGGAAAAAAAATCCCAGAAGCTGGGTGGACAAGAAGCTTGTGTTGCGCAACGTGCAGGTGTGGCAGGATCACCGCGAATACAATCAGGAGTTGAAGGCGTATGAAAATGTCACCACCCGTTATTGCCTGAATGAAGCCGCTTTTTTTTGGAACAACTCCCGTGTGATTAACCCTTTTGGCTTCAGCCTCGCTTTGCAGCAGCAGCGGGAAAATTTCATCCGTGTTTTTGGCGAGTTCAACTGCAAGATCACCTACGACAGCGAGAGGAAGGGACTTTTCATCCGGCTTTTTGCCGGAGGTTTCCCGTACAATAACCGGGATGAAAGCAAAATTCCCGATCCGAGATTCAGGATGAACTTTTCCACCGGCAAGGAACTATATCAAAAGGATTTTCTTTTTGACGAATATTTCTTCGGTAGAAACGAAACCGAGATTTTCTCATCGCAGCAGGTAGTTGCCAAAGAAGGCGGGTTCCGTTCGCATAATAATTTCGGACAAACGGATAAATGGATCACAACGGTAAATCTCACTTCCACCATCCCGGGAAAAATTCCAATCCGTCCATACACCAGCTTTGGCATTTATGGCGATGAAGGTTCAAACTTCAATATGGCTTATGAACTTGGCTTAGCGGTAGCCATTCTTCCCGACATCTTTGAAATTTATTTTCCCTTGGTTTCAATTACGCAATACACCCCCGAAGGCGGTGACACCGAAACAGCCAAGTGGTATCTTGGCTTGGACAAGGAAGATCCGGACAACCTGTATTATGGAGAAAAATACTGGAGCCTCATCACCTTCCAGTTCAACATCAAAAAGATGAATCCGTTTGATGCAGTGAAGAAGCTGCCGTTTTAGGAAAAGGCATAAGGTAATTGGAATCTAAAGCCGTCATCTTTTGAAAAAATGCAAAAGGCAAATTTGCAAAGGGCAATCGCTTTCTTGCCTTTTGCACTTTGCCTTTTTCTTGGGCTTGTTCGATTTCAAATTGAGGTGTATTACGTCTTCTGCGGTTTCTTCTTCGCTGCGGGGAAGAGGACGTTGTTGAGAATCAGCCGGTAGCCCGGTGAGTTGGGGTGCAGATTCAAATCGGTGGGGGGGTCACCGACAAAGTGCTGATAATCTTCAGGATCATGGCCGCCATAAAACGTCCAGGTGCCGAAGCCATGGCTGCTGTGAATATAACGCGCTTCACTGGCTGATTTGTTTTCACCCATCACCAGCACTTCCGACTTGATAATCTCATTTCTGAACGCGGTGGTTTGCCCCATGAATCCTTTGACCGTTCGCGTGTGACATTGCGTAAGCATGGTGGGAACCGGATCCCACTTGGCTGAAAATTCAAACAGGGTGAAATAATCAGTACTGGGCGGCACCTGCCTCGGAACAGGCACGTCAATGTTAGCAAATTCGTATTGGTAAGGGTTCATCTCCAGTTTAAATTTTTCAAATGCAAAAGTTTTACCATAATCGAGCTTCTGCTGCGCCTGCGGGTCAGGGGGATCGCCATCAAACATCTGGTCGCAAATATCATCTCCTTCGGCAGCTAATGCAATGTCATAAGAATCAGTTGCCGAGCACATCGCAAACATGAATCCGCCACCCACCACGTAGTCCCTGATTTTTTGCGCCACCGCGAGTTTCAGTTGCGATACTTTGCTGAATCCCATTTTAGCCGCATCAGCCTCTGCGTCACGCACCTGCTGCTGATACCATTGCTGGTTGCGGTATTGTCCATAAAATTTTCCGTATTGTCCGGTAAAATCTTCGTGATGAAGGTGGAGCCAGTCATATTTCGGAAGTATTCCTGAGAGGACTTCTTCATCATAAATCAGATCATAAGGAATTTCTGCATACGTCAAAACCAGTGTCACGGCATCGTCCCACGGCAGGTTGTAGGGTGGCGCATACACGGCAATTCTGGGCGCTTTCTCCATTTTCACAATATCCATGTTCACCTCCGGATTGGCGATTTCAGCCTGTATTTTGGAGTATTGCCCGTCAGCAAGCACCTCATAGGAAACTCCGCGGATCTGACATTCCTGTTCGAGAGCGGCTGCGTGTTTGTAAGCAAAAGAACCTCCGCGGTAATTCAGCAGCCAGTCAACGCTCACGCCATTCTTCAAAATCCAGTAAGCAACCCCATAAGCCTTAAGATGATTTTTTTGCTCTGTATCCATCGGAATGAGGACATACGCAGCACGAAGGGGAGCAGAAAAAACGATGAAAACAATGGTAATATATGCGAGTATCTTCATAAGGAGAATCTAACGGATATTGATTCGGAAAATTTTGTAGAGTTCGTCATGTGGAGTTCATCATCACCGAATTATCAAATTATCGAATCACCGAATCAGCAAATCACCGAATCACACCTCCACCAAATCCATGCTGTTGATGACCTCCGTTCCAAACTCAGAACACTTCAGCAGCGTGGCTCCTTCCATGAGGCGATGGAAATCATAGGTAACTTTCTTGTTTGCGAAAGCCGTTTCCAGTCCTTTGATGATGAGGTCTTTCGCCTCAAGCCAGCCCATGTATTCCAGCATCATCGCGCCTGAGAGTATCACCGAACTGGGGTTCACCTTATCCTGACCGGCATATTTGGGAGCCGTGCCGTGCGTGGCTTCAAAGATGGCAGCCCCGATTTCGTAGTTGATATTGGCGCCCGGAGCGATGCCTATTCCTCCAACTCCCGCAGCGAGCGCATCGGAGATATAATCGCCATTCAGGTTGAGCGTTGCCAGCACGGAATATTCCTGCGGTCTTAACTGAATCTGCTGCAGGAACGCATCCGCGATGGAATCTTTAATGATCACCTTTCCTCCTTCAGTTGCCTGTTTCATCATCTTGTTCGCCTGCTCCGACCCCTTTTCCTGAACTATCTTATCATACTGTTGCCAGGTGAACACCTTGTCTCCGAATTCTTTTTCCGCCAGTTCATATCCCCATTTTTTGAAACCGCCCTCAGTGTATTTCATGATGTTGCCCTTATGCACTAATGTCAGTGAAGGTTTTTTCTGCTCAATGGCATACCTGAGGGCAGCTCTCACCAGCCGCTCAGTGCCTTCCTTTGAAACCGGCTTGATGCCGATGGATGATGTTTTCGGGAAACGTATCTGGTTCACCCCCATTTCGTTTTGCAGGAAAGCAATGACCTTGTTCGCTTCCGGTGTGCCCGCATTCCACTCTATACCCGCGTAAATGTCCTCTGTGTTTTCACGGAACACCACCATGTCAATCCATTCCGGATGCTTCATGGGCGATGGGACGTTCGTGAAATACTGCACCGGGCGCACACAGGCATAGAGATCAAGCTTTTGCCGCAAAGCCACATTGAGCGAACGGATGCCGCCCCCAACGGGCGTTGTCAAAGGACCTTTGATTGCGATGAGATACTTGGTGATGGCTTCCAGCGTTTCTTCCGGCAGCCAGTCGCCTTTCAGATTAAAGGCTTTCTCCCCGGCATAAACCTCCATCCATTGAATCTTTCGCTTGCCGTGATAGGCTTTCTCCACAGCGGCATCCAGCACACGCACCGATGCCGCCCAGATGTCGGGTCCGGTGCCATCGCCCTCTATAAATGGAATAACCGGGTTGTCAGGAACTTGCAACTTGCCGTTTTTGATGGTTACTTTTTCGCTAGACATGGTTGATGGTTTTATGAATTATATAATTGTATGGCTAAATTACGGATTTCGGCAGAATGGAATGGACATGCGAGGTCATGCCCTGCTTTGATTATCTTTACAAAATATAGATTGAGATGAAGCACGTAGTGGAAATTGATGACAAAAGCGAGGCTGGTAAACGGCTTGTCAGACATTTAAAATCCGTGGCGCAGCGCAATAAGACGGTAAATATCCTTACACGCTCATCCCTCCGGGCAAAAGAAGATGATGCACTTGCCCGTATGATAAATGAAGGTTTGAAGAGCGGGATGACTAATAAGAACCGCGTTCTGAAGAAATTCGGCATCAAGCCATGAATGTTGAGTTTACTCACCGGTTTGAAAAAGAAACCGATGAGATTTTCGAACCGAAACTTAGGGAAAGGATCAAAAGCATAATTCAAGCAGTGCGCAATGCCTCATCTCCGCGCCAAATACCGCATCTCAAAAAGTTAAAGGGTTATCGAGAATTTTACAGGATCAGAGTAGCAGATTACCGAATCGGCATCAGGATAGAAGGTGACACGGTAATATTTGCTGCATTTGGTTCAAGGAAAGATATTTACAGGAATTTCCCGTGATGCGAATAATAGAAAAACTTTTCATCATCAAAATTGGCGGTAACATCCTTGACGATGAACAAAAACTTCATTCATTTTTAAAAAATCTGGTTCAAGTTCAGGGGAAGAAAATTCTGGTGCATGGCGGAGGAAAGCTCGCCACTTCATTGAGCGCCAAACTTGGCATTGAAGCAAAAATGCACAACGGCAGGCGTATCACCGACTTGGAAACGGTGCGCGTGGTAACGATGGTGTATGCAGGCTGGATTAACAAGAGCATCGTTGCGGAATTAAATTCACTGGGTGCAAATGCCATCGGACTTTCAGGAGCAGACGCGCAGCTTATTCCCGCTGAAAAAAGACCAGTGCGCGATATTGACTATGGTTTTGCCGGAGATATTTTGCAGGAAAAAGTGAATGCAAAATTCCTGGCTGAACTCGTTGCAACCGGTTCACTTCCCGTTATCGCGCCCATCACGGCTGACAGCAAAGGTCAACTGCTCAACACCAATGCCGACACGATTGCCTCGGCTTTGGCGGTGGCGCTTGCTGACAAGTATGAAGTGAATTTGATTTATTGCTTCGAGAAAAAAGGCGTGCTCCTTGATGTCAATAAAGACGATTCTGTGATAAGCGCGATGGATGAAAAACGGTTTGCTGAATTAAAATCGCAAGGTATCATTGACAAGGGTATGCTCCCGAAACTGGATAACGCTTTCGCTGCGCTGGCTCAAGGCGTGGAGCGCGTACTGATTGGTCATGCAGATGATATAATTTCATTGACGGAAAACCAACATGAAGGAACGCTCCTCCACAAGTAATTCCGTTCGCACTCCCCTCTCCACCGGAGAGGGGACGGGGGTGAGGCTTCTTGCAGAAGAAGCAATCCGGTTGCTCAAACAACTAATTGCCATTCCCTCTTTCAGCCGGGAAGAATCAGGCACTGCTGATTTGTTACAAAACTTTTTAGAGCAAAAAGGAATTCTTGTCAATCGCAAAATGAATAATGTTTGGGTAAAAAATAAATTCTTCGATGAGAAGAAACCCACGCTGCTGCTGAACTCGCACCATGATACGGTAAAACCCAATTCTGCTTACACGCTGAATCCGTTTGAGCCGGTGGAGAAAGACGGCAATCTCTATGGGCTTGGCAGTAATGACGCTGGCGGCTGTCTGGTGTCGCTGCTTGCTGTGTTCCTGCATTTTTATTTGAAGGAAGATCTCACGTTCAATATCATTTTCGCAGCAACAGCGGAGGAAGAAATTTCGGGAGTGAACGGCATTGAATCCATCTTCAGTGAGTTAGGAAATATTTCACTTGCCATTGTTGGCGAGCCGACTCAAATGAATCTCGCTATTGCCGAAAAAGGACTGCTTGTGCTGGATTGCATCGCGCACGGGAAACCCGGTCATGCCGCCCGCGATGAAGGGGATAATGCGATTTACAAAGCGCTCCGCGACATTGAATGGTTCAGAACTTTTCAATTTCCAAAAACATCAGACTTGCTTGGTCCGGTGAAGATGAATGTAACCGTGATTAAAGCAGGCACACAACACAACGTTGTTCCCGGCATGTGCGAGTTTGTAGCGGATGTGCGGCTCAACGAAAAATACACGCACGAAGAAATCCTGAGCATCATTCAACAAAATGTGCAGTGTGAAGTGAAGCCGCGCTCCCTGCGTATTAAGCCTTCCTCAATTCCAAAAGAACATCCCATTGTGAAAGCCGCTGAAAGCCTCGGCATGAAAACTTTCGGCTCACCGACCACATCCGATCAGGCATTAATGAATTTTCCCTCCGTAAAAATCGGTCCCGGAGATTCCGCACGCTCGCACAGCGCGGATGAGTTTATTTATGTGGAGGAGATAAAAAAAGGGATTGAGGTTTATATACGGTTGATTGGTGCAATTACAGATTCCATCGTTTAAGAACTATCATCCCGACATCCGAAGCGGAAAAGAGTATGTTCTCGCACTCATGTTTGATATGAATCAGTTGTGGGAGGAATTTATTTTCAGGTCTTTGAAGAGGTGCGCTGCTGAAACTGAGTTTACAGTTCACGCGAAAAAACGCCACAAATACTGGTTTCCGGATTCGGGATATGGCAAGCGTCTGGAACCTGATATTCTGATTACGAAAGGCTCGGACAATATCATCCTTGACACAAAATGGAAAAATGTCGAGGAGAGCGGAGCTGTGGGCGAAGACGACCTCAGGCAATTGTTCGTTTACAATTTGTACTTCGATGCTTCAAAAGCATTTTTGGTTTACCCGGGAAAAAAAGGAAATATTCAGCTTACGGAAGGACAGTTCAACCGAAACTCCCGCGAGGAAAAAACAATAACTTTTGACCACAGGCATTTAAACGGAGGCATCATGAATGTTGACATTTTAACTGACAGCAAGTTGGATAAACGGATTGGCGACAAAATCCTCCAAAGGTTTTATAAAGCTGGATGAAATCACGCAGATGTAAATCGTATAATTAATTTAGCTTTGTTCACATGAATCACAAGCATATCAAAATTGTAATTGAAAAGCACACGGACGGATACGTTGCTTATCCGGTTGGATTAAAAGGAGTTGAGGTGGGAGAAGGAAATACTTATAAAGAAGCATGGGCAGATGTGCAATCTGCTATGAAATTCCATATCAAAACCTTTGACAAAGGAGTCTTGGATAACTAAATTGTAATTATGGACCTCTCATCAAAAAAACTTGAACTCCTTGACTGGCTCATGCACATCAATGATGTGAAACTGCTGCGGCAAATTGAAAAATTGAAGCAAAAGCTAACACCATCCGTAAATGAGCAGGCCGTGTTCGGGAGGCTGAAGGGGAAGATAAAAATGTCTCCCGATTTCGATACTCCTTTAAGCGAGTTTAAGGAATACATGGAATGAACCTGCTGCTTGATACCCAGGCATTCCTCTGGTTTGAAAGCGGAGATAAGCGCATAACCGCTACGGTAAAGCAGGCAATTACCGAACCCGTCAATGTCAAGTTTATCAGCATGGCCGTGTTTTGGGAGATTGCCATCAAAAATTCCCTCGGCAAACTTGAGTTGCATATTCCTTTTGATGACCTGCTCATGCTGAATGGCTACACGCATCCTCACATCACCGGAAGCCATTTGAAAGCCGTGCGCGCCTTGCCTTATCATCACCGAGACCCTTTTGACCGGCTTCTTATTGCACAAGCGATGCAAGAGAGCTTCGCTATGATAAGCGCTGACAAGCAATTCGATTCGTATGGAATAAAAAGGATTTGGTAACCTGCACAGGTATTTAAAATGAAACTCTGGCAAAAACCCAATTATAAAGAAACCGGCAAATCAAAGGTGGTCGAGCAATTTACCGTAGGTGATGACCGCGAGTTGGATTTGGTGCTGGCTGAATTTGATGTCATCGGCTCAAAGGCTCATGCGGAGATGCTGAGCAAGGTTGGTATTCTCACAAAAGAAGAAAACAAAAAACTTCAGAAAGCGCTGGATGAGATTTTGCAGGAAATCAAAAAGGGAAATTTCAAGATTGGCGACAGCGTTGAGGATGTTCATTCGCAAATAGAATTTATGCTCACGGAAAGAGTGGGCGAAGCCGGAAAAAAAATTCACACAGGCCGTTCGCGCAATGACCAGGCGCTGCTCGACATCAAGTTATATATCCGGCATGAGTTGAAAGAAATCAGGAAGTCCGTTGTGCAGCTTTTTGACAAGCTTCTTTCATTGAGCGAAGTGCATAAAAACAAACTTCTTCCCGGCTACACGCACTTTCAACTTGCGATGCCTTCTTCGTTTGGGTTGTGGTTTGCCGCCTATGCCGAAAGCCTTGTTGACGATATGGAGTTAGTCGTTGCCGCCTACCACCTTGCCAATAAAAATCCACTTGGCTCAGGAGCAGGCTATGGCTCTGCATTTCCGCTCGACAGAAAACTCACAACCACATTGCTGGGGTTTGAAACCATGAACTATAATTCCGTTTACGCGCAGATGACACGCGGAAAGACGGAGAAAGCGATGGCAACCGCAATTGCGGCAATTGCCGCAACGCTTTCGAGATTTGCTTATGATGTTACGCTCTACATGAATCAGAACTTCGGGTTCATTTCATTTTCCGATGAACTCACCACCGGCAGCAGCATCATGCCGCATAAGAAAAACCCGGACGTGTTTGAATTGCTCCGCGCAAAATGCAATCGTCTGCAGGCTGTGCCGAATGAGTTGACGTTGCTCACGAACAATCTCCCTTCCGGCTATCACCGCGACCTGCAGCTCACGAAAAACATTTTGTTTCCGGCAATCAAAGAAATCAAAGAATGTCTGAGCGTTACTCTTTTTGCGCTGAATGACATTCGCGTGAAAGACAACATTCTCGATGATGCGAAATACAACGAGTTGTTCAGCGTAGAGGAAATCAATAATGAAATCATCAGAGGAACTCCGTTTCGTGATGCGTATAAAATTGTCGGCAGAAAAATTCAGGAAGGAAAATTCAAGCCGGAGAAAAAGCTGAAACACACGCACGAAGGCAGCATCGGGAATTTATGCACTCGTGAAATCAGGAGGTGGATGGAAAAAATTACATTGAGAATAGTATACCATCGGTAATCAGGTTTTCGAACTTGCACTGAGTAGTCCCCGATGGTGTATCCCGATCACAGTTCGTTTTTTACATTTGCTTCGGGATAAACTGATAATTACCTGTTAGCAACCGGGTATATCACGCGAGTTCATGAAATCGAAGCTCCCTGAGAAAGTGCTGCGTTAATCACCTTTTTCCACAGGATATCCCGCTTTCTCCCAATCGGGATAGCCGCCCTGCATTTCCATTATGCTCCTGAAGCCTGATTTTTTCATTTGTTCAGCGGCTTTGCTGGCGCGGCCTCCCACGGTGCAATAGACAAGGTATGTTTTGGATGTATCGAGCTTGCCAACTTCACCTGCGAAGTCTTTGCCGTTGTAGTCAACATTCACCGCGCCCGGCAGATGGCCGGCACTGTACTCGCCCGGTGAGCGCACGTCCAAAATGACCACGCCAGGTTCTTCCATCTTTTGCTTGAATTGTTCCGGGGCGAGTTTGGTTTGGCTGGTGCCGCTCTGGCAGGCAAACAGAAGGGCTGATAATGCAGGCAGCAGCAGGCGAAGAAAGCGCTTGTTCATTGATTTTTTCTCAAAAATATGAATGTGCGGGCAAACTTGCCGGCTACTGCCTCCAGGAGTTCAAAAGTGAATCAGCATGTATCTGTTCGTTGAGGTCAAGGAGCGGGAACATCCGCGCCACATACAGGGGCATTCTCCGCGCAAGGTCAGCCAAATCATCATGGGGAGGCTGCTCATACGTTAACGCTATCTGATCGAACATCTCTTTGAACTGCGGAGTGAATTGTTGCTTCAATCGGTAGGGCGCCACAATCCTGAAGTATTTGCTGCTGTTTCCCCTTTCGGCCGAAATTATTTCCGAGGTGTCCAAGCCCCAGGCGGTAAACGGAATACATGGGGAATCGTGAATCAGCAGCTTATAGGTGCCGAAAGTTTCAACGCTCACTTCGCCAAGCGAATGTTCCCGGGCAAGTTGAAAATATTTTTGCATGTCGAGCCATTCACCATCATGCCGGTAACGGATTCCAAAGAAATTATCCACCGGGTACCACTTTTTGTTATGCGGGTTTTGAAGAATATTAATCATGTGCCCCACGGCTATGGTCGCAAACCGGGGCACTTCCTCCGGAATCTTTCGCTTTCGGTTCGGGCGCATCGAATAGCAATATGATTTGATTCCAAAATGCTTGTAGAACAGCACCGCATAATAACCGTGAAAACCGCAGGCGCCCGCCACGCTGTCGCTGTTATTGACATTATACAGGTATTCAAGGTCTATATGCTTCAGGACGTATGTTTTGCCGATCACTCTGTCAATGTTGTTTTTGGTTACGTCACCCGTCCTGATATTCTGATAGAGCCACGTGCTTAAAACATTCACGCTGTCGAACCAGTCCTTGCTGCGGGATAATTCAGAATTGATGCTCTTCAGAACTTCATCCCATGCGCGCTTCCTTTTTATGTCAGTAAACTCCGGCATGATGGTGCCTGCCGGGCAGCGCCACTCCGACTTTGGCTGAGGCGCAGGCCTCGCAGCTTCGTTCGCTTCATTGAATGGTTTCGCAACTGAATCAATTTCAATCGCGTCCGTGTCAGGCGCAATGTATGTCTGGTTATAGGGCTGCATTTGTCCGCTAAGCGGCAACTCCTTCTTGCGCTCTTCCGGCAAGCTTTGTTTCTGATGTGTCAAACGCTTTGCAATAAAGAAGCTGAACAGCAAGAGCGCCAGCACCAAAATCAGCTTCTTTGCGCGTATTGACATTGGAGTAAATTTAGATGTTTTAAGCATTAAACCGGAATCTCATGCCGTCTGAAAAAATACCAGTCTGACGGCTTCCTCCTTCCATTTTCGTTATGAGCAATCATACGGGGAGCCGGAAAAATAATGAAGACACATATCTTCTTCGGATTCCGCAGGTAAACGCTGATAGTTTTCTTTCTGCGGAAAATCAGCGTAAGGCGTAAAAAGGTCAGCGAAATCGAGGGCAATCTCACCACGGTCAGCGAAGTCTGCCGGGAGTATCAGGTTACCTGGACTGCGATATATTCAACGGCACGATCAGGAATTATTATCTGAGCCGTTACTATCCACAAAGCTTTGAAGAGCTCAAACTGATGGTGAAGAAAGCGGGGATATGTACAACCTGCACAAGCCGCATGAATCCCTGAACCATCTGAGTCCTGCGGCTTATGAAACCTTATCCGCCCCAAACAATGGTTTTCAAAAAAGAAAAAAAGTAGCAAAAAAGAAATAATATGACGATGGTCATAATGGTAAATAAATTAAATTAGGTTTGTCAACTCAAAAAACGGTCAGCGCTATTCAGGCATGGACATTCGCTGTGCCGGAATCATAAAACCGAAAACTGAAACAATGACTATCCTCGTCACCGACAACATTCACCTCTCTTTCTTCAAGGAGCTTGAAGAGGGCAAGTTCGATATTGACTATCGTCCGGAGATTGACCAGCAGGGAATTCTCGACATCATCCACGATTTTGACGGCATCGTCATTAACAGCAAGACCACTGCTGATAAGGCTCTTATTGACAAAGGGAAAAATCTGAAGTTCATCGCCCGCATGGGTTCGGGAATGGAAATCGTGGATGTGGCGCATGCAAAACAAAAAGGTATCGCATGCATCAGTTCACCGGAAGGCAACCGCGATGCCGTTGCGGAACATGCCATCGGAATGCTGTTGTCGTTGTTCAACCACATTCACACTGCCGATGCGGAGGTGCGAAGCTCCCAATGGGAGCGCGAGAAGAACAGGGGCATGGAGATGGGCGGCAAGGTCGTTGGAATCTATGGTTATGGCAACACCGGCAGCGCACTCGCAAAGAGGCTGAGCTGCTTTGATGCGCAGGTGCTCGCGTACGACAAATACAAATCCAATTTCAGCGAAGGTCATGTGAAGCAAAGCACGCCTGAAGATATTTTTGACAAAGCTGACGTGCTAAGCCTCCATCTTCCGCTCACAGATGAAACAAGGTTTCTCGTTGATTATGCCTTTCTTGCCCGTTTCAAAAAACGCATTTGGCTCATCAACACCGCGAGAGGCGCCATCATCAGGACGGCTGACCTGCTCAAAGCAATCCGGGATGGGAAGGTGATGGGGGCTGCGCTCGATGTGCTCGAAAATGAAAAGTTCGATAACCTGACTGCTGAAGACAAGCAATGGTTTGACGAACTGATTAAAGAACGCAGGGTGCTGCTGACGCCCCACATTGCAGGACTTACCAGGGAGTCAAAGGAAAAGATTGCGAGAATACTTGCCACGAGAATAAAGGAATTGCGAAGCACGAATGACGAATGACGAATTGAGAACAAGGCTTCATCAATTACGAATGCAATTCAACTAATTCATGAATTCATAATTCGTCATTCGAAATCGTATTTTAGCCGTTCATTAAAGAAGATTCATTGCAACTCATTCTGTATTTCTTCTGGGTCCTGGCGCTGCTCAACATTGCGGGTGAATGGATGGAATACCAGCCGCTGGAATATGCCACCAAGCCGCTGCTGATGATTGCGCTTGGACTTTGGTATTTCCGGGCTACGGCAGGCAAACGCACCGCCACGCAAAAACTGATACTTATTGCCCTGGCATTTTCATGGGCGGGTGATATGTTCCTGATGGGAAGCACGGAGATTTTCTTCCTGCCCGGGCTGGTATCATTCCTCATCACCCACGTTCTTTATATCATCGGGTTTCGAAAAGAGATCAGTTTGGTTCAGGGATCAACGCTTCTGAAACGGCAGCCGCTGATTGCAATACCGGTGGTGCTTTTAACAGGAGGACTAATCGTACTCGTGTTCAACCGCATGGAGCCTGCCATGAAAATCCCGGTGGTCGTGTATGCCACAGTCATAACCTTGATGGTGCTGACAGCCATGAACAGGTGCGGCAGGGTTTCGGCAAACAGTTTCCGCCTGGTGTTTGCCGGAGCGTTCCTATTCATGCTCTCTGACAGCCTTATCGCGCTCAATAAATTCTATTTCAGCGATGCGATGTGGAAAGCCGGCTTTTTCATCATGCTGCTGTATATTGCAGGACAATTTATGATTGCGAAAGGAACCGCTAAAACCGATCTGACATGAACGTGAGCCTTTACGCAATACCCTTTATCGCAGCGGGCATCGGCTGGTTCACCAACTGGATTGCCATCAAGATGCTTTTCTGGCCGCGCAAAAAAATTACCGTTGGCCCGTTTGCGATACAAGGCATCTTCCCTAAGCGGCAGGAGGAGGTTGCGGAACGTATCGGCAAGCTGGTTTCCGATGAACTGCTTTCCGTTCACGACATCAGGAATAAAATCAACCGCCCCGAAACGCTCTTCATGATCAATCAGAAGGTGGAATCGAAAATTGATGAGTATCTCACCTCCACATTTCCCAATAATTATCCCTTCGTTTCCATCTTTGTAAGCGACAAAGTGAAAAACCGGCTTAAGAACGATTTCCTGCAGGAAGTTGATGATCTCGCCCCCGAAATCGTGGAGCAGTACATCATCAACATGGAGGGACATTTAAACATCGAAAAAATCATCAAGGAGAAAGTTGCCGTGCTTTCGCCCGCCAAGCTCGAAGAACTCATCAACCAGATACTCAAGAAGGAATTCCGCTTCATCGAATTCATTGGCGCTGTGCTCGGCTTCGTTATCGGGGTGATCCAGTTGGGGCTGACGATGATTTAATGTGCTGTTCTGCTATATATAATATGCTGATTTGCTGATGCGTCACAAGAGTTATCCACCTTAAACTTCAACATATCAACATGTTATCAAATTTGTTCATTTCTTCGGCACCGGCACAGGCGGGTTATCATTCTGATTAATATTGATGGTTTTGATTTTTTCAACATGCGCCCACTTTCCTTTCTTTAACCGGAAGCCCTCATAAGTGCCGTCAGGGATGAAGGTGAATTTTAAATCAGCCAATCGCAGCTCCGGTGCAACGAGATGGTCGTAAACGATCATCTTGTCGCTGACGGAATAATTCAGCGTGGTGATAGCGTCTTTCCGGAATTCAAGGATGAAGCGGTTCAGCATGGTCTTCTTGCCGGTGCTGTCAGTAAATTCAAAAATGGGCGCACCAAACACGGGCTTGCCGTTTTCAAAATGCAATACTTCGAGCAGCTTTTTGCTGCTCCACAAATCGTTCTGGTCAAAGCCGAAGAGGATATAATATTTCTTCCCTTTCGATTTGAATTCATAGATATTGTAATAAAGCCCTCCGTACCATTTATCCTTGTCAAGTATCAGGGACTGTGCATTTCCCAATGAATCTGAAAAATCAAACAAGGGATGCAGCACCAACTTGGCAGGATCGTTCATCTGTATTGCCCCGTAATGCCGGAACAGCCCGTTACCCCACCGCAGTTGCCATGTGAAGATGCGGAACGAATTGTCAGCCGGCTTCAGGATGGAAATGGTTTCCAGCGAGTCAAAAGGATAGTCGAATGAGCCTGGAATTTTCAATGCCTCCACCAGCTTCGGTATGAATTTAAAGCACGCCTTCGCCCGCTGCTCCTGCGCAGAGTCGTTCACGATGCGGAAACTGAGCTTCGCCAGTTCGCGCTCGTATTTTGTGAGCGAATCAATTTGCGGGGAAACAACCTGTGCGGATGATTGCAATGGAATAAATAACATCCCGCACAAAATGAATAATGAACAAAGACAAATTACTTTGTCATTACTCATTTTCTGTTGAGCGCTATTCACATCAATTTGACGGCAGAACTTCAAATCTTCTTCGTCCGCAAAGAAACGAAAACGGAGGAGATGTATTATCGGAGGATAATGGGGTGATGGATGATGGGGTAACGAATGCAGCGAGCCGAGATTGGACTCAATCCAACCGTGCTATCACCGTCTTGCCGCCCTTCACTTTCTGCTTAAGCTCGATTGCCAGCTTGGTGTCAACCGGAAGGAAGAGGTCAATGCGCGAGCCGAATTTGATGAATCCAAGCTGTTTGCCTTGTTCGATTTCCTCGCCTTCTTCGAGGTAGTTGACGATTCTTCTTGCGAGAACACCGGCAATCTGCCGCACCAGCACTTCCACGCCATCTTCATCTTCAATTACAACGGAAGTCCGTTCATTCTTCACCGATGATTTCGGATGCCACGCGACAAGATACTTCCCAGGATGGTAGGCGGTGTATTTCACCTCACCGCTGATGGGCGTCCAGTTCACATGCACATTTGCTGGCGACATGAAGATGGAAACCTGAAGGCGCTTGTCTTTGAAGTATTCAGGCTCATACACTTCCTCAATGGCAACCACCTTTCCATCGCAGGGAGCGATAACAATATCTTCGTCTGCCACAATATAGCGTTTCGGATTGCGAAAAAAGAAAGCCGTGAAGAGGAACAAGCCCAAAGACAGCAGGGTGCAAAAAAGAATCACGTCATCGCTGCTTGTCAACTGCCTCACCGCGATATTAAATATCAGCAGCATCATGATCAGCCCTAACAGAATCTTATACCCTTCTTTGTGGATCGTCATCATGGTTTAGTTCATTAATAATAATCAAAGTTAGAGAATCCTGCAAATCTCAATATTAATAATAGTCAATCCTGTCTTGTGTTTTCGTTGCTTTTACCGGATAAACAAAACATAAGCCGCAGCGAATGGAACGGAAAAAATAAAAGCGTCAAACCTGTCTAAGAACCCTCCATGTCCCGGGAAAAAATGCCCGGTATCCTTGATGCTCACGCTGCGTTTAAACATGGAGACGATCAAATCACCGGCAGTGGCCACCACCCAGATAATCAAAGCAAGCGCCATCCAATCAGCAATCGAAAAGATTCCGAAAAGCAGGTACTGCAAATATGCTACCACCAAACATCCGAAAGCCCCGCCAAAAAATCCCTCAATGGTTTTGTTGGGGGATATCCTCTGGAGAAATTTATGCTTGCCGAACAGCGAGCCGAACACATAGGCAGCCGCATCATTTACCCAAACAAGGAACAAAATTCCTATTACTACTTTCGGCTGATATTGATCCTGGAAAAAAGCCACGTAATTGAGGATTGCAAAAGGAATGGATACGTAAATGATGCCCGTTATGTTTTGCGCGATGTTGGCAAGCGGTGTGGATGATTCCGAAAAGATTTCAAGCGCGAAAAATGTAAAAAGCAGGCAGGTGGGTATTATATAAATAATACCGCCCGTCCACCCTTGTATCACAGCAAATGAAGCCATAAAAGTTGCCAGCCCCGTCACGATACCTACCGGCATGTAAAGCAGGCTTATCCGGTTGGCTTCGCGCGTGTAACTGATCAGCGTGAAGTACTCATACAGACTGAATATGATAATAACCGCCATCAGCCCCAAATATGACCAATGATTCCAGAAAATCCCGCCAAGCATCACCACCACGAAAAATATTGCCGTTTGAGACCGGATAAGGAAGTTACGCATCCAACACGTTTTTGATGAGATGTGTCGCCTTCAGCACGTCTTCCTGCTTCACATATAGCTCGGCTTCCCCGATAAACAGGGATGAATCTTTCTTATTGATCACCACCGGCTGGATGCCGTTTTCCAGCAGCAGGCTCTTTGCCATTTCAGCCTTAATCACGTCTGAAGTTGCATAAATCTTAACCCAATCCTTTTCCATCCTCAGGCGTTGTTTTCTTTTGGGTAGCGAGGTCAAAGATATAAACTGCCGCAAACAGTAAAACTGTCGCAATCATGGTGATGTAGGGCGGAAATGCCGGCATTTCCTCTACGTCATAAGAAATCATACCCGCCTGAAACAGGTAAAGCATCACCACCTGGACGGCATTATTCAGGAAATGCGCGAATATCGGCACCCACAAACTGCCGCTCCAGTAAAACAGATAGCCGAACAGAATGCCGAGCAGCATGCGCGGAAAAAAACCATAGAACTGGAAATGGATGAAGCTGAAAAACATGCCCGTGATAAAAATGGCAATATGAACATCACCCAGGGCTTTGTGAAGCATCTGCTGCAACGAGCCTCTGAAAAGAAGTTCTTCCGCCAGTGCCGGCACAATGGCGATCATCAGGAAATTAACCATGAAGTCAAACCGGCTGTTCATGATTAAAAGCGTCTTCAGCATCTGCTCGTTCTTGTCCTCAAGGTCGCGCAGGTAATTCTCAATCTCTCTCAGCGCTGAAGGAAAACTCATGTCCTGGTTCACGTCCAGCGCCCAAATGATCACCGGGGCTGCCAGCGCCATGATTAACACCGTCAGCGAAACCAATCTCAGAGGCGGAACTTTATTCAGCCTGAAAAACGACCAGTCCCGTTGCTTGCTGATAATCATGTAAACAAAGGGGGGAACTCCGAAAATGCCGATGGAGAGAATGATCTGCAGGAAGCGGACGATGTTAAGATGCTCCGTAGCAACGTTATCGGAGGAAGAAGAGATAACGCTATACACTTCTTCACCGAAAGACAGTAGCAGCACACCTGCCATCAGCAGGTTGAAGAAGAGGAAGCATCCCATCCACACCATAAAAAACAACCCCAACTGCTCTAAGGGCGTACGCTCCTGTTGAATCATCCTAATTATAAATCTGTGAAGTCCGGGTAATCAGCGATTATCAGATTAATCGCTTTGAAACTGTGTTTGCGTTCGTAAATTTACACTTTCCTTCATGGGAAAGAATTGACAATGGTTAAAATCGGCAACATAGAATTGGGCGAATTTCCGTTGCTCCTTGCCCCCATGGAAGATGTGAGCGACCCTCCCTTCCGCGGACTGTGCAAGAAGCATGGCGCTGACCTCATGTTCACCGAGTTCATCTCGTCTGAAGGCTTGATTCGCTATGCGGACAAAAGCGTTCAGAAGCTCGACATCTTCGACTATGAGCGACCCATCGGCATCCAGATTTTCGGAGGCGAGATCGAATCCATGCGCAGGGCGGCTGAAATCGTTGAACAAGCTAAACCTGATATTCTCGACATCAACTACGGCTGCCCGGTGAAGAAGGTAGTGTGCAAAGATGCCGGAGCGGGCATCCTGCGCGATGTTCCGAGGATGGTGAAGCTTACGGAGGAAATTGTAAAATCCACTTCGCTGTCCGTCACCGTGAAAACCCGACTGGGCTGGGACGACAAAACAAAATACGTGGTGGAAGTAGCTGAGCGACTGCAAGACGTGGGCATCAAAGCCATTTCCATCCATGGGCGCACCCGCCAGCAGATGTACAAAGGCGGTGCCGACTGGACTTTAATCGCTGCTGTGAAGAACAATCCCCGCATGAAGATTCCCGTGTTCGGCAATGGCGATGTGGATACTCCGCAAAAGGCAAAGCTCATGCGCGACACTTATGGCGTTGACGGCATCATGGTTGGCAGGGCATCCATCGGTCATCCATGGATTTTCAGGGAAATCAAGCATTTCCTGGCAACCGGAGAAACTCTTGCTCCACCCACTTTGGAGGAGCGGGTTGAAGCCTGCCGTGAGCATGTGATGCGATCTGTGGAATGGAAGGGGGAAAAACTTGGCATCCTTGAAATGCGCAGGCATTATGCCAATTACTTCCGTGGATATCCCAACGTGAAACCTGTAAGGGCGCAGTTGGTTTCAGCCGAAACGCTTCCTGCCATTTTGGAAATTCTTGCATCTTTGCCCCGAAACCTGTCCATTTCAGAACTGGAACAGGCAGCGTGATGTTGAACGGGTGACATTATTACAGGAAAAATTCTAACGGCATATCATTTGCAAAAACTTATTCGTGAAGAAATTTGAACATTAATAACTTAAAACCATCGTAAAATGTACATGATTCTCATTCTCGTGATTATGGGGGCAAGCTGGGCGGTTGGCGCCATGCTCAAAAGCAAGTTCCAGAAATATTCGCAGGTGCCCACCGGCAGCGGGTTGAGCGGCAAAGAAATCGCTGAAAAGATGCTGCGCGACAACAACATCAGCGGGGTGCAGGTCATCTCCGTTCCCGGTCAGTTGACCGACCATTACAATCCGCTGAAGAAAACCGTCAACCTCAGCCCTGAAGTGTATCACGGCAAAAGCGTTGCGGCTGCTGCAGTGGCAGCGCACGAATGCGGTCATGCGGTGCAACACGCCCAGGCTTATTTATGGTTGCAAATGCGCTCGTCTCTCGTGCCGGTTGTTAACGTTTCTTCAAAATGGATGCAGTGGATATTGCTGGCAGGCATTCTGCTGATACAGGTTTCCATCATACCCCTTACGGTGGGAGTGGCGCTGTTTGCCATGACTACGCTGTTTGCCTTTATCACCCTGCCGGTTGAGTTCGATGCTTCGCGCAGGGCTTTGGTGTGGCTCGAAAGCACCCGTATGACCAACCGCCAGGAACACGATCAGGCAAAAGATGCCTTGAAATGGGCGGCAATGACCTACGTGGTGGCTGCATTGGCTTCACTCGCTACATTGCTGTATTATCTTTCGATGCTGAACCGGAGAAGGTAATGGCTGAATTAATCCAGCGGCAGGTAGAATCTGCCGTCACGGATATAATAATTTTCCCCGGTGCCTGAAACTGAAATATCTGCCGTGAAAGTTCCTTCAGAGTGACTGGTATTGTTAATGATATCAATGGAGAAGGTGACCACCGTGATGCCTCCGGCAACCGGGTAGGCAATTTTTCCGGAGTTGGTGAATACCACCTTTAAAGCAATGCAGGCAGAATCCGTTCCGCAGAGGGGAAAGGTGGTAACCTGCAAAGCAGGTATTCGCGACACAATGATCGAATCAATTTCACCTCCAACTGGAAACACGCCAGAGAAGTCATAGAACTTCCAAATCGTATCTTCCTGCGTATAGTTGCTGGTCTTCACATTACTCATCGCTGTCGTATCGGAGCCAAACCAGAATCGGATGTAATAAGCCGGATCGCGCTGGTCGCAATTAGCGCCTACCCAACCCTGGATACAACTGCAGCCGCACGGAGGTGAAAAAAGGCCTCCATAGCTATAGACGCCATGAACCACGTTGGGCGGACAGTGGAAGTTGATGCTGTCATTCAGGCATGTGCAATCAGCCTGCACAATTTGACAATCAGAGCACCAATTGAATGAGCAATCATCATGTTTGTCCTTGCATGAAGGAATAAGAAATATAAAACTGGCGTTAATAACAATCATCCAAAAATTTAACGCTTGCCTTCTTTGCATCTCGTTTGTATTTAACGTGAGTTATGGATTCAAAACTATCTCGCAACTGTCCTCATTGCCATCCGCTTTAGCGGATGGCAATGAATTTCAATAAGTTAAGTTACCCTGGTTGTTTCAAGTCTTCCGAAGGAGGACTTGGAACATGGGATAGAGGAAGGTCTTTCGACCTTCCGGCAAGACGAAAGTCTTGCCGTTATTACGAATCACAAGTGTCCCTTCGGAACACTTGCGATAACGGGTATCTTGTCGGTAATCCATAACTCACGTTTATATTGAAAACTTACTATTAAAAAGTCACCCTCCAAATGACATTTGTCAATTTGAATTAAAGTCTGCCGGATAACCAACCCGCCCATTCATGGCAATTACAATCCCGAGCGATGCATACAAAAAGAAAGTTTTACTCCTCTCCATCCGGAATGGGTTGAGGTGAGGCGTAAAAGAGCAATTTTTAGAACTGCGCTTAAACAATTTCATGCACATCAATATCCGCGCATTTGAAATGCCCTTCCGGGCAGTTGCGGAAGCCATGGATGCCGCATGGTCTGCAGGAGAGATGTTCCCGGGTTTCTGCAACCTTCGACTTGCCGGAAAGAGGCGTAAAACCAAATTCCGGAACTGTTGAACAATAAACCGCTGTCACCGGAGCATCCACCGCTGATGCCAAATGAAGCGGGGCAGAGTCGTTCACGTAATTCATCACTGCGCTTTTCATCAGCGCTGCCGACTGCATGAGGTTGATCTTGCCCGCAAGGCTGATGACTCTTTCTCTTGCCGATTTGCCGCGGATATATTCGCACAAAGCGGCATCGTCCTTTCCTCCGAGCAAATAAATTGCAAAGGACTTGTCAATCAGCCCGATCAATTCAATCCATTTTTCCTTTGGCAACTGCTTGGTGAACCAGATGGAGCTGGGGGCGATGCAAACAAAACTTTCATCTTTTTTCACCTGCGCGAAATCTTCCGCTGAAGGATATATTTTGGGTTTCACGAAACTGTCGTCCGTAAGATGCCTGATGAGCATGAGGTTGCGCCCGGTTTCGTGCACCGGCATTTCTTTTGAGCCGAGGATGTGTTTGACTCTTTTGCCGAAAAGGAACGACATCGGATTTTTATCGAAACCGGCTGTCTCCTTAGCGCCTGAAAAAGCCGCGAGCAACCCGGTTGAGAAAAAACGCTGCACGGTAATCACCGCATCATACTTTCTTTTTCTGATTTCTCCCAGCATCCGCAGCAGGTTGGCGGTTTTGTTTTGCGATTTATCCCAAACCAAAATCTCATGGATGTGCGGGTTGTTTGCAAGCAGGATTTCGTTTCCTTTGCGCAGCAGGAAATCAATCCTTGCCTGCGGGTAAAACGCATGAAGCTTTTCAACTAACGGTGTGGCGAGGATGACGTCACCGATAAAGGCAGTTTGGATGATGAGGAAGTTGTTCAGATGTTAGATGGCGGATGTTAGATATTAGATATTAGATATTGGATATTAGATATTGGATGTTAGATGTTAGATATTGGATGTTAGATATTGGATGTTAGATATTTAGATATTGTTCGTCTAACATCTAATATCTAATATCTAAAATCTAACTTTCAAACCACATTCACCTCCGCAACAATCTCAATCCCGAATTTCTCTTTCACCGAGTCTTTGATTTTCATGGCAAGATCAATCACTTCAGCGCCAGTTGCGTTGCCGTAGTTCACCAGCACCAGCGCCTGGTCTTTGTGCGAGCCGGTGTTGCCGATGCGCTTGCCCTTCCACCCACACTGCTCGATGAGCCATCCGGCCGGGATTTTTATTTTGCCGTCCTTGCCGGGATAATGCGGAACAGACGGAAATTTTTCCGCCAATGTTTTATAAACGTCCTGCGCCACCTCCGGATTTTTGAAGAAGCTGCCTGCATTGCCTATCACCTTCGGATCGGGCAGCTTGCTTGCGCGTATCGCAATCACCGCATCGCTGACGGCTTTGATGGAAATCTCTTTCACTCCCATCCTTTCCAGCGTCTCGCGGATGGCTCCGTATGAAGTGTTGAACACCGGCTTCTTGTTCAGCCGCAGCGTAACGGAAGTGATGATGTACTGATCCTTCAGCGCGCCCTTGAACACGCTTTCGCGGTAGCCGAAGCCGCAAGCCTTACGCAGGAAAATCCGCTCCTCGCCCGTGTGGATGTTCACCGCCTGCAGGCTGTCAAACACCGATTCAAGCTCCACTCCGTAGGCACCGATGTTCTGCATGGGCGCAGCGCCCACCAGCCCCGGTATCAGCGAGAGGTTTTCGATGCCGGCATAATTATTTTTAATGCAAAACATTACCAATTCATGCCACACCTCGCCCGCGCCCGCTTTCAGCCACACGTTGCCGCCATCTTCCTTCATCACTTCGATTCCCCGCAGCGAATTTTTGATAACCAGCCCGTCAAAATCTTTGGTGAACAAAATGTTGCTGCCGCCTCCAAGAACCAGTTTTTCATATTCATCAAGCTCAGGCGAATGGATGATCTCGCGGAGGGCGTCCATATCTTCGATTTCAGCAAACAGGGCGCACCGTGCGTCAATCCCGAAGGTGTTGCAGGATTTGAGGGAATAGTTTCTCCTGATATTTAAAGATGTTGTCATTCCTTGACGGTTTCGGGGTAAGCAATCCTGACGTGATAGATGCTGTTGAGCATTTTCTTGAAAATCCGCTTGATAGCGGTGATTTCCCTGAAGGTGATGTTGCTGTTCACCAACTGGTTTTCCCTGATCTTGTGTTGGATGATATTTTCCACCAGCTTGTCAATCTCCGCGCTGGACGGGCTTTTGAGGCTCCTGGCAGCGGCTTCCGTTGAATCAGCCATCATCACAATGGCAGTCTCGCGCGAATAGGGCAGCGGACCCGGATAGCGGAAATCTTCTATATCCGCTTCCTTTTCCGGATAGTTCTTCAGAAACGATTGGTAGAAGTAATGCACTACGGTTGTCCCGTGATGCGTGCGGATAAAATCAATCAGGATATCGGGCAGTTTGTTCGCCTTAGCCATCCGCACGCCATCCTTCACGTGGTCAATGATGATGCGCGCGCTCTCATCAAAGGTAAGCTCGTCATGCGGGTTGACGTCAGGATTTTGATTCTCGATGAAGTAATGCGGCTTGTTCATCTTGCCGATGTCGTGATACAGCGCGCCCGCCTTCACCAGCAGTGTGTTGGCTTTTATCTCGAATGCAGCCGCCTCGGCAAGGTTGGCCACCTGCAATGAATGTTGAAACGTTCCGGGCGCTTTGATGGAAAGTTCTTTCAGCAGCGGCTTGTTGATGTCGGAAAGCTCCAGCAGCGTGATGTCGGAAACAAAGCCGAACCCTTTTTCCAGCAGCGGCACCAGGGGGTAGGCGAGCAGCAGCAGCAGCACGTTGAGCCCCAGCCACCCGAAGTTGGCGTAATCAATATCATGGAACGTGCCTTCCTGAACGATGGCAAGCGCAAAATAGCCGGTCAGGTAGGCAGCGAGTATAAAACCGTTTGATTGAAAAAACTGCGACCAATAGTAGGATCGCACGTTGGTGAGAATCGCCACCATGCCGGCAATGAACTGGAGGAAGGCAAACTGCACTCCGTTATGAACAATGAAGCTGCTCAGCAAAACCAGCGCGATATGCGCGTGAAGGGCCGTGGTGGTGCCGAAAAACGTGCGCAGGATAACCGGCACGATACATACGGGAATAGCATAAAGTATTGGCAGGTCGGTTTTCACGATCGTGCTGATCACCACGATCATCACCGTGATGAGGAAAAAAATGAGCAGGTGCTTCCGGTTGCTGTCCCACACCTCCGGGGAAAACACCTTCAGCAAAACCGACAATATCACCAGGACGATCAGCGACAGCAGGAAATTGCCGAGATAAATCACCTGCATCTTTTTAATGCCAAACACGTTGCCTTCATACTCCTCCTGAAACGAAAGCAGCATCTGGTATTTATCGGGTGTGATGATCGCCCCCTTGGCGATGATCATTTCCCCCTGCTGCACCTTGCCGCGCGTGAGGGAAATGTTTTCCAGCAATTCGTTCTGAAACTTCTGAGTGGTTGCCTCATCATAAAAAACATTGTAAGCGAGCGACTGCTCAATCAGCGGAAGCAGGAATCCCATATCCGCACGGCTGGCGGCTTTCAGGCTGTCCTTCACAAATTCAAACGCCTGCTTGATGCTGAACAGTCCGCCCAACAGCCGTTTTTCAGCCACATTCTCCTCCGTCAATACGTTCAGCTCGCGCGATGGCGCAAACGACTTGTGCTCGTCAATGAGGCTGATGATGCCAACGGAAAAAATGCGGTCGAGGATGCGCGTGCCGGCTTCACGCGCCCTGGCTGAATCAATCTTCACCTGCCCCCCTACCTCCGTCAGCTTACGGTAAAAGCTTTCGCTGAATTTTTTCTGCTGCTCCTCCTTCACGCCCTCGTCAAATTTGTAATAGGGCGAAAACCCTTCCAGCAGCCAGTCCTTCTCTTCGGTAATCTGCTGCTCTGTTTTCAGGATGCCTATGTCGAAAGGCGCTATCAGGTCGTCATACTTCCACGGCTTGCCTACCTCAAACGAATATTTGAAAATGCCTGTTTTCGGAAAAAAATAAGAGATGACCAGCGATGATGCGATAACGATGACATACCGCAGGTAGTCCTGGTGGCGGTTGACGATGTTGACAAAAATCCTGTTCAACGAACCCGTTTTTGCACGCCTAAAGTTACAGCCTTCGAAAAAGACCTGACGGGGTTTTATAACCTGTCAGGTCTTGATAACTTTTCGGTGGAAACAGTTTGGAGTTTGAAGTTTAATAAGATTTTTTTTAGCCCGTCAAGGATTGAAAGCACTTCCTGCAATTCCTTTTTTGAACAACATCACGGTGCAAACCAAAGCCAAGCCTACAAGGTAGTCTTCAAAAGCTGGCGCCACAACTGGGAACGCCTGAGTAACTTCTTCAAATATCCGCCCGCATTAAGACGAGTGATTTACACCACCAACCCCATAGAAAGCTATCACCGCATGATTCGCAAAGTCACCAAAACAGACTTAACGTTGCAGCAGGTTGTAGAATTTTCAGAACCTTCCATTATTCGTCATTTCCTCAGATAATATTCCCCTTTCTGAACATTCCCTTTTTTCTTTAAAGCCGTTCCGAGTTTTTGATAAAACGGGATGAGATTGTGCCTCTCCCCCACCCTTTCAAGATAATTAAGATACTCGTCCACAAATGGCATGGGGCGCGTCATTTGAATTTTGAAAAATCCATCGAGAAGCTTATCGAGGTTGCGGTCATTCTGATAATAGCCTGTTAACAATCCCGCCTTGGCGGTAAGCGCATCCGGATATTCGGGGTAAATGGACAATGCGCGGTCAACATATGGCGCAGCTTCATCAAATAATTTTAACTGCTCTTCAGCGGTCTTTGCTTCCAGACCCTTGCGGTATAATCCGTAACCCATGAAGCTGTTGGCGCGGGCGCTGTTGGTTGAAACCCTCACGGCAGCGCGGTCCAGCGAGAGGCTGTCTTTCCAGGCGGGAACGCGGGTGATGGTTTTCACGCTGAAGCCTGCAATTACCACCGCAATCAACCCAAAGCTTACCGCTCTCTTCAAAGACTCGTTTTTTATCCATCCGGGAATTTTTACGGCAAACCAATAGGCTGCAAGAATGCAAAACGCGAGTGACGGCATATATAAAAACCGTTCATTCATAAACGTGCCGATGGGAAACACGATGTTGGATGCGATGGAGAGCGTGATGATGAAGTACAGGATGCAGAATGAAGCAATTGTCTTTTTCCGGAAGAAGACCAGCGCGTAAACGATGATTCCGGCATAAAATACCAGCGGCAGGAAAGCCCTTAGATCGCTCCAGTTGATGATGGGAATTTGATAAGGATAATAGTCATGCGTGAGCGGATGGGGAAAAAAAAGCAGCTTCACGTAAAGAATCAATGTGTAAAAGATGGTTGCATATTTCTCCGCCTCCGTAGCTCCCAGAAAGGGATTGTTCATCAGCCCGGTGATTTCCCTGCCGCTGTCAAGCAGGTATCCGATCACCTGATGCCGCAAGATGATATAAGATGCAGCCGCGACAATAAGCGGGATGGACGATAGCAGAATTTTTTTGAATGAAGAATCCTTGACAAAGAAGTAAAGCGCCAGCGGTATCACAGCGAGAAAAGTGATTGCGTTTTCCTTTGCAAGCAAGGCGAGAAAAAACGCCAATGCAGAAATTGCCGGAAGATATTTCTTCCCATGATGAACATATTTGATGCTTGCAGCCAGCGCGAGCAATGCAAACAGGAACGAAAGAATCTCATCGCGGCTCTTGATATTCGCTACAACCTCCGTGTGAACGGGATGCGCCACAAACAGCAGTGCCGCAACAAACGGCATTCCCGTCATCCATTTCGCTTTTCCTCTTAACGGAAACAAGAGGGAAAGCAGCCACAGCAAAAGCACGGCAGTTGCGCCATACAGCAGCACATTGATAAAATGACTCACCCGGGGATTCAACCCCAGGAACTGATATTCAATCGCAAAAGTGATGATTGACAGGGGCCTGTAACGCGCGCCAGCAACCAGATGCTGTTGCGTTCCCAGATAGCCGGTGAAGCTGTCGTTGGCGAGGATATCGCCTATTCCTGCAAAGCCTTTTTTTACAAACTTATTTTCAGACAGCACCAGTTCATCATCGAGCACGTAGCCAAAGGTGATGCTGTAGCCATATAAGATAAAAGGAAATACGAAGAGGATGAATGCCGCAGCCTTATAATCTTTCCGGAAAGAAGGCTGCATGATGCGCGGTGTTTCCGCTGTCGAATTTTTATTTTCCTTGCGGGCTTTTCTTTTTGCCTGCTGCTTCACTCAGGAAATCTACTCCGCTTTCATCAACTTTCCGAAGGAAATCTTTCCATCATCATTGCTGCGTATCTCATACAGGTAGCAGCCTTCTGGCAATGATGACGCTTGCAGAATATTTTTACCGCGTGAAACTGCTGCCATTTTCACCATCTTCCCACCGGAATCGTAGAGGCTGAATACCGCGCTTTCCGCATCAATTTCTACTGTCAGGAAATCGCTGACCGGGTTGGGGAATATCCTGCTGAAACCGGCATTGACTTCAGGCGCGGCAGTGAGGGGAATCTGGTATGACCACAGGTCAGCGTGGCACACGCCCGGAGAATCAATTCCCATGCCCACATAGATGGTGGTGCCGATGGCAAACCCAATGGCGCTCCTTCTGCCGCTGCCGCCAAAATTGGGGCATCTGCTCCACAGCTTCGTAGCCTGATCCAGCGACCAGCAGTCGTTCAGATAAGAAGTGCCCCTGAAATATCCGCATAGGATATATCCCTTGCCAATCGCATCCACACCGAGCGCCACCGCATCTTCCCTGCCCACTCCCGGGAATTCATCGGGGATGCGGTACCAATAATTGCCTTCCGGAATATATTCATACACATCCTTGCGGTATTCCCCGCGCGACTCAAAGCCGAGACCGACATACCCCCTGTTGCCGATGCTGAAGCCCACTGCGCCCATTTTCTTATGCCCCGGAACGTTGGCTTTCTGCGTCCACGCATCGGCAGCCGGATCGTATTCCCATAAATCTTCATAATAGTCGAGATGGTCCATGCCGGTGCCCATGTATCCTTTATTGCCGATGCTGAAGGCAACGGCTTTTTGCCTTGGCGAGGCGGCAAAACCAGCTTTCTGCCCCCATGCCCCGCTGCCGGTGTTATATTCAAAGAAATCATTGCTCAAGCCGGAGGCGGTGACGCCCGTTCCGATATACGCGTTGCCGCTGATGCTCATTCCTGCGGAATATTTCCTGCCTTCGCCAATGAAGTCGGTCTTTTGCGACCATTGGTCGGAGGCGGGATCGTACTGCCAGAAATCAGTGTAAAAAGTATCTTCCTGCGTGCCGTTGCAGACATATCCTTTGTCGCCAATGCCGAATGAGACGGCTGACTCCCTCGGCTGAGCGGGGAAATTGTTTTTCTGAACCCATCCGTTCTGTGCCTCCGCGCGCAGCGATAGCAGGAAAATGAGAATTAATGCACTATTGTTTTTCATTCCTTAAGGGTTTTTGTTAAGTCCTTATCAAGCTATTATCCAATTCGCCCGGCAAAGTAAAGAGAAAATGGTTATTATCAAAACGGTGTTGAATGCCCGGTGCTAAGTGTTCAATGGTTTTGCCTTTGCTTATTGCCTTTTACCTTTTGTCCCTTGCCTATTGCCTATTGGCCTTTTACTAATGGAATTCGGATGGTTGATTTCAATCCCTTTGCCTATTGGCCTTTTACCTTTTGCCCTTTGCCTTTTCCACTTTTTTCAAAGATTGCTACCCGGCAATCTTCCTGATCGCCTCCACCAGCCTGTCAAGATCGGAAATCTTCGTGTAAACGTGGGGAGTGATGCGGATGCCTTCAAAAGCATCATGCACGATGGTGGTGGTGTAGATTTTATAATCCTCGAAAAGGGCTTTGTGCATGTCGCCCGCTTTCATGTCTTTGATTCTGAAATTGCACAGCCCGCAGGAAAATTCTTTTTTCAGCGAAGTATTGAATTTTATTGCGGGTATTCCGGCAACCGCATTCGCCCAGTAATCTTTCAGGTAGCGCAGCCGCGCCTCTTTCCGCTGGATGCCGATGCCGTTGTGGAAGTCAATGGCCTCGTTGATGGCAAGTTCGGCAGGGAAGGAGCGCGTGCCGAGGTGCTCGAACTTGCTCATCCTGTCAGCCTGGTCTTCGGGGCTGCCAAACAGCGACCATATCTTGCTGATTTTTTCTTTTTTCACGTACAGCATTCCGCAGCCGAACGGGGCGTTCAGCCATTTGTGCAGGCTGGTACCGAAATAGTCGCAATGCAGATCGGGTATCTTGAAATCGAGCTGCGCGAACGAATGCGCCCCATCCACCACCACCTCCAGCCCTCGCTCATGCGCCATGTCGCAGATTTCGCGCACCGGCATGATCTGCCCGGTGGTGTAGTTGATATGGCAAACAACAATCACTTTTGTTTTCGAGGTGATTGCTTTTTTGAAACGATTCACTACCTCCTCCTTGTCTTCTGCCGGAGTGGGGATGGAGATTTTTACAATCTTCACGCCCTCCCTGCGCGCGCGCTGGTCAAGCCCCGCCATCACGGTGGGATAATCCTGGCTGGTGGTGATGACCTCATCATCTTTTTTCAGATCCATGCCGAGTATCACGGTTTCCAACGCTTCTGTCGTATTACGGCAAAGCGAAATCTCTTCCTGCGCGCATCCTGCGAGCACCGACAGCCTGCGCTTGATGGTTTCGCGCTGGCGCGTGAATTCACCGAACATATAATATGTGGGAGCCTGGTTTGCCAGCTTGTAATAGTGCAGGAACGACTCCTGCACCACCTTCGGCTGAGGACACACTCCGCCATTGTTGAGGTTGATGAACAGCGAGGTGGGCGTGTATTCCTGCTGAATCTGGAACCAAAAGTCCTCATCAGCGGCTGCCTGCTCCGTGCTTTTGTGCTCAAACGAGGCGAGCGCTTTTCTTTTTTCGAGAAAATCACCGGAGGTGAAAAGCGTCATTGACAATCCGCCTAAGGAAATTGCGCCCATGTCGGTTAGGAATTTTCTGCGTGAGTGGGTCACGAGTGCGAAGATAATCTAAGGTTCACGGTTTACACGTTTACGTTTACGGTTGCACAAGAAAATAGAACCGTAAACAAGTAAACCGTAAACGTGTAAACCCATTTTCCTATCTTTCCCCCATGCCGATTTTTGAATTGAACAATGACGTTGTTTTCCCCAACCCAGAATTAGCTGACGACAATGGCATCATCGCCATCGGTGGCGACCTGGAGCCGGGCAGGCTGCTGCAGGCTTACCGCATGGGCATCTTCCCGTGGTTTAACGAGAACGACCCTATCGTGTGGTGGTCGCCCGACCCGCGCATGGTGATGCACCCGTCAGAATTGAAAGTGTCGCACAGCATGAGGAAGATTTTGCGCGACAATATTTTCCGCGTGACGTTCGATCAGGAGTTTGAAGCGGTGATCAGAAACTGCCGAGAGCAAAAGCGGCCGGGGCAAAAGGGCACGTGGATCACAGATGAAATGATAAAAGCATATTTGCAGTTGCATCATCTTGGGTATGCTCATTCGGTGGAGGTGTGGAAAGACAACAATCTTGCCGGAGGGCTGTATGGCATGTCGCTGGGAAAAATGTTTGCCGGTGAATCCATGTTCAGCAAGATGAGCAACGCCTCGAAAACGGGGTTCATCATTTTAGCGCGAAAATTAGAATCGCTCGGGTTTGAGATGATTGACTGCCAGATGCACACGCAGCACCTCGCCAGCATGGGGGCGAAAGCCATCAGCAGGAAAAAATATCTGAGGATGCTGCAAGAAAGTCTTCAGAACAGTACGCTGAAAGGCAACTGGGGCGAGATGCGGGCTTTTCAGGAGGCGTTCAGTTTGTCGTGAAGCGGGTTCTTTCGACTTGCCATCCTCAAATCTACTTTACCGTTTACGGTTACACAATACAACAAACTGTAAACGTGTAAACCGGAAACCGTAAACTATTAATTTAATAATTTAATTTAGAATCCTGTACGCAAGCTCCGTGAGCAGCGTGCCTTTCTCCGCTCCGGCAAAGTCAACGCCTTTGACTTTCATATCATATTCGTGAAGGGTATTCAGGATTTTCACGGTTTCCTGTGTTTTGTACTTCTTCATGTAATTCTTCAAATCATCAGCCATCGGCTTGGAGCGTATCTGCAAATCGCTCATCATCTCATAAGGATTTGAATTCATGCTTTGCAGCACGAGCGCCTTGCTGAAAAACGAGTAGAGCATCCCCAGCACCATCACCGGCTCGCCCGCCTTGGGATTTTTTTCAAAGTACTTCACGATGCGGTAAGTCTTCACCGGGTCGCGCATCGCCAGCGACTTGGTCAGCTCGAACACATTATACTCCTTGCTGATGCCGATGTACTTCTCGATATGATGCGTGGAAACCGTAACGCCTTCCTTCACGTTAAGCGCAAGTTTTTCCAGCTCGTGAACGATTTTGGAGAGGTCGTTGCCGAGATATTCCGCCAGCAGTTCTTTCGCATCATGGCTGACGCTGAGCTTCATGTCTTTGGTGACAGAATCAATAAATGGCGGGATTTGGTTGTCATATAATTTTTTGCTTTCCAGCGCGACACCTTTTGTCGAAAGCAGCTTGTAGGATTTGCTACGCCCGTCAAACTTTTTGTATTTGTAGCAGATCACGAAAATTGTTGACCGCACGGGATGCTCGAAATACTTCTGCAGCTTGTCCATATCCCTGAATTGCTGCGCCTCCTTGAGGATCACCACCTGGTGAGCCGACATCATGGGATAGCGCCTCAGCGTGTCGAGCAGCGCCATGTGATTGGCGTCCTTGCCATAGACAACGGTTTGGTTGAAGCTGCGCTCGCTTTCGCTGAGCAGGTTATGCTCGATATAGTTGCAGGCAACATCAATATAGTACGGCTCCTCCCCGTGCAGCAGGTACAACGGGTGATAGATTTTATTTTGAAGATCTTTGAGGAGTTGCTTGAATTCGGACATTATGCGGTCGTTTACGGTTTACACGTTTACTGTTTACATGTTGCTAAAACCTTAAACATGTAAACCGTAAACCGAGTCAGCCAAGTTATTTATTTTTCGCCAGATGAAAATTATCAGGATTGAAAGCATGGGGGAAAAGTTTAAGTCGCTTGCGGGCGCAAAGTCATTGTTCGATGTCGTCAGGAAGAAGCATGTTGCCGCCACTCCTGAGGAAAAGATACGGCAGTTGATGATCCAGTATTTGATCGAAAAGAAAAACTTCCCGCGCTCATTGCTTGGCATAGAGGTTTCTCTTTCCATCAATCGCCTTGCCAGGCGATGCGATATAGTCGCTTACAAAAACAGTTTGCCGGTGATGATTGCGGAGTGCAAAGCGCCATCCATTAAAATTGACCAGTCGGTTTTCGAACAAGCATCGCGGTATAATCTGGCGTTAAGAGTTCCCTACCTGCTGGCGACAAACGGTGGGGTAACGCTATGCTGCAAAGTTGATTTGAAGGAGAGCAGTTTTGAGTTTTTGGAGGAGATACCGGAATACCAACAACTTTAAACTTTAAACTCCAAATGGCTTTGTTGCATGAATAACTTCAATACTGATAAGGGTTTCGGAAGTTTTCAAGTTGTTTTTTCGTTAAATTTCGACATCAAAAATCTTGAAACGCCTGTAAAATCAGGGTTTATTCGTGCAACAAAGCCACTCCAAACTCTAAACTTCTCAAGGGAAAATCCCCAGCGCCATATAATCATCGGCCACTTTGTTGATGGCGCAGACGAACGCAGCGGTGCGCAGGTCTTTGATGTCTTTGCTGCGCAGCCATATCTCGCGAATCTGGCGATAGGCGAAAATCATGGTTTCTTCCAACCCCGAATTCACGAGATCAATTTCTTCCGCCCCTCGCGCGATGATTGATTTCTCTTTTGCGGAAACACTTTTCTTGGTAAGGCGCTCCACCAATTCAATCACACCGGTCATAGAAGATTCGTCAAAGCGCTTTTGCATCCTGCCGAAACGAACATGCGACAGGTTTTTCAGCCATTCAAAGTACGAAACGGTGACACCGCCCGCGTTCAAATAAATATCGGGTATTATAAATACACCGTGCTTCAGCAATTTTCTTTCAGCCTCAGGATTGATAGGTCCGTTGGCGCCTTCCGCAATGATTTTTGCTTTTATTTCATCCACGTTGCCCTCATGGATCTGGTTTTCCAGCGCAGCGGGAACAAGGATGTCGCATTCCAGTTCAAGCGCGTCATATTTATCCTTCATGTTGATGGCGCCTTCAAAATCCATGATGGAGCCTGTTTCCTGCCGGTGCTTGTAAAGCTTGTTGATGTCAATTCCATTCTGGTCATAAATAGCCCCTTCCACCTCCGAGATGGCGATGATTTTTGCGCCCTCTTCAAAAAGGAACTTCGCGCAGTAATAGCCCACGTTGCCGAAACCCTGCACCACAATGGTTTTTCCCTCGATGCCCGGCTCAAGGCCCAATTCAGCCATGTCATCCTTATAGCTTAACGCTTCCTTCATCCCGTACATAATGCCCTTGCCGGTTGCCTCCTTCCTTCCGCGGATGCCGTTCTGGCTCACCGGCTTGCCGGTGACGCAGGCGTAGCCGTCAAGGTTTCCGGGATTGTATGACATATAAGTGTCGAGTATCCACGCCATTTCGCGCTCTCCCGAACCGTAGTCGGGCGCGGGCACGTCAATGCCGGGTCCGATAAAATTTTTCTTAATCAATTCGGCAGTGTATCTCCGCACGATTCTCTGCAGTTGCTGCTGCGTCACTTTGCGCGGGCTGATTTTGATGCCGCCTTTTGCTCCGCCAAACGGCACGTCAACGATGGCGCACTTGTAGGTCATGAGCGCAGCGAGCGCCATCACTTCGTCCTGCGTCACCATGGAACTGATGCGGATGCCGCCCTTGGTAGGAACGCGGTGGTGGCTGTGCTGCGCGCGATATGCTTCCACCACCTGATACTCATTGCCAATCTTCACCGGGTATCGCATGCGGTAAACGCTGTTGCAGGCTTTGATCTGCTCCAGCAAGCCTTTTGGCACTTTCGTGTGTTCAGCGGCTTTATCGAAGTAGTTGTTTACGCCCTGGAAAAAACTGAACTCGGCTTTTGCTTTTTCTTTTTTATCAGCAATCATAGGGATAGGGATTTGTCAATTGGTTTATGGGCAGTTCCAAAAATTGCTCTTTTTATCGCCTCATCCTTTCCCTCTCCAGAAGGAGAGGGCGTAAGCGGTAGAATTTTTAGAACTGCTCTTATGGGAAATTTTGATTCTGTTTGCGGCATATTTGCTGATGTCCTCATCACATCTTTTTTTCCAAACGGCTTATTTTTCTCTCCAGAATGAAAAGGAATATAAAAATTAATATAAGAATCGTCAGCAGCACACCCAGCACCACATGTATTTTGCCCGTGGTCCACAGCGTTTCCGCTTCCGCTGCCATTGCCGGCACCATCATTGCCAGGAAAATTAATATGCTAAACAACGCTTTCATATCAGTTGTGCATTTTTTCAGATTGAATTTGCGACAATGACCTGTACCGCGCAGCAAGCGACAGCATCCACGATCCGAGAAAAATAAATCCCAGCACCGCTGAATAAAAAACAGGTCTCATTTTATCATCGAGGTCATAGGTTTTGAAAGCCGGATTGCCTCCGCTGCCGGGATGCAGCGTATCGGTGAGGCGCGGAACCACAAAGATGAACACAATAAAAATCACGAAAGCGAACACATTATAAACAGCCGACACCTTGGCGCGCGCCCGGCTGTCGGTCAGCGAACCGCGCAGGATGAAATATGCGAAATAAATCAGCATGCCCAGAGCGGCTCCGTTCAGCTTGGGATCATTCACCCAGGGAGCGCCCCATGTGAAATTCGCCCATTGCATGCCGGTAAGGATTCCGAGCGCTCCAAAGAAAATGCCCACGCCCGCTGCCGTTGAGCCAATCAGATCATATTGCTGATTGCTCTTTGACAGAAAGAATATGCCGCACACAAACGAAACCAGCATCAGGAAAATCATCGTGAACCACATGGGCACGTGAAAAAAGAGGTTGCGGATAGATTCGTACAAAATTTCACGGTAAGGAAAAGTCATTCCTGCAGCGGGAACAACTTCCAATATTGTGGTGCATCGCAAACTGATACCCTTTACCGTGTCGGTTCTACCGATGGAGAAGGCGTTGTTGAGGAAAAAGGTGCCGTCCTTTTCATTATAAATAATCAGGCTGTAAAAATCCTGCTTGTTGTCGGTTCGCAGGTCGCCCGGGATGCCGAATTCAACATTGAGATGCTTTTCATTAATTACGGTCACGAAATTGTTGCAGATGAGGTTGTTCTCATTTTTCAGCACCACGTTGAGCGACTGGTCGTCTTCGTTGAAGTGTGTGTTATAGCAAACGATGTCGAGCGAAATGGTTGCCCCACGGTCGGTATGAACAGGGTTAATGCTGACAATGCCGGGACCCAGCGGGATGAGCATCCCGGCTGTGAGCGCATAAACCAACAAAGGAATACTGAGGAATTTCCACCACCTCTGTCGGAGAAGACTCATCATGCGTTAATCGCGCCAAAGATAGGGAAATAAAATGTACGACAGCGAGACGAGCATCACGTCAAACGCGAGCAGAACGGCAATATCTTTTGCAACACCATTCAGTGTCGTATCAACGAAAAAGGCGCTGCCGGCAAATTTCATCAGCACAAGGATAAACACCAATATGACCGGCAGGCTGAGGATGGGCATCAGCGTGGCGTTGTTATCGGCTTTGGAGGCGATGGACGAGACAAGCGTTAGCAGGAACGAAAAGCCGCTGCCGCCCAGCGCCAGCGCGATGAGGAACACCGCAAAGTTTTTCACCGGAGCGCCCAGCATCACAAAAAACACTGCCGATGCGATTACCGCTAAAACAAGCATCAGCAGCATGTTGTAAAGCATCTTCGCAAGGATGATGGATTGCGGGCGCACCAGCGTGTAATAATAAAGCAGCCGCTCGCGGCTCTCCTGCGTGAAGCTTTTGGCGATGGCATTCACCGCAGTGAAAACCATCGTGAGCCAAAACAGCACATTCCACCAACGGTAATTCACCATGCCCAGCGCCTGTTCGCTGTTGAGGATGGAGTAGATGACAAACACGGTAGCCACCACATAAAGCAGGATGCCCCCAACAGCATAGCGCATGCGCCATTCGAGCAATACATCCTTTTTCACCAGCAGCAGTATTTCGCGGAGCATGGGGGAAAGTTACAAAAGGGGATTTTGATTATGTCATATACTCTCATCTATTACAGAGCAGTAGCCTCCGGGTATTATTTATTTAAAGAACCAATTCGCCAGGATGAGCAGAACACTCCCCTCAGTCTTTTCCCCGGCTATGGCGCAAGCGTCCGCGCTTGTGTCCATCATCCTGAAGCGTCCGCTTACCCAGCTCTGGCGCGGGCGTCCGCCCGTGTCCAGTTATTTACAAGCGTCCGCTTTTATTTGTCGCACCAGCGGGAAGCTGGCGCGAGGTGAGGGGAACCCTTAAACTGGCGCAAGCGTGCGCGCTTGTGCCCATCCCTCCCTTGGGGGAGGTTGTAGGGTAAGTTTGAACCTTAAATCCGCAAACTATTTGAAATGACAGGTCTCCCGCTGATTTCGCTGATTCAAGCAGATGAATGTTAGAAAAGAATATTTTCTGCGGAAATCTGCGGTATCTGCAGGAAATTGATTGTTCATGGAATTTGAGTTTGCGGAATTTAGGTTGAAGCTAAAACCTCCGGAGTCGCGCAGAGGTTTTTTTGCGCATCACAAAACCGGAAGCGTTTTTGCTTGTGAAACTTTACTTCGTTGTAAGGGTTTGTTATCTTTGAAGGAAATCTTTGGACATGGTAGTTTCAGAAATCACCTTATTCAATGTATTAAGGGAAAAATTTGGGGAACAGACCGCCCAGAGTGTGATTGAGGGCATCCGTTCATCCGTAAAAACGGAATTTGAAAATCAAAAAGACATTCTGGCGAGCAAAGAATTGGTGAAGGATGAAATTCACCGGCTGGAAATTAAAATCGAAAAATCAGATATACAGACATCCATTTACATTGTCGGTTTGATTCAATATCTCGCCATCCTTGGTTCGTTGGTTGCCTTGATTAAGTTTGTGATGAATTAGACCTTTTGTATCTTCCTGCAATCAGCCAAGGCCTGCAACTGCATATTCATCTACCCCTCAAACTGGCGCAAGCGTCCGTGCTTGTGCCCATCATCTTGAAGCGTCCGCTTACCCCAACTCTGGCGCGGGCGTCCGCCCGTGTCCAGCTATTTACAAGCGTCCGCTTTTATTTGTCGCACCAGCGGGAAGCTGGCGCGAGGTGAGGGTTGAGGGGATTCTTCGCTACGCTCAGAATGACGCTTTGATTAAGCCAATAGATACCGCTGAACTTCTGGCAAGGTCGCTACCAAACAGAGCCGCTGAAGAAACGAAGTCAGTACGCGCCAAAACCAATTCGGTGATTCGGTAATTCGATGATTCGATAATGAAATACACCATCGAATTATCAAATTATCGAATCATCACATCACCGAATCATCGAATCACCGAATTATCGAATTACTTTTGCGGAGCGTGCCTAAAAAAATCAAACAGGTAGCCATCATCGGGGGCGGTCCCTCGGGGTGCACCACGGCAATCAAGGTGGCGCGGCAGGGCAAGAAGGTCGCCATCTTCGACACCGGCAAGCGCCCCGACCTCATCGTGGGCGAGTCGCTCATCCCTGCCGTGATGCCCATCATCCGCGACCTGGGCGTGGAGGACGACATCAAGGGCTTCAGCGTGGTGAAGCCGGGCGCCTCGGTGTGGATGTCCGATGCCGAAGAGGCGACAGGACACTATACGCGGGCTGGCGGAAACTTGCCCACGTATGCCTACCAGGTGCCGCGCGGCCAGTTCGATGAGGTGCTGCTGAGGGCTGCCGAAAAAGAAGGCGTGAAGATTTTCAAGCTGCGCGCCAAAGTGGAGCGCGTGGGCAACACCGACCGCGTACGCCTTGCCGGTGAGACGCTCGCTGAAACCGAGGGCTTCTTCGATGGCGAGCCTGACTTCATCGTTGACTCCACCGGCAGAACGCGGATGTTCTCCAATCTGCTGGATGTAACCGCGAAAGAGGGTTCCCGCAAGGATTTTGCGCTCTTTGCCCATGTGAACCAGGCATCCATGAGCCCTGACGGGCATGTGCACATGCACCGCTGCGAGCACGGCTGGTCATGGCGCATCCCGCTGCACAACCGCATTTCGGTGGGCGTGGTGGCAAGCCCGCAGCACCTGGAGAAATATGGCGCCACCATCGAGGAGCAGTATGACAATTTTATCAAACATGAAAAGGGCATCAGCAAATTCACCGCCAGTTCGGTGAGAGTGTCGAAAGTGATGAAGTATAATAATTATCAATTGATTTCCGACCGCATGGCGGGCGACAACTGGGCGATGGCGGGTGATGCGGCAGGATTCATTGATCCGGTGTTTTCATCCGGTGTGTACCTTGCGATGAAAAGCGGTGTGGAGCTGGCAAGGGCGCTGGAAGCCGGCACTCCGGAAGCGATGATGCGCTATGAACGCATCTGGCGCAGGGAACTCAAGCTGTGGCAGCGCATGGTGAACACCTGGTACAACGGCAGGCTGTTCACACTCTTCCGCGTGGGGCAGGATATGATGGGCAACTTTGTGGGTCGCGCCATCGAGCCGCACATGGCAAGCCAACTGATACAGATATTCACGGGTGGAGCCAACGACAGCGCCTACTGCCGCAACTTCCTGCGCTTCGTCACCGGCCCGCTGCTCGACTTCATGAACAACACGCGGATGACCAAGCGCCACCACAGCGAGCTGACGATTAACTGAGGAATGTCACTAATTCGAATTTTTGCAATCATGATGCTGTGCTTTTCGTCATCGGCTTTGGCTTTGTGCCAAACGGGAGAGACGCTGAGCGGAGACAAATCAGCGGAAATCGCCAAACGGGAAATCAGCAAGTTGAAGAATGGTGTGCTGCTGGTTCGACTGATGACAAAATCAAAATCCATAGATGCTTTGCGGGCGCGAGGCGACAACTACACCGCTGATAAGATTCAGCAAAAACAGAATGAGCTCAACACGAGGATAGTTGTGGCTTTCAGGATAGAGTTTGACTTTTGCCCGGTTTATTTTTTCTACAGCGACTACACGCAGCAAGTGAAAGACAAGCAGCTTGACAACGTGGTCTTCGTTAACGACAGCCTCCAGCCGGATTCTTCCATCCGGTTAAACAATGAAAATTTCCTGATTGCCGAGTTCGGAACCGTGATGCAGGAATCGGGGAAACATCGCGATGGATATTATTATTATAAAGATAAAGAAAGCGACAGCCTTGCCCGATCTGATTATTATTCAGCCCAATCCGAGTTTCCAGCTTTGGTCATCAGGAACGACCGGTTCATCCCGATGCGCTTCTGGCTCTTTCCTTATTACGTCCGTACGCTTGCAGGCATTCGGAACGAGCAAAGCGCAGTGGGTATCATGAACAAAAAGTTGCTGAAGTTTTACGAAACCCACGGCAAGGGAGAATAGCGTTTCCGCTATTTTTGCGCCCGTGCCTTCCATCAAAAAAATCCTTGTCGCCAATCGCGGTGAGATAGCGTTGCGCGTGATGCGCTCCGCCAGGGAAATGGGCATTAAAACTGTGGCAGTTTTTTCCGATGCCGACAGGACGATGCCCTTCGTGAGATTTGCGGACGAAGCGATTCACATCGGAGGTTCGTTGTCATCACAATCTTATCTGGTGGCGGAAAAAATAATTGATGCCGCGCGGAAAACAAAAGCTAACGCGATTCATCCCGGCTACGGCTTTCTTTCGGAAAACGAATCCTTTGCTGCGAAAGTCAAAAAAGCCGGAATCATTTTTGTTGGTCCGGATGCAAAGTCCATTGAGATGATGGGAAACAAACTGGCGGCTAAAGAAATTGCAAAGAAGCTGAAGGTGCCGCTCGTTCCCGGAACGGAGAAAGCTATCGCCAATCCAAAACAGGCGGCAGATGAAGCGAAGAAAATCGGCTTTCCCGTTTTGCTGAAAGCGGCCGCTGGCGGTGGCGGAAAAGGGATGCGCGTGGTCAATAAAGAATCGGAACTCGCTCCTCAGATGGAAAGGGCGCAAAGCGAGGCGCTTTCGTCATTCGGAGATGATTCCGTTTTCATTGAGAAATATATTTCGTCTCCCCGTCATATTGAAATTCAGATTCTTGCCGACAGTCACGGCAATGTGGTTCACCTGTTCGAGCGCGAATGTTCCATCCAGCGCAGGCATCAGAAGCTAATCGAGGAAGCGCCATCGTCAGTTCTTACGGAAGAATTGAGAAATAAAATGGGCGAATGTGCCGTTGCAATAGCGAAAGCATGCAAGTACATGAGTGCCGGAACGGTGGAGTTTTTGATGGATGAAAAGCTCAACTTTTATTTCCTCGAAATGAACACGCGATTGCAGGTGGAACATCCCGTTACGGAAATGATAACGGGAATGGATTTGGTGAAAGAGCAGATTCGGGTAGCGCAAGGAGAAAAGTTGAGTGTCAAACAAAAAGACTTATCCATTCGCGGACACGCGATTGAATTAAGAGTGAATGCTGAAGATCCCGCAAATGATTTCCTCCCGAATGCAGGTGCGTTAAAGACCTATAAGAAGCCCTGCGGTCCTGGCATCAGAGTTGATGATGGTTATGAAGAAGGAATGGAAATCCCTATCTATTACGACCCCATGATTGCAAAACTCATTACGCACGGCAGTGACAGGGAAGAAGCCGTTCACCGCATGGTGAGGGCAATTGATGAATATGCGATAACGGGGATGAAGACGACTCTTGGTTTCGGAAAATTCATCATGAACCATAAAGAATTCAGCAAAGGAAACCTCAGCACAAGATTTATCGAACAGCACTTCAACCCGGAAAGCCTTACATCTCATAAGGATGACGAGGAAGTCATCGCTTCCCTGATTGCCGCAACAATAATGGGCAACAACAACCAACCCAAATCCGTAAACCAAAAACAGGAACGGGTATCCTCCCGCTGGAAACAAAACCGTTTGAACCTTGAGCTTTAAAGATCATTTTTCAACCCAGTCAGCCGACTACGCCAGATACAGGCCGCGCTATCCGAAAGCACTTTACGATTTCCTGCTCGCACATGCGAAAGAGAAAAAAATTGCATGGGATGTGGCAACGGGCAACGGGCAGGTAGCCGTTGAATTAGCGGAACATTTCGAAAAAGTAATTGCAACTGATGCGAGCGAAAGTCAGATCAGCCATGCGTCTTCACATCCAAAAGTTATTTACAAGGTGAGCATGGCTGAAAACTGCGGTCTTCCGGATGGAATTGCAGACCTGATTACCGTTGGACAGGCACTGCATTGGTTTGACTTTGAGAAATTTTTCAGCGAAGTAAAACGAACGGCTAAGCCGGGATGTTTTTTTGCCGCGTGGGGATATAAGCTGCACCATATTTCTCCCGAGGTTGACAAGGTGATCAGCCGCTTTTATGAGGAGATTGTCGGTCCCTATTGGCCGCGAGAGAGAACCTACGTTGACAATGCCTACAACAACATACCACTGCCGCTTATCCCTGTTGCAACACCTCCGTTTGAACTTCAGTGGAGATGGAACATGAATGAATTGCTGGGGTATCTCAGCACATGGTCAAGCACTCAGCTTTATCTCAAGTATCAGGGCCGTAATCCGCTGGAACTGATTGAAGGCGATTTGCAGCAGGCATGGGGCAATCCGCTGGAAGATTTGGAAGTAGTGTGGCCCATTTTCATGAAAGCAGGGCACTTGTAAGTTATCCCCTCCGCATCGGCAGCAGCAAGGCATTGAGGGGCTGTCATTCAAATTGTAACTTTGCCCACCATGCATCAGGTGAATCTTCAGGCTGCGCAAAGCTTTTTCCATTCCGTTCTGTCTCGCAATTCCACCGGAGATTCGCTAACATGGTTGACGGAAAAGATAAATAGGTCTGGAAAGAAATTTTCAGAAAAGGATTTTTACCTCACCTTCAGCCTGCTCCCGCGCTATTTCAGCAAAGACCAGTTGAAATTCTCTGAAGAGCCTGAGAAGACCGGGGCGCAAATAAGGCAGGGCTTTAACCCTTCGGACTTCACCATTGCACAGACAGCAAGAGTGTTGCTTCTGCTGATGATTCCAACGGAGGATGAAAATCTCTTTTTAAAAATCCTGAATAATCTTTTCACCACAGCGGAAGTAAATGAGCTGGTTGCGCTTTATTCAGCGCTTCCGCTTTTATCTTATCCTGAATCGCTGAAGTCCCGGACGGCTGAAGGCATAAGAAGCAACATGGCGGTAGTGTTCGATGCCGTTGCTTTAAACAATCCTTATCCGGCAGATTTTTTGGATGATGACGCCTTCAACCAGATGGTGTTGAAAGCCGTATTCATCGAGCGCTCATTGGACAAAATTTATAAGCTCGATTCAAGAGCCAATAAAGATCTCGCGCGCATGTTGTCTGATTATGCCCACGAGCGTTGGGCGGCATCGCGTTATGTGACACCGGAATTATGGCGACCGATCGGTCCCTTTATTGATGACAGCTTGCTGAAAGACATTGAACGCCTGCTTGAACAAGGAAGCGAACTCGATAAACAGGCGGCTGCGTTAGCCGTTCAAAGCAGTAAATCGCTGAAAGCAGCAGAATTGGTTCCTGAGCCTTTAAAATTAAAAGCAGAAAAAAAAGAATTTGACTGGCACAGTATTTCCAAGAAATGGTTCGCTGAAAGGAATGCGGTGATTCGGTGATTTGATAATTATCAATAAATACAAAACTCCATTTCCATTATCGAATCATCAAATTATCGAATTATCGAATTACACTAAAAATAAACATCATGACGAACTCCAGGATACTATTCATTGACCCGCACATCCACATGTCTTCACGAACGACTGACGATTACGAAGCGATGTCCGCGGCAGGTGTTGTTGCGGTGATAGAGCCTTCCTTCTGGCAGGGACAGCCGCGCACGGAAGTCGGCACGTTCAAAGATTATTTCAGCAGCCTCATAGGATGGGAACGTTTTCGCGCGAGCCAATTTGGAATTAAGCACTATTGCACGATTGGTTTGAATTCAAAGGAAGCTAATAATGAAGAGCTGGCTGAACAGGTGATTGAATTATTGCCTTTGTTCGCAGCCAAAGAAGGCGTGGTAGCCATTGGCGAAATCGGCTATGACGACCAGACCAGGGCTGAAGATAAATATTTCCGAATTCAACTGGAACTGGCAAAAGAACTCAACCTGCCCGTTCAAATTCACACTCCTCACCGCGACAAAAAGCGCGGAACAACCCGCAGCATGGATGTGTGTGAAGAGCACGGGCTTGATCCTAAAAAAGTGATTATAGATCATAATAATGAAGAAACGATGCGGGAGGTTTTGGACAGGGGTTATTGGGCTGCTTTCACCATCTATCCTAAAACAAAAATGGGCAATGAGCGCATGGCGGAAGTTGTCAGGAAATTCGGGTATGAGCGCATCATCGTTGACAGCTCGGCAGATTGGGGTGTGAGCGATCCCCTTGCTGTCCCGAAAACCGCCAACCTGATGTTGAAAAGCGGAGTTGCTGAAGAAAGTGTAAGGATGACGTGTTACACAAATGCACTCACCGCCTACGGACAGAGCGGGCAAATGAGTGAATCAGACTGGCTCCAGCCAAAAGACATAGATCAAACACAACTGTTTTCCGGAAATTCCGTTTTAAGGGGGCAAGCACCAATAATCGCCAAATCAGATATTATAAAATAGCAAGTTGTCAGTGAGCAGTTCGCCATCATGAGCCAGTAAAATGCCCGATTCCCCGACCAAAGCCCGTCATTCACTATCGGCAAGGTTTTCAGCCTACCTGCAATTAACACGTCCCGCAAATATTCTTACCGCAATCGCGGATATCATGGCCGGTTTTGCCGTTTCAGGAGCTATTATCGAAATAGTTGATACCGGAAAAGGATGGTTTTGTATTCCCGAACTTCGCAACCTTGCGTTGCTGATTGTCTCTACAACCGGGTTGTATGGAGGAGGTGTGGTGCTGAATGATTTTTTTGATGCAGCGCTGGATTCAACAGAAAGACCGGAAAGACCGATACCCAGCGGAAAAGCCTCCAGGGCTGGGGCATTCATCTTGGGAATGCTCCTTATTTCTGTTGGCATACAAGCGGCTTCATTTGTTTCATTTCCCAGCGCGATAATAGCCATTACCATCGCGTCACTTGCGGTATTATATGATGCATGGGGTAAGCATCAGACTTATTTTGGTCCGATTAACATGGGTCTATGTCGTGGCGGGAATTTGCTGCTTGGCGTGAGCGCATTAACAGCGGCAATTTTTGATTTCTGGTTTATTGCATTTATTCCTGTTCTCTACATCGCAGCGGTAACCACCGTCAGCCGGGGAGAGGTGCATGGCAATCATGGCAACTCGCTTCGGAAAGCAGGATGGATGTATTCGGTTGTCATCTTCTTAATTGCTGGTTTAGCATTTCATCCTGATTTTCATCTGCGTCCTGCCCTACCCTACCTGGTGCTATTTGGATGGATGATATTCGGTCCATTGCGCACCGCTCAAATCACCGGTCAGCCAAAAGATATTGGCAAGGCGGTGAAATTTGGCGTGCTCTCGCTGATATTGATGGATGCCGCGATTGCCGCGGGTTTTGCCGGATGGGATTACGCGCTTTTAATTGTTTGCCTGCTGCCCCTGTCGCTATTGCTGTCAAAATTGTTTGCGGTAACATAGCCAACGCAGGCTAATCAAGGATTTTCACGCAACTCTTTCGCGCAAAGTCCGTAAATTCTTAGCGAATTTGTATATCTCAGCCTATTTATGCGTACTATCCGGCAATCATTTTCCGTCAAGTTCAGCTACCCGGTGCATTTCACCGAAAGTGTTTTTTCAAGTGAAAACACCGTATTTGCAAACCTGCTCTCGGACGATGGCAATCCGGGACCAAAGAAAACGTTGTTCGTTATTGACGATGGAGTGAATTTCCATCACCGAAGATTGATCGAAAACATAAAAGCTTATGCAAATGCTCGCAAAAATGTAATCGAGATCTGCGGTGACCTTTTAGTGGTTCCGGGTGGAGAAGCATGCAAAAATGATATCAGCGCTTTCGATGAAATTATCGCGTCAATTAACCATCACGGGATTGACCGTCATTCCTACGTTATAGGTGTTGGAGGTGGTGCAGTGCTTGATCTTGTCGGCTATGCTGCAGCCGTTGCGCACAGAGGTATCCGCCACATCAGAATTCCTACAACCGTATTGTCGCAAAACGATTCCGGGGTTGGCGTGAAGAATGGCATCAACGCTTTCGGGAAAAAAAATTTTCTCGGAACATTTGCTCCGCCTGTTGGAGTCATCAATGACCATACTTTCCTGACAACGCTCGACATCCGCGACTGGCGTTCGGGAATTGCCGAGGCAATCAAGGTTGGGCTGATAAAAGATGCCGACTTTTTTCTTTATATCAAAATGAACGTGGAAAAGCTGATTGCAAGGGATTCCACCGTAATGCAGGAGCTGATTTATCGCTGCGCAAAGCTGCACCTTGAGCACATTTCCGGTGGCGATCCATTTGAAATGGGCTCGTCACGCCCGCTGGATTTCGGACACTGGGCTTCGCACAAGCTGGAAGGATTAACGCAATATGATATCCGCCATGGTGAAGCGGTCGCTGTTGGAATTTGCCTCGACTCCATATACTCGCATCTTTCCGGATTGCTATCCAAAATTGAATTGGAAGAAATTATTCATTTGATCCGAAAAATCGGCTTTCAGCTCTATTTTCCGGAATTGTCACAGAACCTTGAAAACCCAAACGATCCAGACAGTTTACTTTCCGGATTAAACGAATTCCGCGAACATCTTGGCGGCAAACTCACGGTGATGTTGCTGAAAAGGATAGGTCAGGGAGTGGAAGTGAACGAAATGGATTTTGACATGATTAGGAAATCGGTCAATATCCTGAAATCCTACCAATCACAGGTTGAATTGCGCAACGCATAAACCCGATAGTCACATATCTTTGGAGAAATGGATGTTGCGGGCAAATATCACCTCACTTATTGCACAAACGTACACGCGGGAGAAGGTTGGGAAGAAATGTACCGGCAATTAAAAAATCACCTTCCTTCTGTAAAGCAAGCAGTTTCGCCTAAAGAGAATTTCGGAGTCGGACTGTACTTATCTGACAAAGCCAGTCGTGAAATTCTGGTTGGAAATAAGCTGCCGGAATTTAAAGAATGGCTCAACAAAGAAGGGTTGTATGTTTTCACCATGAACGGGTTTCCGTATGGCAATTTCCACGGTGACATTGTTAAGGATAACGTTTACAAGCCCGATTGGACAACCCGTGAGCGTGTGGAATATACCAAACGCCTGTTTCACATACTCGCTGAACTTTTACCAGAAGGTGTAGAAGGAGGAATTTCAACATCTCCCATATCTTACAAGCATTGGTTCGCAGATAGCGAGCAAAAAGAAAAAGTTTTTGCCACAGCATTCAAGCATTTTGTAGAAATAGCTTGGTTTCTGAATGACCTGTGCGAAAAAACTCAGATGAACCTGCATCTTGACATTGAACCGGAACCGGATTGCCTGCTTGAAAATTCAGACGAAGCCGTCAATTTTTTTGAAAGGCTCCATGCCTGTGAAAAAAGAAATGACATTATCAGCAAATTCCTGGCTCTGTGTTTTGATGTCTGTCATTTTTCCGTTGAGTTTGAGAAACCGGAATCTGCGCTCGCTAAATTGATTTCACAAGGAATCAGGATCGGAAAGGTTCAACTCAGTTCCGCCCTGAAATTCTCCCTCAACGGCAAAAATGAAAATGACGTCAAAGAGATTTTGCAATTGGATGAGCCGAGATATCTTCACCAAACGGTGAAAAGTAAAGTGTCTGGAGAAATTGAAAAATTCCGGGATATTTCCACTGTGGTCACCGGTAATGGAGCTTATGATGCTGAATGGCGCACACATTTTCATGTGCCTTTATTTCTAAACAGTTATGGCAATCTTCAATCAACACAGGATGATGTGGTGGCGGCATTGAGATTTTTAAAGAAAGAAGAAATAACAAAACATCTTGAAGTTGAAACATATACGTGGGATGTGCTTCCTGCCGGATTAAAGGGAGATCTGACTGTTTCCATCATTCGCGAATTGGAATGGGTTAAAAAGGCTCTTGGTGAATGAAAAAAACCGCTGTATTGAATGTTGTTGGATTAACTCCTTCGCTCATCGGAGAACACACTCCTTTTTTGAATAAATGGTCGAAGCTGGGAAAAACAGTTTCCATCGTTCCGCCATTGCCTGCCGTAACCTGCACTTCTCAATCAACATTTCTGACCGGCACCGCGCCTTCCGTTCATGGCATCGTTGGCAACGGCTGGTATTTCAGGGAAGAGTGCGAAGTAAAATTCTGGAGGCAGTCCAACCATTTGGTGCAAGGCAAGAAAATCTGGGAAATTGCAAAAGAAAAGAACCCGGAGTTCACCTGCGCCAACTTATTCTGGTGGTATAACATGTATTCGGGCGTGGATTATTCGGTCACTCCGCGTCCACAGTACCTCGCTGATGGAAGAAAGTTTCCCGACATCTATGCTTACCCCGCAGGATTACGCGACACCTTGCAGCAGAAGCTTGGAACATTTCCGCTATTTGATTTCTGGGGACCGCGAACTACCATTCGTTCGAGCCGGTGGATTGCGGATTCCGCAAAAATGATTGAAAACCTTTACCACCCCACTCTAACGCTGATTTATCTGCCTCATCTGGACTACAACCTGCAGCGGTACGGAATTGATTTCTCCAAAATCACCAAAGACTTGCAAGAAATTGATTCCGTATGCGAAGATTTGATTTCTTTTTATGAAACGCGGGACACTCAGGTAATCGTGCTTTCGGAATATGGAATCACCAATGTCAGCAAGCCAATATCGCTTAACAGGATTTTCCGCGAAAATGGATTGCTTGCTGTTCGTGAAGAGCGCGGTTTGGAACTGCTGGACGCTGGCGCCAGCAAGGCTTTTGCCGTTGCAGACCACCAATTAGCGCATGTATATGTGAATGATTTATCAGAATTAAACCGTGTAAAAAATATTTTGGAGAAAACACAGGGTATTGAGTTGGTTCTTGATGAATTTGGTAAGAGAAAATATAATTTGAATCATGCCAGATCTGGCGAGTTAACAGCCATTGCGGACAAAGATTCCTGGTTTACCTACTACTATTGGCTGGAAGACAACAAGGCGCCTGATTTTGCAAGAACCGTGGACATTCATAAAAAACCAGGCTACGATCCGGTGGAATTATTTATCAATCCGGAACTTGGTTTTATTCCTCTCAGAGTCGGAATTAAGTTATTGAAAAAACAGGTAGGGTTCAGAATATTGATGGATTTGATTCCGCTTAAGCCGGAATTGGTCCGCGGCTCCCACGGGCGGCTTCCGGAAAGCGAAGGTGATGGACCCTTGTTTATCAGCAAGGATAAAGCGCTCGTGCCGGACAAGAAAATTGCCGGGCATGAAGTATTCCGCTTGCTTCTCACGCACCTTGTGTTAGCGGGTTAACCGCGCTTGCACAAGATGCAATATCATCGCCCCAAATACAATTGCCAGCCCGAGTGATTCGCGGGCAAGCTCAATTTCGATTGTTTTCATTCCGTGCTTGAGCGCCACTCCCTCAAAATGCCCGTATGGAAAAAAGGTAATTGTTCCAAACAGCGCAGCAAGACACACCGAGGCGATCAATCCGGTGTTGAACTGGTTTCTGAATGCTGAAAAAGAGATATATGCCGGCAACAAGTAAGCATAAATCCAGACTAACCAGTCTGGGTCATTGTATTGTACCGCAGCAAAAACAATAAAAAGAAGGGCAAACGCAAGCGACAGGAATTTGAAGATTGTTCGCATTTCGCAAATTGTTTCCGTGTTAAGCCAATATCAAAGGATGTCGCAAACACTGAGATCAATCCTTCTTAGCAGGGGTTGACTTGCCATTTTGCGCATTGGCTTTATCAAGATTTCCTTTAGCCAGTGTGAACTCAGGAAACAACTCCAATGCTTTCTGGAAATTTTGCTTTGCAACATCCTGTTGATTAATTTCAAGAGCAATCACTCCTCGCATATTGAAAGCAGCCGCCTTCAATGGAACCTGCTGCGATTCTCCGTCATTGTCGGAAATAGTCACTACTCCTAAACTATCGGTGGATCCAATAATAGAATTAAGGCTCTCGCTACACTCCCCAAACCGCTTCAGCATATATTGAAGTGAAGCGATGTTATACTTGTGATAGGGATCTTTGGTGATGGCATAGAGCTTCTCAAAACTTTCCAGGGCATTTTTATGCCATCCCAAATTTTGCTCTGAAACCGCCACCACTTCCAGTATTTCCGGTTTTTCAGGATTGGATTCAAGGATTTCTTTTCCGAGGACAATCACCTGCGGATAGTTATTGCTGCTGAAATACAAGAAGGCGAGCGTATCCTTAAGTCCGGCTTTTTCAGGGCGCATGGCAATCATGCCATAAAGAGCATTGCGGGCAACCACAAAATCATTGTATGCCGCTGCCTGATCGTAAATTTTCTTGTAGTGATCGTAAAGGTTAACTCCCTGATTTTCGGCCGGTGCCGGTTTTGCGGTTGCTTCTTGTTTTTTCTGAGCATTTGCAATCGAACAAGATAAAAGGACGGTTGTTAAAGTAACAAATTTATTGATCATATTAATTAATTAGCCTGCAAAATAAAAAAGGTTAGGATGAATTCCTAACCTTTTCCCTTAATTGCAATTCAATTCACTTATTTCGTTAAAATCAGCTTCCTGTTGAAAAACTCATTATCAGCCTTGATAATGGCGTAATAGGTGCCATCAGCCAAAAGGTTGAAGTCAAAGTCAATGGTATTCGTGCCCGCAACCACGCGATGATCCCTGCCCATTATTACCTGCCCTAACGTGTTATAGACGGTAATATTCAAATACTTTTCCCTGGAAGAAATCACTTCGAGCCTGCTGTCATTTTCGGAAGGATTGGGGATGAACTCGCTGATCGTGAATGTTTCCGCTTCGGTTATCATTGCTGTGACAACATAAGTCGAATCAGCGGAGCCGTCATAATCAATTGATCTCAAATAATAATAGTAAAGCTGATTGGGAACAACATCTTCATCGGGGTAACCGTATGTCCTGCGCACAGATGAATTTCCCGCGCCATCCCTCCATCCTATTTTCGTAAAGTTTACGCCATCAGCGCTGCGCATCACGTCAAATCCGCTGTTGTTGATTTCAGTTTCAGTCATCCATTCAACCTGAATATATTTATTATCTACAGGATAGGCTTTCAGGTATAGCAACTCAATCGGCAATCCAGCGCCCCCGCCCCCGCCTAAGCCGAAGTTGGAAAATGATTTCAAACCCCATGCAGCGATGCTATCGGTTTGCGCAAAAGGGATGTTGTCATCTGGAATCCAGTACAATTGATTGCTCTCAACCTTCACGCCATTACAGGGATTGCCTGATTCCAGAAAATACGGATCCCAGTTAAAAGATGAACCTGGAGTGGTGCTGCCCGGTGCTTTAAATATCTTCAGATGGGTCAGATTCGGGTTCTCGTAGAATAAATACGCCTCGTCCGGAAAAACATAAAAATCATAATTCCACCCGCCCGAAAGTGAATCGTGCTGAGGTTTAAATTCCCAATAGCCAAAATTATGAACCATCCAATAAAATTCAAAGAATTGAAATGCTGTTGTGTAGTAGCAATGCCCTCCTCCCACCGAAGTCTGGAAACCGATATTACCGATATCAGATTGTTCCACAAACTTTCCGCTAAGGGATTTCGCTGCAGAAGGTTTCACCGCTCCGATGGAAGTTCTCAGGTCAACGCTTGCAGGGTTGTAACCTCGCTTGCCAGAACCTGATGGTCCTCCAATGGGAAATCGGTAGTAGCTATTAGCTCCTGTTCTGACTTCCCTCCTGAGAGTTCCTTCAATGTATCTTGATTTATCTGCACCAAAATTTCCTACAATGGCATCAGTTGCGCTATCAGCCATATATATTTCATTCGCTCCGGATGTTACTATTCTCCCCTTTGTTAAGGTAAGTTTTCCATCAACTCTTATACTGTCATTGAGCGTCATCTTTTCAGGCACAATTCCACCCGCCAGGGCTCCAAAGTTGAGAATCAGATTCGGAAAGGAAACTTTACTTCCACTCACCGAATAATCAACATTACTTCCGGCAAATTCCACATCACCACCACCCATGGTGGTGCCATCGCATATCCACGTGCCAACACCTGAAGGCTTCTTCACCCTCATCAAACCGCTGGCTTGTATATCCAGCGTTCCTGTTGAATGAATGTTAACATTTCCCTCTACGTGCAACAGTCCGTTAGGCTCAACTGTTACCTGACCTTTAACAACAAGGTCATCTTGTCCGCAGAGTAAAAAAGGAGTAAGTAATGAAATGAAAAGTGGGTAGAGTTTTTTCATAGGGACTGGTTTTATTAATGCAGAATTGAAATTTCACGTTACTAATATAGGCATTATCTGAATTAAAAGCAAACCGCACGGTTATTTTTTTTCCACATCTTCAAATATAGCCTTTTAAGGGCATTCCCAAAAATTGCACTTTTTATTACCTCACCCTACCCCCTCCGTCCGGAGAGGGGAAAAGCAAATAGAATTTTTAGTACTGACCTTAAGTGCTTCATCCGTAACAAAGGTACTAAAATATCGTAACAATTGCCATAATCCACCCAAAACCAAAAACCATGTAAAAACATAACCAGGCTAAGAAAAGATGAAACTATTGAAGGTGAAGATCCTGACGGGATTGATGATTTTAACGATCTATGCAGGGACAGCTCAAAACCCCAAACAAGCAAACATCTGGTATTTCGGAAATAAAGCCGGATTGGATTTTACCAATGGCAATCCGTCAGTACTGACCAATGGCGCCATGGAAGTGTATGAAGGCACCGCAACAATTTGCAGCGATGAAGGAACCCTTTTGTTTTACACAAATGGAGGAAATCAACCATATACAGGAGCCATCTGGAATCGCACCCACCTGGTAATGCCCAACGGGTATTTAGAAAACACTGCCGGATGTTCCAGTTCCATTCAATCATCCATAATTGTCAAGAAGCCCGGGAGCGAAAATTTCTATTACCTCTTCGCAACCGATTGTTATGAAAACAGCTTCGAGAACGGGTTAACCTATACCATCATTGACATGAATCTGGACGGAGGGTTAGGTGATGTGGTTGTAAAAGGAGAGGTGATTGTCCCAAACACAACAGAATCGCTTGCCGCAGCCATTCATGATAACGGAAAAGATTATTGGATCATCACCCACCAGGTGAACAGCGACAGTTTTTTTGTTTATCAATTTGCGAAAGAGGGCATTGTCGGGATGGTTAAAACCAAAATAGGTCCGGTTGCTGATGAATTTGCTGGCGAAATAAGAGTATCCGCTAACGGTGAAAGGCTTGTTTTTGCAGGAAATTCATTTACAGCTCTTTTTGACTTCGATGCTTCAACGGGCGTAATCAGCAACTACCGTGATCTTGGCGCCACCTGCTTCATGGCTTGTTTCTCTCCGGATTGCAAGTTGCTTTACGGAGTAGATCTTCTGGACAGAAAAATTTATCAATTTGACATGCTCGCGCACAATATCAGGACTTCCAAGACGCTTGTCGGATCATCCTCCGATTATATAGGAACAATGCAAATCGGTCCAGACAATAAAATTTATGTTGCCATGCGCAACAGCCAGTATATGGGCGTGATTACCCGCCCCAACATCAGGGGCGTCCATTGCAATTTTATTAAAGATGACATTTACCTTAACGGCAAATATGGCAGCTTTGGCCTCCCCAATTATCCCAACAATGTGCTTGGCGAATGCGGCTCATACCCGATTGAAAATGTAACGAAATATGAGCCTCAATTTTTAGTAAAAAACCTCAGTCCCAGGCAAATCGTGCTCGAACTGAATCCATCTCCGGAAGCCACCGAGTATCGAATCAGCAGGAGAGAAACGGGTTCTGCCGAATGGGAAAATTTTGAAACAACCTCCAACATCATTTTCAATGATAACCTTAACGAAAATACGGAGTATGAATTCAGGGTGAATGCCGTGGTTTACCCCGACCATATCTACGAACTCATCTACGATCACAACTTTGAGGACGTTATCAAAGGGGACAACAGCATCAAAACATTCAAAGCGCGAACCTCCAATGGCATTGACTTTGACGTTTATCCCAATCCGGCAAAAGAAAAAGCCACCGTGGAAATGTATCTAAAGAAAAATTCTTCCGTAGAAATACTGATAACAGACCTGGGAGGCAAAGTGATACTTCACAACAATTTTGAAGGCAAAAGCGGCTGGCAGCAGTTTGACCTGCCGCTCAATGATATCAACAGCGGAATCTACCAACTCTCCCTGAAGTGCGGAAGCATGAATGGATATAAAAAATTAGTAATCGTTGATTGAAGATCTTTCTATGAGGGTTGGGTTTGAGAAGGGGAGGCTATGATGGCTTCCCCTTCTCAATTTTTGGGATGTCTGAATCTCTGAATCTTCTCTGAAAAGCCGCCCGGATCAATTTCCCCTTTGAAAACAAATACGGCTTTTCCGATCAGCCAAATGTCTGAAAAGCCGCTGCTCGTTTTATCGAAAGTTACTGTAAAAAAACCTCCCGGGGTATCAAGATGCACTTCACGTGTCAGATGCTGTTTGCCGTTCTTCAATGAGCTGACCAAAGCCGATGCCACCACTCCGGTGCCACATGAAAGCGTCTCGTCCTCCACTCCCCGCTCATAAGTTCTGACCTTCAGCCTGTTTTTAGAAGCTTCTATAAAATTCACATTGATCCCTTGCCTGGCGAATTCCCTGCTATTCCTGATTCTTCTTCCCGCATCCTTTACATTCAGCCCATCAACGTTCTTAATAAACTTTACATAGTGAGGCGATCCGGTGTTGATTATATAGTCTTTACCGCGCATTTTCCAGGAGGATACATCGCCCATCTTCAACTTCACTATTCCATTTTTCTCCATCACTCCTTCATGAACTCCGTCAATCGCCAGGAAACGGGTGCGGTTTCCGATAAGCCCGATCTCATGCGCGAATTTAATGATGCACCTGCCGCCATTGCCGCACATCGTGCTTTCCCTCCCGTCAGAGTTGTAGTATTTCATTTCAAAATCATATTCCTTGCTCCTGTTCAGAAGTATAAGACCGTCAGCGCCAATGCCGAACCTGCGGTTGCAGAGTGACGCTATTAACCGCTTTGATAAACCGTCCAACCGGCCTTTTCTGTTATCAAACAGAATGAAATCGTTGCCATTGCCGTGATACTTATGAAATTCAATTCTCATACTTAAACCTTTCCGGTTAAATTGTGTTAAAATGATTAAAAACGTGTCAAAATTACAGTTGAACTGATACTATTCCGGCATCATTTGTGTTGATATTTGCGTCTGAGAGTTCAGGCACTATAATTGAAACATAAAAGCACGAATCAAAAACCTAAAATCATGAAAAAAAATTCTGTAATCCCGATTGTTGCGATTTCGGCCATCATCAGCATGATGACTTCGGTCGTAATTATGAAATTGGTTGATAAGGAACCTGCAACCGTAATCCGGGAAACGCAGCCGGTGAAGTTTGCAAACTACAGCCTGCCTTCCAACATAAATCAGCCTGCCGATTTCACTTACGCGGCAAGCGTTACAACTCCCGGAGTGGTTCACGTCACATCCAAAGTGATGCCCAAGCAGACCAGCAACAATTACTATAACCCCTTCCGGGATTTCTTTGGAGACGATTTCTGGGGTTGGGGCGCTCCACCTAAAAATTACCAACCACAACCCAACATAGCCTCCGGTTCAGGCGTGATTATATCTCCGGACGGATATATCGTTACCAATAATCACGTAATCAAAGATGCGGATGAAATAGAAGTGATACTTCATGATAATGAGAAGCTTGCTGCCGCACTGGTTGGTGTTGACCCCTCCACCGACCTGGCATTGATCAAGGTTGAAAAACAGGGCTTGCCTTACATCGTATTTGGAAATTCCGACTCCCTCGAGATCGGTGCGTGGGTGCTCGCAGTGGGGAATCCTTTCAATTTGTCGTCAACCGTTACAGCCGGCATCGTCAGCGCAAAAGGCAGGAACATCAACATCCTCGAAAGCCAGTCAGCCATTGAATCGTTCATACAGACTGATGCAGCAGTGAATCCCGGCAACAGCGGTGGAGCCTTGGTTGACATCAGCGGAAAGCTGGTTGGCATCAACACAGCCATCGCTTCTCCCACCGGAGCCTATGCCGGGTATTCGTTTGCTGTACCGGCTAATCTTGTAAAAAAAGTAGTGGGTGACATTAAGGAATTCGGCATTGTGCAAAGAGGTTTTCTCGGAGTCACCATCAGGAACATTGATTCTGATCTTGCGAAGGAACAGGAACTGCAAGACCTCCGGGGAGTGTATGTTGAACAGGTGGTGGAAGGCAGCGCTGCTGATGATGCGGGAATAAAACCAAAAGACGTCATCAAATCCATCAATGGCGTTGAAGTGACTACTTCTCCTAAGCTTCAGGAGGTGGTGGCGCAATACAGGCCCGGAGACAAACTTGAAGTTGTTTATGTGAGGGACGGGGACCTTAAAAAAACGGATATCACGCTGAAGAATAAGGATAAAGGAACTGAATACCTCACCAAGGCAACCGTTGAAGTGATTGACCAGTTGGGCGTTGAATTAACGGAGGTCCCGAAGAGTGACAGGGATAAATTGGGCATAAAGGGCGGAGTAAAGGTAAATGGCATCCGGGATGGAAAGATTAAAAAATATACCGACATGCGGGATGGATTTATTATCACAAAAATTGATAAACAGCCCGTTTACTCGTCAGATGACGTGGTCAGAATCCTCAGCAACAAAAAAGGCGGAGTGATGATCGAAGGCGTTTATCCGGATTATCCCGGCACCTACTATTATGCCTTCGGCATGTAAAGATTCGGTTGGTTGTCCGCCTGTATGGGCGGATATGAAAAGCCCGCTCCCAGCGGGCTTTTCTGCTTTAACGCATTATGAATATCTTCCTTGCAAAACAATTTTTTGCGTTGCCGGCTTCCAGTAAATAATAACCTGACCCGCTGATGTTTCCTAAATCAATTTCAGCGCGTGTTTCCGGCCGGAATTCCTGAAGTTTAATGACCTTGCCATCCAGTGAAATTAGTTTGACAATCATGCCTTCATTGCCGCAGTTGTTGGTTGAAACCGAAAGTCGCCTGCCCTCGGTGTCTTGATTCACAATAAATCTGCATTTCCCGCTGCCACTTTCCCAAACCGAAGAACGAGGATCAGGCGTTACCTGCGCAACCTCAATATCGGCATGGAGCGGCTTCGCAAGGCTCAACAGCATAGCTGTCACCGTTTTGGTCACATCGCTCATAAAACCGTAGTTCAATGTAGCCGGGACATCTGTTGCTTTGTGATAATTCGGGTTGCGCGTTTCTGCGCCATCGGAAAGGTGCAGCGCCCTATATCCGGCTTCCCAAAAAGGCGCATGGTCGCTTCTGAGCGCATCATCAATGACAATTCCGTCAGGAAGCGGAACGGAACCTACCAGCAATGACGGCACATGCTCCGTTGCCATGCTGTCGAACAGCGTCAGAAGAGAATTTGAGTTGGAATTGGCGGTGCTGATGATAAAATTTGCCCTGAAATCATTGGCGGCAAGTTCCGCATACAACTCGGGAAACAGAAGGTTGAAACCTGCCGGAAGCGTTTGAGAGTTGGGCAGATCGCTGAAATAACCGATCATATCCATGTTGATGACGCCCTCAATATCTTCATCCGGCATGATTCCTTCCGGAACGAAAGCCTGGCTGCCGGCAAGCCCGGCTTCCTCAAGGTCAAAAGCGATGAACTCCACAGTATATGCAAGTTCAAGAGGGGCGATCACCCTCAAAATTTCAAGAATGCCGGCTATGCCGCTTCCGTTGTCATCAGCGCCCGGACTGTTGACCACCGTGTCGTAGTGCCCGTCAACGATAAAAGTTTTAGTGTTGCCCACGGAACCTGGTTTTTTCCCGATAACATTCTGCCCTGTGAACGTGTCGAATGGAAACTCGTGCAATCTTGCTTGCAGCCCGTACCGCTGAAACCTTGCCGTCAGCGAATCCCTCACGTCCGCGCGATGCTGCGCGCCTGTGGCATGATTGCGAATGCCTGAGATCAATTGAGCATTCTGCTTAAGCCTTGCGGTGTCTATCTGGCTGATGATTTGCCCGATATCAAGGGCGCGGTCATCGGCAACAAGCTTCACCTTAAAATCACCAACCTTCCGGGAAACCGAGTCGGGATATTGCCATACTATCACTTTTCCCGAGCCCTGGCTGACAGGATAACCCACGTCACCCGCGGCATTTGAAGTATTAAGGTTATACAGTATGCCTCCATCGCAGGATGCGCTGAGAAGGACCTCCATCTCGTCATTTTCCGCATCACTCACATCATACGTTACCACCAATTCGTGAAAAATCGTATCCGCAAGCGCAGTGATGTTGGTTATTACGGGGGGATTGTTTTGGGAAATTGCCGGCAGGAAAAAAATCAGGAAAGAAACTATTGATGCGGTTGTTTTCATGCAGAAATGACGCTTTAAAAATAAGAGGATCTACTGTTAATGTTGTGAAAATAAGGCAAGTTTAGTTCAAGTTTGAGGGATAAATACCTAAGAATTTTTCAAGCGATTGCTGAAGTTGGACAAGCCCTGAAGGTGAAGCGAGTCGAACAAGCAGAAGATACCAAACATGTTCAGTCTATCTGAAATATGAAAGCCGGAAATGGATAGATGAACCGATCAGAGAGATATTTCCGGTCTATGATTTCTTGGAGGAGCAGACGTGGCGGCATTTGAATACGATGCAGCACCAGACGTACATCCATTGCCGCACCCCGCGCATCAAGCTGCAGACGGCAGGATAGCCAGTTGCCCGGTGACTAGGGGAGATGAAGGAGAGCGGCACACCCACGGGTTTGAATACAATGCCATCCGGACACTTCAGGCTACGCACCACCATAATAGTAAAATCAAATTTAATGTCTCCTACGGGGAATGGGAGAAAATCCCCCACCTTCAGGTGGAGACTTT
>CAZCXH010000003.1:0-33875 GCA_964502525.1 uncultured Chitinophagaceae bacterium
AAGAAAGAAGCGATGGCGCATTGATTGCGGTAATTGGCAATCAGTGATCGGTGATCGGTAATCGGTTTTGAGATGCAAATTTTTTAATCACAAAAATAAAATTCAATGACGCTAGATTTTAACAAGTTCGCAGCGGAAGGGAATGAGTTCCTGAACACTTTGGCAAAGGAATTGGGTTATCCTCAAGACCGCAACCGCGCTGCCCGGGTTTTGCGCTCTGTGCTGCACACCCTGCGCGATATTCTACCTCCCGAGGAGAACATGCAATTGCTCGCGCAACTGCCTATGTTCCTCAAAGGCGTTTACGTGGAAGAATGGAGATTGAAGAAAGACAAGGATGTCCGGACGATGGAACAGTTTATCAAGCGGGCAAGAAAATATGATCGCTTCTCGGCAGGGCGCGACTTTGAAACCAATGAAGATGCGGAAGGCGCTGCAAGGACAATCTTCATTGCGCTGCATAAATACATCTCATTGGGAGAACTGGAAGACATCAAAGCTGTGCTACCGAAGGAACTGAAGTCAATGGTGAACCCGGTGCTGATGGTGTGAAACGACCGGGTGCATGGCCCGCTGGGCCGTTCCCAGCTCTCTTTAGCATTTTGAGCAATGAAATCACGTGCCGTTTATGTCTTGTTGGTTTCAGCAACCCTTGTTGGGGGATGCAGCCCTGTTTACTATGCTCCCAATTCGCACAACGTGCCGTTGCTAAAGAAAAAAAAAACGATATTCAATTGGGACTCACCGGAGAAAAAGAAAGAATTGAATTTCAATCAGCCATTGCCGTGCGCGAACACGCAGGCATTATGATGAATGGCGGTCTTTTTTTCCCGGAGGAAAATGATAATGGCAGTGGCGGTGAAGGTCAGTTTTTTGAAACAGGCGCAGGATACTATCTGTTTTTTCTGAACTATTTTGTTTTCGAAACTTACGGGGTGCTTGGTTACGGGCATTTTGAAAATCATTTTCCCAATACGGTTTCCGAATACCCTTCCACCACCGGCAAACTGAGCGGAAACCTGATACGGTACAGCATTCAGCCGAATATCGGCATCACGCATAAATATTTTGATGTGGCGGCTTCATTGCGGTTTTCGGGATTGCATTATTATAATGTGAGAGGAAGCCTCGTGTTTGACGAAGTGGACCAAAAGCAATACCTGGAGCATGAAAGAAATCATTTTCTTATAGAACCTGCCTTTACCATGAGGGCAGGATATGATTTCATTAAATTTCAGGTACAGTATGGCGTCAGTTGGAATCTCACCACCCGGGATTTCAGGCAGGATGACAGCTATGTCATTTTTGGAATTGTTTATAAATTCAATCCAAGCTGTGGCAAGAGTAATTCTGAAAAGCAATGAGGAAAAAAAAATTAAACGTAAAAATTAATGTCATGGAAAAGCAAATCATCACCACCCTGCTCATCTCCAGCCTTGCTTTCAATCAAGGCGGCATGATGCCTTCGCAATTTACCTGCGATGGAAAAAATGTGAACCCACCGCTGCACATTGATAAAATTCCGGAGGGAACAAAATCCCTCGCGCTCATCGTTGACGATCCTGATGCCCCGCGGGGCACCTGGGTTCATTGGGTGGTTTGGAACATCCCGCCAACGCATGAGATTGGTGAAAACACCACGCCCGGTGTGCAGGGGCTGAATGACTTTCAGAAAGCCAGCTATGACGGACCTTGTCCGCCTTCCGGCACACATCGCTATTATTTCAAAGTGTATGCGCTCGACACGATGCTCACGCTGACGCCTCACTCCCGCAAGCAGGATTTGGAAAAAGCGATGAAAGACCACATCATCGGAAGCGGTGAAATCATGGGGCGCTATGCGAGAAAATAAGTAGGAAGCTATAGCCAGGCTGAGACTTGCCGGTGACGTCATGCCCGGCAGAGGCGCGAGAGCCAAGTTTACCAACTTATACACCCAAATTCTTCAGAGCCTCATATACCAAAAAAGCAGGCCACACCAGCGCCTTTAAAAGTTCCAGGACGCCTGTCCAAAAAATAGTGGCATAAGAAATGTAATAGATGACCGCTCCGATAAAACCCAGTCCGTAAACAGCGTTATTGGAATTGGTGTGATGTATTACTTTTTGCTTCATTATAAATTAAGGGTAGAAGCCACCGACCACTACCAGAACATGCCACAGCTTGAGTGGAGCAACAGTTTTGACGGGTGATACTGGATAGTCCATATTGAAGTGATTTGCGTTTCCGCGAATGAAAATACTATGTACACAAGAATGAGCGAAAACTGCGGAAGCGATTGTAGATTCGTGTAATTAATTACGTGCAGATTGGTGTAATTACACGTAGATTTTCAGGAGAACTCGTCTGCTTCTATTCGTTGGATGAATTCGAGGGGAATATAGATTTCAATGTCTTTTCTGCAGGGGTGAAAATCATAGACATTATAGGTAAGGATTGCAGCAGCTTTTGCCCGTTTGGCACAAAAATATTGCAGGGCATCTTCCTTATCGTGAAATGATGATTTCTGAACTTGTCGGATGATGGCATCATCTTCAGCCCCGTAGTTAAACTCAAATAATTTGCTAAGCAGCTTGTCGCGCAGGGTTTTATTCTTATGGCGTTTAAAATCATCTTCGATATAACAATAGTCTGGTAGTTTTTTTACATCAGGGCTAAAGCCCTTTAGTGACGCGCTATCCATTAACCCCGCCTTTAAAGGCGGGGTTTGAGCAGAACAGAGCGTTCACAAGGGCTTTAGCCCTGATGTTCGAAAAAAGTAACGAACTATTGATATAATGGTTGCAAATCAAAAAGGTTGCAGGTGAAAGAATGATTGAAAAGTGATTTGCTGCTAATTGAGCTGCAAGGTAGGCTTCGTCATGACGTTCTTCTTCTTGGAATAAAATAGCAACTATGATGTTGGCATCGAGTAAGAGAGTTTTCATTTGGCAGTGCCTATTCCGCCCTTGGGTGGTTTACCCTTGATACCCGCTTTGATCCCATATAATCCAGGATGAAGTCTTCCCTGATAGTGAGCCGATATTACGCTATCCATGGATCGCTCCATCAATGAGGAAAGGCTGGACCTGCTCTTCCGCTTGCGGAAGATTTCCTTCGTTTTTCTGATTTTTAACTCGCTGCATACCAAAGTGAGCTTTCACTTGTCTGTCTGCAGGAGGATTTGTACGTTTTCCCATACGTGCAAAAGTAGAAAATTATACGTTCAAAATCCACCCACGTGGGCAACCATGGTCCTGCATGTACAGGCGGACTTGGCGAGCTGTTAAAATCATAGCAGAGAAGTTGGAGCTTCCTTTTGCTCGGATGGCGGATGATGCGCTTGCCATTGCGCTTGTATATGACGGGCGTTTTTGATTGATGTCGCATGGTGAGAGGGAAATCATCCGGATGACGTGCGATCGTTTGCTGCAGGCGGTTATAAAAAGTGCCGTAACTGATCCCTTCGGGGTGGTAGAAGTTAGCGAGCAGTTCTAAAAATTCTACCACTTCCTCCCTCTCCTTCTGGAAAGGGAAGGGGTGAGGCGATAAAAAGAGCAATTTTTAGATACTGCCCTTAATATATTCATCTTCATTGGCTTAAACTCTCTCAAACTCCAAACTCTCCATCACATCATCCCTCCTATCGCTGGCATAACCTCCTTCTCCTTCTCCCGCTTCTTTGCAATCACACATTCCGTTGTGAGCATCATCTGCACCACCGATGCGGCATTTTCCAAAGCAAGCCGGCACACCTTCAGCAGGTCAATGATACCGGTAGCGAGCATGTTTTCGAATTGTTCATTTTTAGCATTGAACCCAAAGTCACCTTTGCCCGCTTTCACGCGCTGCACGATTTCGTTAGAATCAAGCCCTGCATTGAGCACGATCTGGCGCAGCGGCTCTTCAAGTGCCTTCTTTACAATGAAGATGCCCGTCTGCTCCTCCTCGTTTTCCGCCTTCAGTTTCTCAAGAGCCGGCAGTGCGCGCAGGTACACCACGCCTCCACCGGGAATGATGCCTTCCTCCATCGCAGCGCGCGTGGCGTTCAGCGCATCATCCACGCGGTCTTTCTTCTCTGTCATCTCCATTTCCGTAGCAGCGCCCACATATACAATTGCCACGCCACCGCTCAGCTTTGCCAGCCGTTCTTTCAGCTTCTCTTTGTCATAGTCTGACGCACTTTGTTCCAATTCCGCTTTGATCTGCTTGATGCGCATTTGGATTTCCTCTTTCCTGCCTTGCCCCTTGATAATCGTGGTGTTCTCTTTTGTGATGATGACTTTCTCGCACCTGCCTAATTGTTCAAGTCCGGTATTCTCTAATTTATAGCCACGCTCCTCGCTGATGAGCGTGCCGCCCGCCAGTGTTGCTACGTCCTGCAGCATTTCCTTGCGCCTGTCGCCAAAGCCGGGAGCCTTCACCGCCACGACCTTAAGCACACCCCGCAGCGTGTTAACCACGAGGGTCGCCAGCACGTCCGTCTCCATATCTTCTGCAATGAGCACCAGCGGCACTCCTGCCTGTGACACCTTTTCCAGCAATGGAAGGATGTCCTTCATGCCGGATATTTTTTTATCATATATCAGAATGTATGGATTCTCAAACACCGTCTCCATCTTCTCCGAGCTGTTGATGAAGTAGGGTGACATATAGCCGCGGTCAAAGCGCATCCCCTCCACCACCTCGATGGTCGTCTCCATCCCCTTCGCTTCCTCGATGGTGATAACACTTTCCTTTCCCGCCTTCTTCATCGCGTCAGCTATCAGCTTGCCAATTTCATTATCATTATTGGCTGAGATGGTCGCCACCTGCTCGATCTTGGAGATGTCATCGCCCACCGTGATGGATTGCTTTTTCATTTCGTCCACCACCACTTTCACCGTCTTGCTGATACCCCTGCGCACTTCCATTGGGTTCACCCCTGCCTCGATGCGCTTCAGTCCAATGTTAATCATCGCCTGAGCCAGCAGCGTGGCAGTGGTTGTACCGTCACCCGCAGTTTCCGATGTTTTGATTGCCACTTGCCGAAGCATCTTCGCTCCGAGGTCTTCTACAGGGTCGTCCAGTTCTACCTGCTTAGCCACCGTCACCCCGTCATTGCATACCTGCGGTTCACCCGTCATTTTCTCAAACACCACTGTACGCCCTTTCGGTCCAAGTGTCACGATTACAGCCTGAGCTAAAGCGTTGATTCCATTTGTCAACTTGCGCCTTGCTTCGATGTTAAAATCCATTGATTTACCCATGACGAATTTGATTTTTGCTGAAACAAAAATTGCATTCGCAACAATAAGGAACAATGATTTTTGTCAGTGAAGGAATTGATGAGTTGCCGACACCCGGTTCGCAAATCCATTCTGATGACCGGCTCCCTGCGAAGGAGCAGTTGATAAACTTTTAGAAATACCAGGCCAGTAACATTGAATTGTTTTACCTTGCAATACTTTAACCTATGGCAAAATCAAAAAATGATCCATCAAAAAAGCGTATGCGAAGAAAAGAGTGGATTGATGAAGAGTATGTCCGGAAGGGCGCAGAAAAAGTTACCGATAAGGAGGTAGGGAAGGTAGCTGAAAGCGCTGACGAGATTGAGGATAAATTTAAATCAAGCGGACCGTTAGGGCGCTACATTGAAGATGCGCGGCTGATGCTCTCTCTCATTAAGGATTATTGGCGGGGTAATTATCAGGAAACGCTGTGGTTCTCGATTGCCGCCATCGTATTCGTGCTGCTGTATGTTTGGAATCCGTTAGACCTCATCCCCGACTTTATTCCGTTCATGGGCTTTGTTGATGACGTGCTTGCTTTTTCAATTGCCTTCAGGCTGGTGGAGAAGGATTTGAGGAGATATAAGAAATGGAAGCCGCAGCAGGAATAGACTCACTCCTTTTCCAAAGTTGAGACATCTCCCTCCGGCAATCCCAATTCTCCAGCTTTCAGCAACCGCCTCATGATTTTACCGCTGCGGGTTTTTGGCAGAGAATCTACGAATTGAATTTCTTTGGGAGCAACGGCAGGACCAAGTTTCGTACGGGCAAAACCGATGATATCAAGCCTGAGATTTTCATCAGCGGTGAATCCTGATTTCAGCGCAACAAACGCTTTCACCAATTCCCCGATGAGTGGATCAGGTTTGCCAATCACGCCTGCTTCAGCAACGGCAGGATGCTCCATCAGCACGCTCTCCACCTCAAACGGACCCACCATGTGTCCCGAAGTTTTGATGATGTCATCCGCGCGCCCCACAAACCAGTAGTAGCCGTCTTCATCTATTCTTGCCAGGTCGCCCGTGATGTACCAGCCGTCTTTGAAACATTTTTTGTAACGATCTTCATCATGCAGGTATTCGCGGAACATCGAGGGCCAGCCGGGCTTGAGGGCGAGATCGCCCGTGACGTCAGGCTCATTCACGATATACGCTTTGTCTTTTTGAATATGAACGATTGCCGCTTTAATTCCCGGCAACGGTTTTCCCATGGAGCCGGGCTTGATTTTCATGGACGGATAATTCGCAATCATAATTCCGCCTGTTTCCGTTTGCCACCAGTTGTCGAGAATCGGCAGCCCAAGCGTTTTCTTCCCCCACTCCACTGCTTCCGGATTAAGCGGCTCGCCCACGCTGTGAATTAATCTGAGATGGCTCAAATCATATTTCTCGGATGGCTTGATGTTCATCCGCATCAGCCTGCGGATGGCGGTGGGCGCAGTGTACCAGATCGTCACTTTTTGCTCTTCCAGAATTTTGTACCAACGGTCTGCATCAAACTCCGCTTCATCTACCAGCATCGTGAGTCCGTGCGTAAGCGGAGCAATGATGCCGTAAGAAGTGCCTGTTACCCAACCCGGGTCGGCTGTGCACCAAAAAATGTCATCCGGGTGGAAATCCAACACGAACTTTCCTGTGATATAATGCGTCAGCACTGCGCCATGCACATGCACCGCGCCTTTTGGCATTCCGGTGGTGCCGCTGGTGAAATGCAAAACAGCTTTATCTCTTGAGTCAGTTGGCGGGATGATGAATTTTTCTGATGCTTCATTCATCAGCAAAGGCAGCGACAACACTTTATCGTTAATATGTTTAGCTGAATCGGCAAGTAAAACATATTTCAGATGCGACAGCCGCTGCAGCAATCCTTCGACTTTCTTGCTGAACAATTTTTCAGTGGTTACCAAAACTTTTACATCGCCTCTGCCCAATCGCTGGAAAATAGGCTCCGTACCAAAGGCTGCAAACAACGGACAAAACACGCTCGTGTTCTTTAATGTGCCGAGTGCTGCAAAATAGAGTTCGGGAATCCGCCCTGCCAGCGCAAAAACAGTTTCACCTTTTTCAACACCGAGATTTTTTAAAACATTGGCAAAGCGGTTAGTTTGCTTTTTCAAATCCAAATAAGTGAAATCCTTCGTTGTCCCATCTATTCCGAGCCATCTTACGGCAACGTGATTTCTGCGCCCACCTTCCGCATGTCGGTCCACCGCTTCATGCGCGATATTCAGGCATTTTCCTCCGCGCAGACAGTCCACCTCGCGCCAAACCTGTTCCCATGAGAAAGACGAATAGGCTTTCTCATAGTCCGGCATGTTAGGTTGCAGAGAAATTTTGGATGTCTTTTCTATAATCATCTCAGCTTGTAATTTTTATTTTCAAAAATTCCGTAAGCTTTTTCATCGCCACCAACTTTGAATATTCTTCCTCCGGAATATCTACTTTCAACTCTTCGCTCACAGCCACCAGCAGCCGGTAAAAATCCATCGAGTCAATATCCAATTGCGGGCGCAGGTCTGCGTTTTCGTCAATCGCATCGAGATCTGCTTCAGGAGCAATTTGATGCAAGTGTTTCAAAATAATATCCCGCACTTCCGAATCATTCATAGCGTTTCCGGTTTTTGCAGGAAGTTGTTCAATGCTTCCAAAAACCTTGAGCCGGTGTGTCCGTCTGTTGCACGGTGGTCAGCAGCAAGTGTAATGGTAACAACAGGATGTACGCCCACCATCCCATTGCTTGCCCAAGGCTGTTCCATCACTTTTCCGAATCCAACAATTGCTACTTGTGGCGGATAAATCACCCCGAAGACTTTTTCCGCTCCGCGCTCGCCAAGATTGGTAACCGTGATAGTTGAACTGCTCAGCTCGATGCTGCGCAATTTGCTTTCGCGCGCGCGAATCGTTACGTCTATCATGTCGCGCATGAGATCATCGAGGCTTTTCATGTCGGCATTCAGAATTGCCGGAATCACCAGTCCGCCTTGCCTCAATGAAATCGCGAAACCGATGTTGATGGCTTCCTGAATCTGCAATTGATTGTCTTGCCAGTAGCCGTTGAGTTGCGGAACAACGGTCAAGGATTTCGCCACGGCTTTCACCAGCAGCACCGGCTGAAGAATTCTTTCTTTGATGGAGCGCTTTTTATTTTCTGTTTCCAGCCAGTTAAGCGCACATTTCAAATCAACGCGCGATTCCAGATAATAATGCGGTATCTCGCGGTTCGAGCGGCTCATCGCTGCCGCAATCGCCATGCGCATTTTGTCCTGGTAGCCAGCGATGCGCTTTACCTCAGTCCCTTCCACCACCGGACTTTGCTTCAGCAGTTTTGCTGCGTTCTCTATATCCTCGCGATGAATCACACCTCCTTCACCCGTTCCCTTCACCTTGCTTAAATCAACTCCCAACTCTTCAGCAAGCCTGCACGCAAGCGGTGAAATTTTGATTCTTTTCAAATCCCTAACAGTTCGACTCACCGCGTTTTTTTTCTCCGAAGGAAACACAACTTTTATTTTTTCGCTCACCTGCTTTTTAGCTTCCGTTACTCCTACCGCTCCCTTTTCTCCTCGAATGAGTGCAAGCACACTACCCACAGGAACTTTGTCTCCCACTTTCACCAATAGTTTTTCAATCATGCCATCTTCATACACTTCAATATCAATCAAACCCTTTTGTGTCTCCACTTCCGCAATAGCATCACCACGCTTCACTTTGTCCCCGGGCTTCACGTACCACTCCGTGAGCGTGCCCGCTTCCATGTCTGCTCCCAAACTTGGCATCAGGAATTCACTCATGATTGCATCATCTTTTTCACCGCTGAAACAATGTCAGCTTTCTGCGGAAGGGAAGCTGTTTCGAGATGTTCGGGATAGGGAATCGGCACTTCCACTGCGCACAGTCGTTGAACAGGCTGGTCTAATTCGTAAAAAATATTCTCCATGATGCGCGCAGAAATTTCTGAGGAAACGCTGACTGACCTCCACGCATCTTCTACAATCAACGCGCGATGGTTTTTTGAAGCAGATGCAAAAACGGTTTCCTCATCGAGCGGCCGCAGCGAGCGCAGGTCAATCACCTCCGCATCAATTCCCGCAGTTGCCAATTCATTCGCAGCATCGAGCGATTTATGCAGACCGGTTCCATACGTGATTATGGAAATGTCTTTTCCTTCACGTCTGATTTTCGCTTTTGAAATATCCACCGCTCCGGCATTGGCAGGGATTTCACCTTCAAGATTTAATAATGAGGTGTATTCAAAAATGATAACAGGGTCTGGCTCTTTCAATGCCGTGAGTAACATGCCCCGCGCATCTTCATGCGTGGCAGCCGACACCGCCTTCAACCCCGGAATATGCGCATACAGCGGTTCCCAGCTATGCGAGTGTTGAGCCGCAAGCTGGCGACCAATGCCGCAACTCATGCGGATCACAAGCGGCACGTTCAACTGTCCGCCTGACATGTGCAGCAGCGTTGCCGCATTATTGACAATTTGATCCATCGCAAGCAAACTGAAGTTTACGGTCATTACCTCCACAATCGGGCGCATGCCGGCCAATGCAGCGCCAATTCCCGCTCCCACAAATCCTGCTTCGGAAAGCGGAGTGTCCATGACGCGCTCTTCGCCAAATTCCTGCAACAAACCTTTACTCACCGCAAACGCACCGCCATACCGCCCCACATCTTCACCCATCAAAAACACGCGCTCGTCTTTTAGCAATGCCTCACGTATAGCCTGCTTAATGGCTTCGCGGTAAGTAAGTTTGATCGTGCCGTTCCTGCTCATTTGCCTGTCACCTTTTTATCATTGTCAAAAGCATTTTGAATCTCTCTGTTGCTTTCAGCGCGTGAGGAGCATTGGCAGGCATGATGATGCATTCTCCGGCATTGAGCAAGTTTGTATTTCCTTCAATCGTTATTTCTGCGCATCCGTCTATAACCTGAACCAGCGCATCAAACGGTGCTGTGTGTTCACTCAATCCTTCGCCTTTGTCAAATGAAAACAACGTGATGTTTCCCGTTGGTTTCTTAATGATTGTCTTGCTGACCACCGCACCGGGTGCGTAGTCAATGCTGTCTTTCAACGTAAACACTTTTGATTTTTCAATCTCGATCATGACTTTTCGCTGTAACCTCAAATCCGCAAACTATTTGAAATGACACAGGTTTCCCGCTGATTTCGCTGATTCACGCAGATGAATGTCAGAAAAGAATATTTTCTGCGGAAATCTGCGGTATCTGCGGGAAATTGATTGTTCATGGAATTTGAGTTTGCAGAATTCAGGTGTAAACAAATTTTGTCAACTGCTCCACCGCCTCCCAGGTTCCGGATTCAGCAAAATCAACAGCACGCTGAACTTCAGCATCCACTCTTTTCTCTATTTCCTTCACATCATTTTCGGTGATTAACTTTTCGCTAATTAAATAATTCTGCAGCTTCGGGATTGGATCACGCTTCTTCCATTCTTCGACTTCGCTCTTGTCACGATACAGTTCCGCATCAAACATGGAGTGAGCGCGGAAGCGATAAGTGTTGCAGACAAGAAAGTACGGTTTCCCGGTTTTCCGAATCGTTTCTATGGCTTCACGGGCTGCGTTTCTCACCACAAGCACATCCATTCCATCAATCGCTTTAGAAGTTATGTTGTAAGCAATTCCTCTTTTCTCTACGTCCTGCTCAGCAAGAGAATAACGCAACGCTGTACCCATCGCATAACGGTTATTCTCGCACACCATCAGCAGCGGCACACTCCAGAGCGAGGCGAGGTTCATTGTTTCGTGGGATACGCCCTCCGCCATCGCGCCTTCGCCAAAGAAGCAGCATGTTACATTATTTTTCCTTTCCTTTTTGGAAGCCAGCGCCATGCCCAGCGCCATCGGAAGATGCCCTGCTACAATCGCACTGCCGCCATAAAATTTTTTTTCCGCATCAAACAAGTGCATCGAACCGCCACGTCCGCGGCTGCATCCTTCCAGCCTGCCGTACATCTCAGCCATGATTGCATCCGGACCAACACCGCGCGCAATTGCTTGTCCGTGCTCGCGGTACGAACAAAGCACATTATCCTCTTTTGTTAAAGCGTCCATGACGCCCACTGCAATAGCTTCTTCGCCATTATACAAATGGAGAAACCCGCGAATCTTCATCCTGGTGTACAACTCAGCAGACTTGTCTTCAAACCTGCGGATGAGCAGCATCTGATGGAGCAGATGCAAGCCTTCCGCGGAAGTAATGCCCCTGGTTGCTGAAATTTCCGGTACTTCTTTCATAAACACCTGAAAGATATGGCTGCTGATCTGCGGGGTTAATGACCTTTGTCAGCATGATGATAAAAGGCTACTCATCATCAGAATCACCATCTGCTTTTGCCAGTGACGCTTTTTCTGAAAATTGCTGTGCACGCCTCTCTATCACATCGGCAATCTCTTTCAGCCGTTCGTCAACTTTGCAGTAGATGGTATTCTTCCCGAAGGAGCCGTCTTTCTGTCGCGAACCGGCCTTAACGCCTGTCAGCACTTCGATGCCTTCGTCAACCGTGCTAACCGCCCAGATGTGAAATCTTTTTTTGCCGACAGCTTCTGCCACTTCCTCCTTCAGCATCAGGTTGGCGAGGTTGCTTTGCGGAATCATCACGCCTTGCTCGCCTGTAAGCCCTTTTTGCTTGCAAGCTTCATAAAAACCTTCAACTTTCTCATTCACCCTGCCAATCGCTTGCACCTCGCCTTTTTGATTAACGGAACCTGTTACAGCTATGCCTTGTTTAATCGGCACTTCTGATAGGCTCGACAACAAAGCGTACAACTCCGTGCTCGATGCGCTGTCGCCCTCCACTTCAGAATAGCTCTGCTCAAACACCAATCGCGCGGAAAGGCTCAGTGGTTTTTGGCGCGCAAATTTTTCCGAGAGAAACCCGGACAGGATCATCACTCCCTTGGTATGAATCTTCCCGCCCAACTTGGCTTCGCGTTCGATATCAATCACGCCATCCGCGCCAATGCCTGTCGTTACCGTGATGCGGTTCGGGCGCCCGAAGGAAACATCGCCTAAATCACTCACTGCCAAGCCGTTCACTTCGCCCACTGCTTCTCCAACATGGTCAATGATGATTATGCCGCGCTTAATCATCTCCGTGATTTTTTCCTGGATGAGGTTGGAGCGATAATATTTCTCCTCCACGGCTTTCATGATATGCGCTGATGTGACGCGCTTGCCATCTTCAAAACCAGCGTAGTAGCAGCCTTCGCGGATGATGTCCGAAATCTCCCCGAAGCGGGTTGAGAGTTTCTGCTGGTCTTCCGCAAGGCGGCAGCCATACTCAATAATTTTCGCCAATGCCGTTGAATCAAGCGGGGCGAGGTTTTCTTCCTTGCACACTTTGCAGACGAACGATAGATAATCATTGATGTTTTTGTCCGTGTAATCCATCACCGTGTCAAACTCGGCTTTCACTTTGAACAATTCCTTGAACTCGCTGTCGTATTCATAGAGCAGATAATACAATAATGGTTCACCGATCAATATCACCCGGGCCTGGAATGGCACGGGTTCGGGCTTCAGTGTTTTGGTCGTGACGAAACCGAGGCGGTCGCCCGGGTCTTCAATTACAATCTCCCTGTTGCGGATAACCCGCTTCAGCCCATCCCATGAGAGATAGTTGCGCAGCAACTCCTCAATGGGAATTACAAGATAGCCGCCATTTGCCTGGTGCAGCGAGCCTTTGCGGATAAGGGTGAAGTTGGTATAGAGCGTTCCCATCTGCGATTCCTTCTCGACCTTGCCAAACAAATTCACATAAGTAGGGTTCAGTTCAATCACTACCGGTGCGCCCTCCAGCGCGGAATTATCAATGAGCACATTCACCTCGTAGCGCAAGAAGAAGGGCGCCTCCCAACTTTTCATCAGCGCTGTCAGATTGTCTTCCCTGGGCGGCTTTAAAAACCGGCTGAAATTTTCCAATATGTCCTGCTGAACTGAATCGAGATATTTTAATACATCATTAATTTTTGCATACTTCTCGCGCAACTCGTCAATCAGGATGGTGATGGCAAAAAGGGCTATCTGTTCTTCGAGGTTGCGGACTTTGCTGTTCGCTTCACGATCGAGGTCGTGGTCCTGCCGCAACGCTGATTTTATCACTTCAAGCAGGCTTTCCTGCTTCCGGATGATCTCATCCCTTTGCTCTTTAGCCAATGCCTGAAACTCCTTGTCGGTCATCGCCTCGCCATCGCTTTTCATCGGAACGGTGGTGATGCGGGCGGGAGCGGGCTTAACGAGAAACCCCTGCTCATGTGCCTGCTTCTCGACTTTTGAAAAAATCTCGAGTTTCTTCTGCTCAATATTTTTGATAATCTCCTCGCGTTTTGCTGCCGCCTCTTCGCTCTCGAAAGCCTTGATTAATGCCTGCCTTGCCTGAGCGATCAGATCATCCATGTCGTCACGCAGACCGCGCCCTTTTCCGGGCGGCAGCATCAGCCGCTTCGGCTCGTAGGGGTTTTCAAAATTGTAAACGCAGCACCAGTCGGCAGGCTGTGGCTCCTTCTTTGCGATTTCCGCAAGGTAGCGCTTCACTGCGGTGAGCTTGCCTGTGCCGGGCAGCCCGGAAACATAGATGTTGAATCCCTGCGAGCGGATGCCCAGTCCTAGCTGCAGCGCCTTCATCGCGCGCTGCTGCCCGATGATGGTTTCCAGAGGCTTCAACTGCTCCACCGATTCGCAGCTCAGGTGGGCAGGATTGACGGTGCGCCTTAATTGTGCAACGCTTAACTCCTTGGTCATATCCGGTGCAATATAAAAATAAATCGGAAGGCTTTATCCAGTCAACCATCTCCGGAAGAAGCCGGTTTGCTTATCCCTGTCCCTGTATTCAAGCAACCGGATGAATAATTTTTCCATCGCAAGTTCCACCTCGTTTCTCAACAGCCAGAGCGTTTCTTCATCATCGTTCTTCTGCATAAAGCGCTTTGTGCCAATGGGCTTTCCAAAAGCGATGTAGAGATTCACTGGCTTGGGCACGCCCAGCAAGCCGAACAATCCCCTCGTTACCGGAGGGATGATGTCGCCTCCCCTCAGGTATTTTTTGACGATGCCGGATTGAGCCAATATTTTCCCGATGAAGGATTTCATCAGGTCGTCAGCATCGGCAACGATTTTCAAAGCGTCATCACCACCCACCTGCGCAACCGGAATAATGTCATATTCATACTGTACCGCCATCCGCGCGAAACCGATGTGGTCTTTCCACAGGAGCTTGTAGGCTTCGCCCTTGCGCTTCCATGTTTCGCGGGCGCCTCCGGGAAAAACGAGGATGTTTTCACGGGCTTCCATCAGGGCTGCGCAGTTTTCGCGGCTCGCCCTGACGAAGCCGGCCTCGCGAACCTTGTCTTTCCAGACGGGAATCTGGAAATGGAGGTCGTCAACGAGCGCCCTGACAAAGATTCCTTTTTGGATGTATAATTCCGCACCGAAGAGGAAGCCATCGGTAAGCCCATAAACTGTGTGGTTGGTGACGAACATGCAAGGTGTGGAGGCATCAACGTTTTCCATGCCGAAGAAGCGGGGGGAGAAATAGAACATGAACGGACGAACAAAATCGCGCACCCGCTTCACCGGAGGAGGCAGGAACGGCTGAAGCCTCCCGGAATCGTTATTCTGTTTGTGACTTTCTTCTGTCATCCCGGCAGGTTTTATTTAGTTTGACCTAATTATGGATTGATTGAATGTAAGGATCCGTTAAATCATTTACTCATTCTGATTTCTCACATCTTTCCATGCTTCATGATCGCAAGCAGCAATCGCAGGGCGAACAAGGCTGCAAGGACGAAGGCGGCTACTCCAACTATGGGTACATTTTTATAGTGTGGCGGAATGCCGGAGTGGATGACGATGGCGGAACCCAGTATCATGGAGCCGGCCACAATGGCGAAGGAGACGCGGTTGCCCACCACATCCATGCGGTTCATCATGGGGTCTAATCCTTTGTGCTCGAACTCCACGTGCAGCTTTCCTTGCCTGAGCTTCAGAAAAACCTCGCGCACGTTATTGGGCAGTTCAAGGATAAGCTCGCCCATTTCGCGGGCGCTGCCATAGAAGCGCTTGAACAACTCAGCCGGACTGTAGCGCCTTGCAATGATCTTGCGCGCGTAGGGCTGAACCTCTTCCATGAGGTTGTAATCCGGGAAAAGGGTTAAGCCCACACCTTCGATAATAATGAGCGCCCGCATGAGCAGATGAAAGTTGGGTGATATTTTTATTTTGTAATCGTACATCACCTTGCGCAAGCCTTCGAGGATATCACTCAGTTCCACTTCGCTGATTGAGGTTGTGTGAGCCGCCTCGATAAACTCGCGCAATTCCTGCTCAAACTCATTGCGCTTTTGAATAACGTTGTCGCGCGCCATCGCCTGGACGGTGTCAGCGAGATTTTTTACATCTTCGGCATGGATGGAATACATGAGGTCACCGAGGATATATTGGTCATCAAGCGTGAGCGTGCCCATCATGCCGAAATCAATGAAGCAGAGACGCCCGTCAGGCATGATGAAGATGTTGGCGGGATGAGGGTCGGCATGGAAGAAGCCATAGTCGAAGACCTGCATGAAATAGAGGTCAAGCCCGATTTTAGCGGCATCTTTCGGAGTCATTCCCGCAGTTTTGATGGCCTCGGTGTCAGTGAGCTTTTTGCCGATGATGTATTCCTGGCAAATCACTTTTTGAGTGGTGTAGGAGTCATATACCTTTGGAACATAGATGCGGCTGTCGTGCTCGAAGTTTTGCGCGAAGCGCCTCATGCTGTTGGCTTCGGTGACGAAATTCATTTCGCGCTTGATGGCTTTCTCGAACGTGCTGACCAGCTCAACAGGCTGCATGACGGCTGATTCAGGGAAATTTCGTTCGATGATGCCGGCAAGGTCGCGCATGATTTCGATGTCAGCGCTGACGCTCCTGCGGATGAGAGGCTTTTGAATTTTCAGCACGGCATCATCGCCCCTGCGCAGCTTCACAAGGTGAACCTGGGCTATGGAAGCGGAAGCCAACGGCTTTTCATCAATGAATGAAAAAATTTCGTCAAGCGGCTTTTTGAACTCGCGTTCGAGCTTGGGTTTGATTTGCTCAAAGGGGACAGCCGGAACATGGTCTTGCAGCTTTTCAAGCTCGGTGATCAAATCCTTGGGGATGATGTCAGGGCGGTTGCTGAGAATCTGCCCGAACTTGATGAAGGTGGGTCCAAGTTCTTCGCATACGAGGCGGATGCGCTCGTAGCGCGAATACTGCATTGCGGGAACGCCTTCGCGGTCGGGGAGGATTTTCCTCCAGTTGAGCCCTTTAAACCGGGTGTGGGCGACAAGGTCCTCAAACCCGTACTTGACGAGCACCTTGATGATTTGCCGGTACCGTTTGAAATACGGAGTTTTTTGCTCGTCATCGTCCAGGAGGTCATCCATGCGAAAGAGATTCTATGCTAAAGTACATCGCGTTGTTCATTAATTGCTCCTCGTTTCTCCATAATTCAGCACCCAATACAGCCCCTTCACGTCTGTCTTCCACACCGGAATTACGCGCACCAATATTATCTCCTCAATCAAATCCAATGCGGTCGCAAGGCAGGCAGTGTAAAAAAGAGGATGCAAAATATCTTCAAGAAAAAACGAGGATAACAGAAATGCTGCCTGAAGAATGGCGGCAACCTTTGCGAGATAAGTGTGAAAGCTGGTCATTCTTCCATATTTGATAAGCCCCATGAAAAGCTGGATGAAGAACAGCAAAAGCAATGTGTCAATAACAATCCACTGTTCACGAATAAGTTCAGGACGGGTGATGACGAGTCCGATTATGGCAACGGCAAAAGTCAGGTCGTCACCGATGGAATCGAGACGCGAGCCCAATACGCTGGCGGTTTTGAATTTCCGAGCAATGATGCCGTCAACAGCATCCGTGAAAAAACTTGCTGCAAGCAGCCACCTGAAGGCAACAAGATGTCCCGCTATGACGAGGTACAACAGCAGCGGAGCGGTGATGATTCTATAAAGAGTGATGAAATTGACTATCTGCAAATGATAGTAGTTTGACCAAAATTTTCCCCGCGTCAAATTTCAGCAAGCTTAACGAGGCATTCTGTGACTTTCATCATCAAAACAAAAATTGAATCGCGGTTAATTTGCACTGCGTTGCGGCTATGTTCCGGCTTCTTCTTCTCATCTTGTTCTCAATGTTAGCCTTTTCCTGCGCCCGGTTGCCTGTGGCGGAAGGCGAGGCGCGCGAAAACATCATCAACCCTGAACCGTTGGCTGAAGAGGAGCCTAATGATCCAATTGTCATCGCAGAGAAAGACATAACGATAAAGAAATATTTCTCTTACATGGACAGCATCGTTGCCCAATATGATACGATGCCGGGCTGCAGGCTTACCGAGCACATTCTGGCGAGAGCTAATTCATGGATAATTGATACGCTGGCGAACACCGACTACTACGTGCAAAAACAGCGCGGCAACTTCATCTACGATCAGCGGGATATGGTTGTGCTGCGCAAGGGAGACACGCTCCGGATTCCTGACGCGGCAACAGCCGTTGATATTCAAAATCGGCTTCACAACACGGTGATTGACGTTAACATCCCTGAATTCAAACTCAGAATCATCGAACGCGACACGGTGAAATATACATTCAGCGTCCGCGTGGGCAGAAACGAGAACAAATTCCTGAAAACCGCCAAACGCATGGTAAGCCTGCAAACACCCATCGGTGCGGGAGAAATCGTGCGGATTGAAAGGACCCCGATTTTTGTGAATCCCGTAACGGGTGAACGCTACACAACCACCAAGCGCGATGATGACCAATACACGATGATGCCGCAAATCCCGTGGCTGGAGCCTGCGATTGGCGGGCGAAGGCTAGGGTCGCTTATCCATCCAACCACCAACCCCAAAACGCTCGGCAAGGCATATTCCAACGGATGCGTGGGTACAGGAGAAGGCGATGCATGGAGAATCTATTACCATGCGCCTGTTGGAACGAAGGTGATTTTCAGGTATGATTTGGATGTGATTGATGAGGAAGGCAAACCGATTCAGCTTAGGGATATTTACGGGGTGAAGAGAAACAATCTGCCGGCAGGAACTACTTCATTGAATGCTGAAAACGCCATCCTTCAATTTGCAGATTATTCTTCAGAGGCAATCGGGCATGACATAGCAGAGTGCCATTGAATACCTATTGAATACCTATTATGGGCAGTTCTAAAAATTTCTACAACTTACCCCCTCTCCTTCTGGTGAGGGAAGTGGTGAGGCGATAAAAAGCGCAATTTTTAGAACTGCCCTTAAGGTATTATAATAGTGAGATGAAAAGCGAATTTCCTGAAAAAAACAAAGGCAGGAAACACATTGGAGCGTATTCCTGCCCTTGAAAAGTGATTGACAACCTCAAGCGGTTTTTTACGCCACCTTGATTTCCAATTTGGGCTTGACTGCTGTTTTTTCCCAATACTTGCCATGCCGAAGGATTATCTACGCAATAAAATTTTTTCCCTTTGCCATCGGTTTGCACTCTGGATCTCTGGATCTGATAATGCTGTGATTCGGAAAATGATCTTTCATAAACCGGATGACCCGATGCGGAAGATTAGCTGTGAGGAGTTTCATTTTGAAAAGATTGAAATTGAACGCTGTACTTCAAAAGCTCTTTTGAACACGGTTATTTCAATTATACATTTCAGTCGTCTTTATTAATCTTTTTTCGTCCAAAATCCTGATTGCCTTCCGCTCGGTGCTGATGATTTTTTCATCTTTAAAATCTGCGAGCATTCTCACCACTGTTTCAGGAGCCGTGCCGATCATGTTGGCAAGTTCGTGGCGGGTCAGCGAAATGCTCACCGGTGTGTCGTTGTGGTTGAAGTAATAACTCAATGAAAGCAACGCATCGGCCAATCTCCCGCGAACGGGCTTATGCGCCAAAACAACAAGGCGCGCTTCGGTATCAAGGAGGTTTTCTGAAAGCATTTGTGAAAATTTCCTGGATGCTTTAATGTCGTTATCAAGCACATCCGTAAAATCTTTGCGCGGAATAAAATAGAGCACCACATCTCCCCATGCTTCCACCGTGTTGCTGTATTTTCTATCCAGCAACACATCTTCATAACCGAGAAAATCACCTTCCGCGCCTATACGGATAATATGCCGGGTCCCGTCTTCGCTGTTCCGGGTAAACTTCACTTTTCCCGACAAAACATAGTAAACACCCATTGGGGTATTTCCCTGATGGAAAATGATCTGATTTTTTTTAAAAGAGTATTTCTCAAACCATTCCTCATTCCGCACTTCCTGTTCCGGATTGAAATGATTAAGCACTACCTGCCTGCTGTCGTTTGCCTTTTTGATTGTTCCATGATTCATTGCATTAAATTTTATAGGATTAAATAATGATGACAAAAGTCGTACAGCGGAGGATAACATTTTAGAGTGAAAACCCTGATTTTTTTCAATGAAAGGGCGTACTCGAATTAACGGAGATAACCCGGAAAAACACTCGGCCAAATCTGCGAGAAACCCTTAGACAGACAAGATCAGGCTTTGGCGGGAGCATCAACAAAGCCCTTGCTGATGGCATATTTCACGATGCCAGCGGTGTTTTTAAGGCGAAGCTTTTCCATAAGGTTCCTGCGGTGCGTGTCAACCGTGCGCTGACTGATGAACAGCTTTTCCGCGATTTCGCGCGGACCCAATTCATTCGCTATCAGTTTCAAAACCTCTGTCTCGCGCTCGGTAAGAGGCGCCTCGTCTTCTTTCTTGCTTGACTCTTTCCTGCTTCTGATAATGTGGGCCACAAGTTTGTCCGAAGCTTCTTTACTCAAATAGCTTTCCCCGTTAGCCACGGACTGGATGGCATTGACCAACTCCACCCTTCCGATGTTCTTCATCACGTAACCGGAAGCGCCTGCATCGAGCATGTCCACTACATGATGGTCGTCTTCATACATGGTAAGGGCAAGCACTTTCACATCAGGAAATTTGGCTTTGATTTGTTTGGTCGCCTCAAAGCCATCGCATTCGGGCATGCTGATGTCCATTAGCACTACGTCAACATGATTCTTTTTCAACTGTTTCAGGGCTTCATTGCCGTCAGCCGCTTCAGCCACCAGCGAAATGTTCTTCGCCTCGCTAAGCAATGCTTTAATGCCATCCCTGAATATTTGGTGGTCGTCAGCAATCAAAACATTTATCTTGCCCATACCATAAAGGTAAGAATAGTGTTTCTAAAAAAAAATCATATAGTATTCAGGTTGAACGTGCGACAGAACCCATCGGGTTTTCACCGTATTTTCGGCTGAAACAAGTTTTTGCGGTAATGCATTTCATTAAGGGCAGTTCTAAAAATTGCCTCTTTTTACGCCTCACCCCAACGCTCTCCATCTGGAGCCATCTGGAGAGGGAATAAGTTAACGTGAGTTATGGATTAACTTTCATTACCGAAAGAGCGCAAATCATAGCTTTCATTGCCGACCGCTTTAGCGGACGGATAAAAACAAAGGAAATTAACCGGGGGCTTTAGCCAAAAGATTTGAATTTGGTTAAAGCCTCATGCGATTATTCTTCATTAAACCGTCCGCTGAAGAGGACGGCAATGAATTTCAACCAATTACGTTCGTTGTAATCCATAACTCACGTTAAGTTAAGTTGTTGAATTTTTAGTTTAACTCGGAAACCCACCGCCTTTGGCGGTGGTTATGTTCTTTCCTTCACGCATTGCTCCGCTCTGGTTTCACATTTCACGCTTTCTTGAGCGTGGGCAGAAGTGATGGCTTTGCGCGAAAAGCACCCTCGGGGTGCTTGGCTCTTAAGCCGCAAATAGACGGTGGAAATCTGTAATTGTTCCAAAGTATAGGTTTAGTATAGCGTTCAGATAAAACCCATCCGTAAGAAATTCTACTGCATAGCAGTTGAAAAATTTCCTTTGCAATTGCCTGAAAAACAAACCTTTGAGAACTTCACCTTTTTTCAACTGTCTATTTACGGTTAAAATCCACCTGCTTTGCAGGTGGATGATTTAAAACTGACCTTAAATTATTTCGCCAGAGTTATTTTTCCGCTCCCAACTGTACCTCTACGCTTGCCAGTGTGCCGTTGCCGATGGATGAGTCAATATGAAACACGCCATTGATATGCGTCACGCGGCTGGTAATATTCCTGAATCCTCTGCCATCATGGGCGAGTAAAAACTTTGTGTCGAAGCCGATACCGTTATCTTCAACGGTAAGCGTGAGGAGGCTGCCATGCCGGATTAACTGTACCATGATGGTATCCGCTTTGGAATACTTAACGGCATTATTGACCAGCTCCTGCGCGATGCGGTAGAGCGTCTTTTCCACCGGCTTGCTTAACCGCTCATCCATGCCTGAGGAGTAAAATTTCACCGAGAATTTGTGTGTTTGGTCAAGCTGGAGGCAAAGAGCTTCAATCGCTGCCTCTAAACCGTGTTCACCCAAAATACGGGGCGACAGGTCGGATATAATACTGCGTATATCGTGGATGGCCGTGTCAAGCAGAGCAAGCGAGTTAATGAGATGCGCTTTCCTTTTTTCGCCCATGCTATTGAGGGCAGGCTCCAGCGCACCCAGGTGGGCTTTGGCGCTCGACAGCGTTACGCCCAATCCATCATGCAGTTCGCGCGCCAAGCGGTCCCGTTCGGTTTCCTGCCCGTTTAACAGCGCTTCCAGCAGCTTTGCTTCCATCTCTTTTCGTTCGGTGATGTCTTCGCCTGAACTCAATGTGCCTGCCGTGTCGCCCTTTTCATCGTGAAGCAAAATGCTGCTCCAACTGATGATTCGCGTCTGTCCGTCTTTCCGCAAAACCAAGTTCTCATATTTCGAAGGGATTTCAATCTTTTCCTCGATGACATCCTTAAAGAATCCGGTTATTTTCTTTTTCTCCGCTTGAGGCAAAAAATGGCTGAACCAATTTTTTCCGATGATTTCATTTTCAGCATATCCCAATATCCCGCATCCTTTTTTGCTGATGAGCTGCACGTTTCCCTTTTTATCCAGTACAAGAAACATCACACCGGCTATGTCGAGGTATTGCCGGAGCATTTCTTTTTCATTCCTTAAGGCAGCCTGCATCTGTTTGTCGCGGGTAATATCCCGGGCAATCGAAGAGGTGCCAATGATGTTTCCTTCTGTATCTTTTCGCGGTGAAATGGTGAGGGACACATCTAATATATTGCCATTTTTGGCGACACGCTTCGTTTCATAGTTCTCCACGCGATCGCCTTTCAGCACCCGTTCATAGATGCTGCGAATCTCGTCTTTCAGCCATTTAGGCGATAAAATTGAAATAGGTCTGCCAAGGATTTCATCAGCCCGGTAGCCATACAACTTCTCCGCTCCTTTATTCCACGATAGAATTTTTCCTTCGCTGGAAACACCTATGATAAAAACGTCAGAACTGCTCACCACATCTGCTAGCAGGTTGGATATTTCCTGAGCCTGCCTGCGCATGGTGATGTCGGTGATGAAGGCGGCAGTATATTTTTTACCTTCAAATACAAAGCTGCTCAGCCCCACTTCTATCGGAAATGCAGTTCCATTCTTGCGTCTTCCGGATAAATCCATCCCGATGCCCATCGAACGGCTATGAAGGTTCTTTACATATTTCTGGCGGTGGCTGCGATGTTTCGCTTTGAAGCGGTCGGGAATCAGCATTTCAACCGGCTTGCCCAACAGCTCTTTTTCTTTGTACCTGAAAAGACTTTCACCATGCCGGTTCATCATCATAATCTTGCCGTTGCCGTCAACAAGCACTATTCCTTCGGCAGCGGCTTCCACCAGGGGACGAAAAAGATTTGCAGCACCGGTTTTTAAGGCGCTGCCAGGATTTGTTTTGTGAGATGGCGCAGATTCTTTGCCTTTATAATGCCTGGTCATTTAACAATAATTTCATAAAGATATTTAAACGCTGTGTTGTTATCGAAGCATCCGATAATTTTCCCCGTTATAAAAAAGAAACGGGAACCCTTTCTTGCGAATTGATTCCCGTTTCCACTATGATGAAAGCCGTAGCTTCCATATAGCTTCAAGTACCCGGGCTTTCTCTCCGGGTTTATATCCTTTCAAACATGAACCCGTTGAGTCTGGCTTCGTTTACCGCCCTTCGGATCATCCGTTTTGTCGGATAAGAGCCCAAGGCTTGTGGCTTGAAGGTTTGTTATGCCAAACTTTGTTCGCCAGCTTTTCGGCTGACTCCCTTGCCACAGCAGGCGAAGCATCTTCCGGAATCCCGAAGGCGTCCAACAAGCAGATGACTGCGCCCCCTGCGGGCACAAAGCCAGCTAACGAGGAACCTTTGATTTCACTGACTTTTCGCACTCATCATCCAAAGAACGCTTTCTTTTCCCGCCCATCCACGAAACCTCGCCTGAAAAGTTTTAAACTCTCCTTCGATAATTCAACCTTTCCCGGCTTTGCCTATTTCCTCACTTGAATAATCCAAAAGTATAACGCCAATTTTTCCCACACCATGACATTCATCAGAATACAACGTGATTTACCGCGCATAAATTTATTGCAACGCAACTTCCGGCACAATGCTCTTCTTAGCAAGCGGCCACGCCTTTTTGGCTATCTGCCCTGCCGAATAGTAATCATAATTGCCTCTAATCCCGGCAGCTACATGCCCGGTTACTGATGCTACCTTAGAAAATTTGCTCAGATTCTCCTGTACGCCCATCAGGATGAGAGGCAGGCTTTCTTTTTGCAGAACCGGTTTGAGCAAATGGTCAACGTGCCGGAAGAAAGCTCGCATCCTTTCCTTATCTATTTTTGATTCTTCTCCCGCATATAATCCGGTCATATATGAAAAAGCATTTGCATGGGTTTTGTCATACTGGAATTGCTCCCCGTATGATACCGGAAAGTCAGTGTTAATCACTTCTTCAATTTTTTCATTCTTTCCCCTGAACAGGCGTGTTTTGTTTTTGCTTAATGCCAGCACCCAATAGTTGCGCTCGCGGTTCATTGCATCCGTGAGCGGCTGCACATCGAAACTGTTGCGGATAATGAGGCGCTCCTTTTCTGCAAAGGGCAGCCAGACCAATTTGCCAAATCCTTCTGCTGCAAATACCACAAGAGATTCCCGCGCTTTACCGAAATCAAGATTAAAAAGCTGCGCGTTTAATTGCTTTGCGATGGAACCGGCTGTTTCTTCACCATGCTCGGCATTGAGAACTTTTTTAGCAGTGGCAATTATCTTTCTGAAACGCGCCTGCAACCGTTCTTTGTCATCAAACGATTTGAATTTTTCATTGAGAACAATGGTGACGCAAACTTCTTTTTCATTTCGTTTAAGCAATCCGATAATATCTTTCATGACTTTGTGTTTTTAAAAGTTATCTGCCGCCCGTTTTTGGCCTTATCATTTTGTCTGATTTCGGTTGAAACTGCTTCCGCGGTATTTGCTGCTGAGGAACAACCTGCTTCTGGGGAATGAATTTCTTTTGCGGCTGCGCGTTATTCAGCGGATAAATTTTTCTTTGCGGTTCAACTTGCTTTTGCTGCGGCTCTTGTTTTTTATCGGGGTAATACCTTCTCACCGGCTCTTGTTTCTGCGGATAGGTCCAGTTCTTTTCAAAGGTTCTGTTTTCAATTTCTTTTTTGGTGGGGTATTGTTTCCTCTGATACACATCATCCGGGTAGTCTTTTTGAATTTTCGGAATTTCTTTTTTGGGATAATCCAACTGCTCGAATTCATTTTCATTTTTCCCGAAAAACTCCTGTCTGGTAAGGGATTTTTCAGGATTTACCATGTTGAATCGCGAATATTCTTCTTCAAACTTGCCGTATTGCTTCAACCGCCCGATCCGCTGCGCATCATCGTTCAATAAACCGGGAGGAAGCTTTTCCTCCTGCTCTTTCCGCCAATCATCAACGGCATGGGAAATCGTGTTGCTCACTCTTCTTGGTCCATAGTGTTGGTAGGTGTGAATGTATGCGTCTGTGAGATGGGGGTAATAGTAATGGTGAATCGGGTAATGGTAATACCATGACACAAAGAAATAGGAGGGCAATCCGAACACGATAATGCCGCCATCACTGAAATAGAATCCCCAGTGATGCCAATATGGATAAGGATACCACCAATAGTCAGGATACCACCATGGCCACCCGCACCAGTAGGGGTAGGGATGATAGTAGTGATGAATTTCAACCGCGTCCATGTCGCGCGGTTTCGTGTAATCTTCTTCCTCATAGCCGTATTCCTTTGCATATTCCTTCGCGGACTGTTTTAACTCTTCGGCAGCTTCCGGATTTTCTTCCAGCGTCTTTGACCATTGTTTCACATCCTCTGCATTTTGCTTCGCCACTTCAAGGCTTAACGAATCCGCCATGTGCTTAACAAAGTCAGGGTTTTTTCTGTAAACATCGCCCACCAGCACCACCAGCGAAAGATTATCCTGCAAAATGCTGAGCGCTTCAGGTAATTGCACAAGCGCAGTTAATGCCTCTTGTGTTTTAAGCGGATAGGGTTTAATGAAGTTTTGAAAAGCCTGATTGAACGCATCCGACTGGCCGGTGATTTTCACCAGCGTTTCATATTTTCGCATTCCGAAACTGCGGGCCGTTTCATGAATCTCAGCGGGGTAATCCTTCAAAATTTCGTTTATTTCGCTTTCCGACTTTTTCTTTCCTTCCGAAAGCTTTTTTACTAACCCATCGTAGCGAACCAAATTCCAGTACTTTTCCTGTTCATCTTTTGGATATTGCGACATCAAACCAGCAAACGATTTATTGTACCTGGTTTGCAAACTTTGCAGCTTCACCAGCGCCTCCGGATACAGTGATGCTTCAAGCATGGCATCCCGTGTCTCCTTAGGATAAAGCAGCAACGCATCTATCGCAATGCTGTCTTCCCTCGACAAATTTTTCCAGTAGGAAAAATCTCCCTGCGCGCTGCTGACACCCGGGCGGACGATGATCATGAGCATAGTGATGAAAATACCGCAGCAGGACATTCTTAAATTCTTCATCTGACAAGGCTTCATTGTTTATCGCTTCTTTGAGAAAATAATCAACATTTTAAAAGTAGCTTCCGGCACATCGGGCAACCATGACATTTATCATTTTAATTAATAGGTCAATCTTCTTGTTTCATCTTTTACAGGGCTTTAGCTTCAAGCAGCCGACTTCAAACTGCTGACTCCAAGCTGGTCAAAACTTGCAGTTTTTGGCTTGTCTGAGTGGCATAAGTATTTTCACTTCCCGTTCACTCATTATTCTTCGAATCCCGCTTACGGTAATGTTTATTTCCTTCATGCCCGTGAATTTTATGATCCGTTGAATTGGAGAATTTGAAAAGCCAAACCCACATCTCACCACTGCCTTAAATCAGTGACAAAATCACGATGCTTGAAAGTTTCAAGGAATTACGTTATGAAGAATAGAAGCGTTGGTGCATTGATTGCGGTAATCGGCAATCAGTGATCGGTAATCGGTATTGAGAGTAGAAACCATGCTTACCGAAATATTCAAGCCGCATCGGGACGACTCTTTTTGCAGAATTGCTTATCCGAACTCCTGTTATGAATTGGTATACTCGTTCGTGGGGAATCCCCCTGTCTGCCGATTGGCAGGACTCCGCAACGCCTTTGTTCAAAATGACGGTTATGCTACCTTGACTTGTAAAGCTTCACGTACTCCACCCTATCACCGCTTCTGAATTCAAGGAAGTACATTCCATCTGCATGAACATCCTCAAGTATTATTTGAGATTGATTCCTTCCTTTTTCGAATTCTGCTTTGTGAGATTCTACTACCTGTCCCAGCATGTCAATCAGGCTAATTTGCGCCCTACCGCTCCCTTCTGCGCTGAATTCAACCTCCAATATGTTGTCAAATGGCACCGGGTAAACCTTGAGATCAAATGATTGAAGAACGTCATTGTTTTGAGGAGCGTTGCCGGCAAGTTTCAGCCCATTGGCGCATAGCGTGACGGACTCCGTTGCCGTGCAGCCGCTGGCATCGGTTACCGTTACGGAGTATGTACCTGCGCATAATGATGACTGTTCAGCATTGGATCTGACACAAATAGCTGAAACCTTTGCCCTGTTCACCACGGATACGAACTTGATATCTAATCTGCCGTCCGTGACGGTAGTATTAAATGTTTTTATTACGGCTGTTGCCGGGCCCGCATCTGCATTGATGTCATAATTATCAAGAACCAAAGTGCTTTCAATATAAACATCAAATACGCGCCTGCCGGTGAAAGGCTGGCTCATGTTTCCTCCCGGAACTCCGTAGTAAATCTCAGCGAAATGAAGATCAACGTCATATTTTCCATTAGACACAGGAATATTATAATACATCGAATCCATGGTGTTGCGCTCCGTTCTGTACAGATCATCATCAACCGTATTCGCAATGTCGGCTACAGTCGCATTGCTGTGAACGAATGTAACCCCATTATAATACCAGTCCGCCTGAAACACATCATTGGTTGACAAGGTGTACTGCGGTCCTCCGGCATTGATGCAGGTTTCCGAGGCGGCAAGCGATCCGCCAATTGATTGGCCGGTTTCTCCGTTGGACCATGAATAGGAATAAGGCGTTGTGCCGCCCGAAGGATTTGCCGATGCAAAGCCATCACACGCGCTGCCGCAATTTGCGGGATCGGTTGCTTCAATGCTAACGGCCATTGCAGGCGTAAAAAAGCAGTCGCCATCAACACAGGCGTCAACCGTGCAGTTGTCATTATCGTTGCAAACCGGCAGCGTCCGGCACTGGCCGTTATCGCAATCATCGAGTGTGCAGGGATCATTATCATCGCATGTGATCGTATTGAATTGGCAGAAACCGTCAATGCAAACATCAATGGTGCAGTCATCATTATCGCTGCAGTTCGCCTGAGCGCATGGATCACCGCAGCCTGCTATCGGCAGGTGTTCGCACTGACCATTGCCACAACCGTCAGTAGTGCAACCGTCATTGTCATTACAATCTCTGGTAATGTGAGAACATTGTCCTTCTTCGCATCCATCCGTGGTGCAGGCATCGTTATCATCGCAATTAATCGCAGCGCTGATACATGAGCCATTTTCGCAGGCATCAGTCGTGCACAAGTCGCTGTCATCACAGCTTCTTGCGGCATGCGCACATTGTCCATTGTTGCATCCGTCAATCGTGCAGGCGTCATTATCATCGCAATTAACCGGAGCGCTTATGCATATTCCATTGTCACAGCCATCACTTGTGCAGGCATCATTATCGTCACAATTTATCGCAGCGTTGATACACAAACCGTTTTGGCAGGCATCCGCAGTGCACGGATTGCCGTCATCACAATTTCTTGCGGCATGCGCGCATTGACCGTTGTCGCATCCGTCAATCGTGCAGGCGTCATTATCATTGCAATTAACCGGTGTGCTGATGCATGAGCCGCTGTCACATCCATCCAATGTGCAGGAATTATTATCATCGCAGTTTATTAATGTATGTGAACATTGACCGTTGTTGCAGGCATCAGTGGTGCAGAGGTTGTTGTCGTTGCAATTAAGCGGAATGTTTGAACATTGACCGTCCGAACAGGCATCCGTGGTGCAGGGATCATTGTCGTTGCAATTTACATTTTGGCAAAGCGGCTGGCAAAAAGGTATTGGTGTATGCTTGCAATTGCCGCTGCTGCTTCTGCACGCATCGCGCGTACATTCGTTTTCATCATCGCAATCTTTTGGAGTATGGATGCACTCGCCTTCAACACACGCATCAACAGTGCAATAATCGCCTTCCCGGCAGTCAATCGGAGTATTAATGCAAATTAATCCGGCACCATTGCTTCCGCCATCGTCATCATCGTCATCGTTATCATGACCGTCATTGTGCCACCACCCCCACCATCCCCACCATCCATCGTCATCGTCATCGTCATCATCATGGTCATCGTTATCAGGCAATCTGCAATGGTCAATGGTGCACAAATCCGCATCATCGCATTGCGAAGCATTTTGGCAAACCCCTTCCACGCACTCATCCGTTGTGCATGCATCCCCGTCATTGCAATCAATTGGCGTATAGATGCATTCATAGCTGACGCACTTGTCGGTGGTGCAGAGGTCGTTGTCATCACATGCGGCATCGCCCACCTGAATCAGCTTTGACGTTCTGACTCCCGCCCTGTCCTTCACCGTTACTCTGTACGATCCGGAACATAGGCCGGTCAAATCTTCGCTGGCGGAACCGTTGCTCCAACGATATTCATAAGGAGGATTGCCCCCTGCAACCGTAAGGTCAACTGAAGCGGTGCACAATGGAATTTCGCATGTATTGCGATGCCGGTCAGTGTAGCCAACCAAAGTATAGTTGCCGTAAGTGGCTCCAACCTGAACCCGGGAGCAGGAAGTGGGAATCCTTGCATAGCTGAAAAACCTGATACCGGCAATGGTGAAGTAGGTGTTGGGGCCTAAACGGGTGTTGCCGGGGCTGGTAATATCAATCAACTGTCCGTCCTGAACATTGTGGATGGTGGCAATTAATCCGGAAGAATTGAACGAAGCGTTTTTGTAAACTCTAAGAGTTTTTCCGCTTACACCGCGATAGAGCACTGTAATGGAAACCAACTGCCCTTCACATTCACAATCAGGAACCGGACCGCAAACCGTGTTATCCGTTGCCGTGTAGGAAATATTTAACTGAGCAGCAATATGATTTTGAAAAGCTGAAAGAAAAATCAAGAGCAAAAATGCCGTACAAACTTTCTTCATTGCGAGCGTTTTTTTCGTTTAACAATTTGAGCTGAATCTGCCATGAGCGCCATTAACAAAGGCTGTCCTGAACAGCCAGGTCAGCCTTTATTAATGGGCTTATCTTCACAAAACTTATGGTCAGTTCTAAAAATTGCTCTTTTATCGCCTCACTCTTTCCTCTCCAGAAAGAGGGAGTAAATGGTAGAATTTTCAGAACTTCCCTTATTTCATCACTTTCACGAAATGTACCTGTTCATTCATTCTCACTTCAAGGAAGTAAATCCCTGAAACCAGCGTTGCGTCAAGGCTCAACATTTGTTTGTTGCGGCCTTCCGCCACTTCCACCTGAGTTGCGTTCATCCTCTGACCGAGCACGTCAATCAGCGCTAAGTCCGCTTTGCCTTCAAAACCGGAATTGAATTCGACAAAAAGCATATCGTTGAACGGAACCGGGTAGGCATTCATGTCGCGTATCTCCGCTTCGGCAGATTCATTAGAGTTAAAATTCATATCCGATTCTGCCATTTTCGAGCCACCGCATGGACCACCTGTCACCAACTGGGCATTGAAGTTTGCGGTATTGCCGCTCACGTAATTGCTGGTATGCGAATCACCGAACCAAACAAACGGAGCAGCGCCACCGGTGAATTCAATCTTCAAAATATGCAATTCATATGGGCCTGCTGCGCTGTTGAAGATTTCAACATAAGGCAATGCCGTGAAATTCGTTGTGGCGAATAAACTGAGAGGAATGCAAACAGTCGTCCATCCCCTTGGAACACAACCTCCGGGATAATTATTGGTAAGCCTGTTGGCCTCGGTAGTGGCGGAACCCTTCAACCTGATGTGAACCTTTGACAATGAGCCGGGATTGGTTGCATCCCGCATCGTGATGCACAGATGAGTATTTCCAGACACATTTTGATTCAGCCATGCGCCTGTTGTCCCATATAAAATCTTAATATTCTGGGAGTTGATGGTGTTGTTAACTATTTTCAGATAGTCAGGCGTATTGGTAGTCTGAGTGTGCGTACAACCGCCTAAACCATCGCCAACATCAACAGTGCACGGATTGCCGTCATCGCAGAATGATGCATCGCACGGATTTCCGCCACAACCCTGAACCGGAGTGTGAACGCATCCCGAAGATTGATTGCAGTCATCAGTCGTGCACTCATTATTGTCATTGCAGGTGATGGGAGCGTATTGGCACTGTCCAGCGCTGCAAGCTTCGCTGGTGCAGGCATTGTTGTCATTGCAAACAACTGCATCGTAACGGCATTGTCCATTGGCAGTGATACAGATATCATTAGTGCAAGCATTATTGTCATTGCAAGTTACCGGAGTAAATACACAGACGCCCCTGTCGCAGAGGTCATTGGTGCACGGATTTTCATCTCTGCAATTCAACGGGGCATAAAAACATTCGCCTTCATCACAAATCTCAGTCGTGCAAAGATCCTGGTCATCGCAATTGATGCTATCACAGGCATCGCTGCACTCTTCTTCACCGATGGTTACGCATCTTACCTTCGAGCATCCCTTGTTATCGGTTACAGTGACGCAATACTCACCGGGGCACAATTCGTCAACCGAAGCAGTGGTTTCGCCATTGCTCCAGGCGTAAGTGTAAGGAGCAGCGCCACCGGATGGTTGAGCTGAAGCAGTGCCATCGCAGCAGTGGCAATCAAAAATGAAGTTGGTGACACCGATTGAGTTCCTCGTGTTGATAACAAGTTTCCGCACTCCGCTTACGTTCATCAGCACCGTTTGAACCGAACCATCACCAAGAATCGGAATGTCAACGTCCAGGAGAACATTATTGGAACCATCATAAGCGATGGCATGCGGGTCGCCATCCATATGGTCAACATCAACGATATCAAACGAAACGATCTTTTTAGGCTGATCGAACATCAGGGCAATCTTGCCGCCATCAATATTGTCGTTCGGATCATCAACAATACCATCTCCACCACCATTGAGGTGCAAAGGAATGATGGCAAGATTTCCAATATTCACTTCCAGATCGGGATCCTGAGTGCCGTTAACATTTGAGTTGAAGATGATCAGCGTGTCCATTCCGGGGTCGTTTGCCATAGCCTTGAAGCGAACACCATTAGCCAGATACTGGGTGTTTAAAATCTCGCCATGCTGCAGACCTGAAAAATCCAGTTTGCAGAGTTCATTTGGAGACGGAACACAATCGCAGGAAACATCCGTCTTGTCAACCGTCAGATTAATTTCTCCAGGCGTGTAAACACATTGCCCCTGAACACATTCATCCCTTGTGCAGGAAACATGGTCGTCACAAACTATAGGAGTATAAACGCAGCCCGTTTGAAGATCGCAGGCATTCGTTGTGCAGGCATTGTTGTCATTGCAAACGATTGGAGTATAAACGCAGCCGGTTTGAGGATTGCAGGCGTTTTCGGTGCAGGCGTTGTGGTCATTGCAAGTTACAGGAGTATAAACGCAGCCCGTTTGAAGATCGCAGGCATTCGTTGTGCAGGCATTGTTGTCATTGCAAACGATTGGAGTATAAACGCAGCCGGTTTGAGGATCGCAAGCGTTTTCGGTGCAGGCGTTGTGATCATTGCAGATAACCGGAGTGTGTTCACATGCTCCGTCATCACAAGCATCATCGGTGCAGCGGTTGTTATCGCTGCACTCAACAGGACTGTGAATACATTCGTTGTCCACGCAATCATCCATCGTGCAGTCGTTCTCATCATCACAGAGATCACTTGAAATTCTCACTTCATCGGTAGCGCTGCAACCATTGGCGTCAATCACCGTTACGCGGTATGTTCCTGAGCACAGCCCGTCACCGCTGCCCTGTGATTGGGCTGGTTTCACGCAGATGCCGTTCACTTTCGCCCTGTTCACTTCATTGGTGAAGACGATAGTGACAAATCCGTCATTGACTGTTGCCATATAGGTTTTAATTACTGCAGTTGCCGGACCAACATCAGCATTGATGTCATAATCATTCAGAACCTGAACGCCTTCAATGGAAACATCAAACAAACGCTTCCCTGTAAAGGGCGGATTCAGGTTGCCGCCATCCACACCAAAGTAGATTTCAGCAAAATGAAGCTCGACTTCATACTGTCCGTTGGTTACCGGAATTTCATAGGAAAATGACGTGCTGTTATTGCCGGTATAGCGTTCTGTGCGGTAAAGAGCATCATTCGTGGTGCCAAGAATATCCGCAACCGTGTTATTGGTGAAAACCAATGAGCCGGAAGTGTAGTAATTATCAGCAATGAAATCACCAATCAGACCATCGCCTGAATTGAGGCAGATTGAAGTTGTGCCTGCTGGCTCGCCACCCGTTCCGATTGTTTGAGTGGTGCCACCGTTTGACCAGGAGTAGGTGTAAGGAGCGGAGCCTCCGCTGACATGAGCCGTTGCCGTGCCATCGCATACACCGCAACCGCTGGGGTTTGTTCCTCTTGCATCCAGCGTCAGTGATGATGGAGTATTCTTGCAACCGATGTCAGGACGGCACTCATCAATTGTGCAATCAATATGATCGTTGCAATCTAACGGAGCGTAAACGCACTGTCCGTTCACGCATGGTCCATCGGTGGTACATGCATTATTATCATTGCAGATAAGCGGAGTGTATTCGCACCGTCCATTCACGCAGGGACCATCGGTAGTGCAGGCATCATTATCATTACAGGTTACCGGAGTATAAATGCACTGTCCGTTAACGCATGGGCCATCAGTGGTACATGCATCATTGTCATTACAAACTTTCGGCTCATACCGGCACTGTCCGTTAACGCATGGTCCGTTTGTGGTACATGCATCGTTATCATTACAGGTTACCGGAGTATAAACGCACTGTCCGTTCACGCATGGTCCATCTGTAGTACATGCATCATTGTCATTACAA
>CAZCXH010000003.1:33975-78452 GCA_964502525.1 uncultured Chitinophagaceae bacterium
ATGGTCCATCTGTAGTACATGCATCATTGTCATTACAAACTTTCGGCTCATACCGGCACTGTCCGTTCACGCATGGTCCATCTGTAGTACATGCATCATTGTCATTACAAACTTTCGGCTCATACCGACACTGTCCGTTAACGCATGGTCCGTTTGTGGTACATGCATCGTTATCATTACAGGTCACCGGAGTATAAACACACTGCCCGTTAACGCATGGTCCATCTGTAGTACATGCATCATTGTCATTGCAGACAACAGGAGTGTAGATACACCCTCCGTTTTCGCAACGGTCGGCTGTGCAGAGGTTATGGTCGTTGCAAACAACCGGTTCATAGCGGCATTGCCCGTTAACGCACAGGTTGCTGGTGCAGGGATCATTGTCATTACAGGAGAAAACTCTAACTTCATCCGTATCTTCACATCCCTTGCAATCCGTTGCAGTTACCCTGTAAGTGCCCGGCTGATTGATCGTAACGTTTGCGCCATTGTTTGAGCCGGCAATTCCGGGACCCGACCATACGTAGGTGACTTCATTATTTTCAGAGCCTTCGATGCTATATTTCACATAGTCCACTCTTAAAGCGCAGTTTCCGTTATCAATAACCTTCACGTAACGCGCTGAAGAAGCCAGCGTATAGCAATATTCCTGGAAAGAGGTGTGAGTGAAAGTTACAGACGATGTTAAATCCGTGAAACCTGAACCGGAGTTTGCTGACGCCTGAATTTTGGCATTGCTATAACTGGTGCTTGTATTTGAACAGTGTTCTAACTTCATTTTCACGCAAACCTGCGTTCCTGCAGGAACTGATGCGCCAAAGTCAACAGTAATAAAAGATGTGCCCTCACCGCCTTGGGTCCAGAGTTTGGCGCCAGCGTTATCTCCGCATGCTCCGGCTTTTGATAAATCAATGATCCAACCTCCTGAAGCCGCAATGGCATGATCGCAATCCGTAATGCCATCGGTGGAACAAGCGCTTCTCCCCGTTGATGTGGCAGTTAAAGTTGTTGATGAGGAGAAACAGGAAATATCAGGACCTGCATTTACCTCCAAAGGACAGCAGCTAATAGAAGTGACTACAACCTCGTCAGTATCAGCACATTCATCACAGTCCGTTGCAGTTACCCTGTAGGTTCCGGCTTTGTTAACGGTGATGGATGCTTTGTTGTTGGCGCCAACGATTCCGGGACCCGACCACAGGTAGGACAGGGTGTTGCTGCCGGTGCCCGGAGTTGCATATTTAACATAATCCACCCTGAACGAGCAATAGCCGTTATCAATAACCTTAATGTAACGCGCAGAAGAAGTCAGGGCATAACAGTATTCCTGAAAGGAAGTATGTGAAAATGTTTCAGATGATTTCAAATCCGAGAAGCCCGAACCGGAGCTCGCTGATGCCTGAATTTTCGCGCTGCTGTAGCTGCTGGATGAGTTTGAACAATGCTCTAATTTCATGCGCACACACACCTGGGTTCCTGCGGGAACCAATACTCCAAAATCAAGAGTAATAAACGCTGTGCCGTTTCCTCCTTTTGTCCAGAGTTTAGCGCCAGCGTTATCTCCGCATACTCCCGCGCTTGATAAATCGGCAATATAACCGCCTGAAGCCGCAATGGCATGGTCACAATCCGTAATTTCTTCTGTTGAGCAAGTGCTTGCGCCTGTTGACGTTGCAGTTAAGGTTGCAGTTGAATCGCTGCAAATCTGAATATCAGTGCCTGCATTAACTTCCAGAGCGCACTCAGAAGCACACTCTCCATTCTCAACCGCAACGGATTTGGTATTTGAACAACCGTTTGCATCGGTCACGGTGACATTATAAGTCCCGGCACACAAACCTTCCAGCGAAGTGCCGCTGTTGGTTGAATAAGTGATAATCAGCTTTGCAGCTTTTGAAGAGTAATTCTCATAAGAATGTGAAGACCTTTCACCGGTTCCGGCTATGAGGAAAGTGAGCGCATTGCCGCTCGACCATCCGTTAGCCCTGATTTCATTGACAAGGGCTGTTATGTCGGGCGAATTATAGGCCGATCCTGAACTCCAGGATGATACGTTGTTCCAATTTACGGTTGATGAAGTAACCGCCCTGTTGGAAAGATTATAATTTGAAGTGTTGAAAGCAGCGGAGTTGGCTGCTCTTTCTCCTTTGATAACCAGGTTTGATGAAGATGAGCCGCTCGCATACGCTGTGAATTGCAGTTTGGCGCTGGTGATAACGGCCCCTGCCGGAATAGAAACTCCGGTAAACCTGAATCCAACGATTTGCTGGTTGCCGCCCTGGTAACCCATGTCAATGTGATAACCGTTAATTAAAATATCTCCGCCACTTACATGCTCCTCAGAATCATCATTTCCTGAGCTGATTTGCTTTGTCACGGTAGCGCTCCCCGAAGTCAACTGATATGAATAAGGCGATTGCCCGCCTGTAACATTAAGGCTGATGCTGCCATTGCAGGTGCCGGGTGTGCAGCTTGTATTTGGCGTTGAACTCGCGCTGATGGATATGGATGGGGTGCTGTTATATACGGTAACTGTCCTTGTCTTTGCGCAGTTGTATTTATCCTTAACAGTTACGCTGTAGGTGCCTGCGCATAATCCGGTCAGATCCTGAGTAGTGGCTCCGTTGCTCCATCTATAGGTAAATGGGGAATATCCTCCGCTCACGGAGAGGTTAATAGCGCCATTGCAGTTACCGGAACATCTTGTATTGTTCGCGGTGGAAACAGATAATCTGTGGTAACAGCTATTACCCGTTGCAAAAACATCATTTCCGATACACGCTAAAACGAGAATCGCTAAACAAATTGTAAACAGTTTTCTCATGATAAATGCTTTTTGATAGATTAAACAACAACAACAACAAGTGTGGGTAGGCGGTAATGTAATAGAGGTAGGTAGTGGAACGCTACGAAATTTGTGGAAATGAATTTTTAGGAAAAATTAATGTACTGATTATCAATGTATTGGATCGGATTTTAGGAGGCGATGGGCATGTTCATTCATTCAATTTGTATGGTATAAACAGCATTGAATAACGACACCCTCCCTTTCGTTCGTGACACAGTTGGCGCCAGCCTCATAGCGTTCCATAGTTGTCGCTTCATTTGGGGCAGTCCGCTAAATTTCATTGAAATTTAGGGGACTGCCCTTTGGTTAATTGCCGGAAGCCTTCCGCAACCGGAACATCAGCAACAATCCGGCAGTAAAGAACACCATGAGTCCGAGCGCGCTGTTGCGCATCGTGCCGGTGAGTTGATGCAGCAGCCCGTAGGATGCTGTGCCCAGCACGATGGATATCTTTTCGGTAAGCTCATAGAAGCTGAAAAATGATGCATGGTCTTCGGTGGGCGGAATCAGCTTTGCAAATGATGAGCGCGACAGGCTTTGAATCCCGCCCATGATAATGCCAACCACCACAGCCATGGCATAAAACTGGTTGGCTGAAGAAACATAATATGCTCCCAGGCAGATGAGAAGGCACACAATGATGGCAGCCATCAAAACATTAAAATTTCCATACCTGGACGAGGCATAAGCAAACAGGTGCGCACCGGGAATTGCAATTACCTGGATGACGAGCATGGCGGCTATCAGCCCGGCAAGCGGCAATTTAAGTTCATGCTCGCCAAAGAGGCTTGCTAGGTACATGATTGTTTGAAAACCCATGCTATAGAAAAAGAATGCAAGCAGAAACCACCGCATCAGCCTGAGCCTTGTCACAACAGCAAAAACCTGCCTTATTTCCCTGTAGCCTTTCATCAAGATTGCTTTTTGAAAAATATGACCGGGCTTATCAGCAGGCAAATCCCGGAACGGAATGATGGCAAAGCCGATCCACCATAATCCCACGGTGAGAAATGCGATTTGAGAGGGCAGTTTGTCATCCGTAATCCCAAAACCGGCAGGAAAGAGAATGACAATAAGATTGATAACCAGCAAAACCACGCTCCCTGCATATCCGTACGAGTAGCCTCTGGCGCTTATGCTGTCCAACCTATCGGGCGTTGCGATTTCGGGCAGGAATGCGTTGTAAAAAACAAGGCCGCCCGCATAGCCAACCGTGCCCAGTGCAAACGCCAGGATGCCAAATTCCACGTTATCGCCTCTGAAGAAGAATAGCGAGGAGCAGCCTGTCGCTCCCATCACCGTAAAGAATTTCATGAACGCTTTTTTCCTACCGGAATAGTCCGCTATGCCGGAAAGCAATGGATTGATAAAAGCAATCACCAAAAACGCCACTGCGAGCGAATAGGAATAGAGCACCGTGTTTTGGATGTCAAATCCGAAAAATGAAACGACCCCGCCCGCGGATGCATTGCGCGTTACGCTGCTGTAGTAAACGGGAAATACCGCACTGGTGATCGTCAGGGTGTAAACGGAATTCGCCCAGTCATACATGCACCATGCACGGATGATCTTAGGCTGATTAAGGACCGAATTCCGGGTAGTGCCTGGCATAAATCTCCTGCAAAAAAATCAAGGTAGCAAGAATAACCTTATTCCGAAAACGCTCAGGCTAATTACCCAACTAAATTTGCAATGCTTTTTTCAGTGAAAGTCCTTTAATTCGCCCTTTCAAATCATTTAATGATATGCCGGGTATCAGCAAGAACACAATCCAATTCCTTAAGGAAATAAAGAAGAACAACAACCGCGAATGGTTTGCCCGAAACAAACCGCGCTATGAACAATCCAAAGCGGAGTTTGAGATATTTATTGACGCCTTGATAGCGAAAATCGCAGAATATGATGCAGGCGCAGCGAACATCAAAGCGAAGGATTGCGTGTTCCGCATTTACCGCGACATACGCTTTTCGAAGGACAAGTCGCCCTACAAAACCCACTTTGGCGCGCATATAACCTCCGCAGCAAAAAAAACCGAGGTGCATTCGCGTGCCGGCTATTACGTGCATATCGGCCCTGGAGAATCCATGCTTGCCGGGGGCGCCTATATGCCTGAAAGCAACTGGCTGAAAGCGATCCGCCAGGAGATACATTACAATACCGATGAGTTTAAGAAAATTCTGAACTCCAAATCCTTCCGGCAATATTTTGGTGAAATGGAGGGCGAAAAGTTGAAGACCACGCCCAAAGATTACCCGCCCGACCATCCAGAGATTGAATTGCTGAAGCATAAAAGCTTCTTGGCCACCCACTATTTAAAGGACAGCGATGTGGCAGCCGCTGACTTCCTGAAACACGCAGCCCGCGTATTCAAAGCACTATACCCCTTCGACAGGTTTTTGAACAGCGCACTGGATTGAAACCTCAATTCGTAGGCAATGGCGCCCCAACGGCAATATCACAGCGATGACCCGGCTCGCCATGCGGTGGGTTGAGTTTCACATCCCCCTGCGGCACAACCATTCCGGTATCCGGAACGCCCTCATTATGGACATGGCCGGGCTGACCGTGTGGCGGATTTTGAAATCCTGCAGGATCCTGAGGCGGTGGAGGCGCCACCTGTTCGGCCGGTTGCTCAGTTGCGGGTTCTGAAGATGTGCCACCCCCGCTGTTGCAGCCGATGGCGAAAATGAATGCAATTAAAATTGGAAAAGATAATTTTTTCATTTTAAGGTTTTTTAACAACCGGACAAAGATAGCGAATAGTTATCCCGAAACAAGCGTGAAAAACGACCCGGGTGCTGCCAAATTGCCGCTCTGTGTCTAAAATACCCATCCCGACCTTCTCCTTGAGGGGAAGGGGTCCTGGCTAATTTCTTTTGAATGAATAAGTCAGGCGTGATTGTTTTACGGCAGGCGCGGTCTTTGAATTTGCTATGCGCCCAGCGAAACCTTAATCTGAAACCTGCCTTCATGACCGTCAGGAGCCATCGGATACTATTTGGTGCTCCCGAGTACCCGGGACGGAAATCTATTTACCGATGGCACAGTACCATTAGAAATTGAAATCAGCCCAAAGAAAAAGGCAAAGGGCAAGGCACAAAACACGCTGACAATTTATAATCAGCGCATATCAGCGGCATAAGCGGAAATGAATCCGCTCTCCTTAAATCAGAAAATAAAATTTATTGGGCAAGCTGCACGTTCACAGCCATTGGTCCTTTCTTCCCCTCCCCTACCTCATAAGTCACCGCATCTCCATCCTGCACCTGGTCTTTAAGGCTGGAGGAATGAACAAAAATGTCTTTCCCGGTTTCATCATCAACGATGAAGCCAAATCCTTTTTGCTTGTTGAAGAACTTTACTTTTCCTTTTTTCATTTTAAATTAATTAAACATATTGAAATATAAACAAAAGGAATGCCGTTCAGCCACAGAACGGAAATCCTGTCATTTCACCTGCATAAGTACTCTTTCAGCAACCCGCGGCTTGACATCGCGCGCAGCCTGTTGATGGATTTATCCTTAATCTGCCTGATGCGCTCCCGCGTAAGTCCCAGCTTCATGCCGATATCTTCAAGCGACTGAGGCTGCTGATTACCCAGCCCGAAATACATTCTAACCACCTGTCGCTGAATCTCCGTGAGCGAAGTCAGCATCCGTTCCGTATCAATCTTGAGGGAATCGGTGTATGCCATTGATGTGTCCGTCTTCTCCGATGAGGTATCCTCCACCACGTCAATCAGCGAGGCTCCATCGCCATCTTCAAAAGGCGCATCCATGGAAACATGCTTGGGAGCTGCCTTCAGCGTGGCGGCAAGCTGAACACCGTCAATATTCAACCCTTCAGACAGTTCCTCCGCAGTCGGTTCCCGCTCGTATTTCTGCTCCAACTCCGCAAACACCTTGCTCAGTTTTGACAGGGTGCCCACCTTGTTGATCGGAAGCCTCACCAGCCTCGACTGCTCGGAAATTGCCTGGATGATAGACTGCCTGATCCACCACACCGCATAGGAAATGAATTTGAACCCTCTGGTTTCGTCAAACTTCTGGGCGGCTTTTATCAATCCGAGGTTGCCTTCGTTAATCAGGTCATTGAGCGAAAGGTAATTATTCTGGTATTGCTTGGCAACGGAAACCACAAACCTGAGGTTGGCGTTCACCAGTTTCTGCAACGCTTCCTGGTCACCTGTCCTTATCCTGCGCGCAAGTTCCGCCTCTTCCTCAGGCGTTATCATGTCAACCTTTCCTATTTCATGCAGATATTTTTCTATAGACTGGCTTTCCCGGTGAGTGATGGACTGGGAAATCTTGAGTTGGCGCATCGGTGAGGTTGTTGGTTTACAGGGAAATGATGGCACAAGGTATTAAAAAAGTTGAATAAAATAGCCATTAAGAAAAAAAATTTGCTCTTTTTTTAGGAAAACGGACTGATACAGGATGAATTCCGAAACAAGTCAGGTTTTCGAAAAAAATAGAACGGTAGAATGTGCGGTATTAACAGAGGGTACGTCTCGTTTCGGTAACTCGGCTACTTTCGGTATAACCCGCGAAGGCGCTTGCCGGAAGTAATAAGCCCGGACTCCTCCCCTCTCCATCCGGACTCCACCCGGAGAGGGAGTAAGTTGTTGAATTTTAGAACTGCCCTTAACAAGTTTATCATAACAGCTATGTGTGGGAATTTGCAGCTTGTGCCACCGTAATAGTTGCCGTTTACCCCTTATATTTACACCGGCTGATTTATGGTAGATTAGGATAATCTCCTTAGGTTCGCAAACATAGTGGCTAAACCCAAAAAAGAAAGCCTAACCCAGCAGAAAAAAAAGCTGAAAGGAAAGGAGGCGCATAACGTCAGGGAAAAGCTATCCTCATGGTGGATAAGCAAAAATCCCATTTTGAGGTTTGCGCTGGGGTTTGCATTATTTATGGGCGTGTTCTATGCTTTCTGGGTGACGCCCTTTTTCACTGATTATATACTTCAGCCGGCAGTTCAGTTCAATGCATGGGTTTCTTCCAAAATCCTGGTGCTGTTTGGATATGACGCCTATGTAATGGGTTCAACGTTATCATCATCCGGTATCGCCATTGATGTGGGCAGAGGCTGTGACGCCTTTGAGCCTATAGCAATATTTCTATCGGCAGTCCTGTTATTCCCTGCTTCGGTCAGATTGAAACTTATTGGCGTTGCATCAGGAATTCCGATTCTGTTAGTTCTTAATCAGTTACGCATCATTACCCTTTATATTGCGGGAGCGCACAGCATTACCTTGTTCGGAAAGGAGCATGAGTGGTACTTTAATTTGATACATCTCCAGGTGTGGCCCGTAATATTCATTATTGCCACATTGGTGCTTCTTGCCAATTGGATACTCTACTCATTAAGAAAAAAGAAAGCTGCAGAAACAACTCAATAGCCCATGGCAAAAGTTATAATTAAGTTTCTGCTCATTTTTATAGTTGCTTACGCTGTTATGACCGTTCCGCAAACAGGCATCAGCGATTTGTATGCAAAATTTCTGAGAATGGAGGGAAATTTTTTCTTTGGCGAGTTCGGGAAAAAAGGGATGGTGCTGTTTGAACCCAATGAAGACAAGCATAGCTGGAACTACCCTACCATGATGATCCTGTTTAATCGCGATCAGTATGACAATGCGGCAAAAACCGGGGCGAATCTCACTTATGTGAAGCACAACCTTGCCATGTATTACGATTTCCTTTTCGCGGCATTCCTCATTGCATTGGTGATAGCCACTCCGTTGAGCCTGAAGCGCAAACTGATGGCGCTGCTTCTCTCTGTCCTATTGCTGCACGTTTACATCAACTTCACCCTTTATATTGAAATCATATCCCAGTTCAGCGATTACCCCGCTATTGATGTGGCGCACCTCTCCCCATTCAGGCTGAAAATAGTGAAGTTCATCTACCCCATTGTAAGGGTAAATTTTGGCACAGGGTTCTTTGTTGCCTTGCTGATATGGCTTACCGTTTGTTTCAGAAAGGAAGACCTCATGAGAATATTTCCATCTTCCGTAAAATGAAAATCAGAATAATTTTATACCATCGGGATCCTCAGAAGGAGTCCGGAACTTCGGACCGATCGTAGTTCATTTTTCACACTTGTTTCGGAATAACTCAACCCGGCATTAAATATAAATTTAAACTTTACCGAATGAAGAACCTGATGATAATAACCGGTATTGTAATTTTCAAAAGATGTTGGCATCCTCAAATCCGTGTTTCTGAAAAGCAGTCCTTTCTTTCGCACCCTTCCATCTTCAAAATAAAATCCGAACCGTAAGCCATAGCGGGCGTTTGGCAGCCCACTATGAGATTTCCGTTGAGGATTTCCTGCGCGATGGCGACAGACGTCATTGCTGTGAGGGTATAGCCTTCCGGTGTTTGCTGAAGCGTGACGCATGACTTTCCCTCAGGGTTCGTCACTTTGCTCCAGAAATAGCTGCGCGCTTTTTTTCTTCTCTCATCGGATGGTCCTGGCGGGCGGCTGTCAACGCGCTTTCTGAGAAAGCTTTTCATAAGAGGATTCTTCAGCAGCCAGCCCAAATAGTTGCCCGCTTTCATTCCCCTCACCATGCTTTTGTTTGCACCGGTAAAAACCTCAATGTTTGGAATACCCGTGCTTCTCCATGCGGTGGAAATATCGCCCCATGGAATGCAGGCGCAAAGCATCTTGATTTCTCCGAAATCAATCGTCATGGTTTTGTGCGCGTTGGGAACAACCGTGATCTTTCCGTTTTTTCGAACCGCCCCTCCCCTTCCGAGGTTTTCGACAATCGTTTTTGCAGTTCCGCGGGAAACGCCACCGCCCAGCCCGGCAAAGGCAAGCTGAAGCGTATTCGCGTCAGGTAATCTTTTTTTCATATGCAGGGCAAGACAGTCGGATGGAACCACGTCAAACCCCGTTCCCGGCATCACCATGATACCCGCTTCTTTAGCCTTCTTGTCATAACCCGCGCACATTTCAAACACTTCCACTTCCCCGGTGATGTCCAAATAATGAGTTTTGTTTTTGAGGCAAGCTTCCACCATAGGCTTTGAAGTGAACATGAAGGGCCCCGCTGCATGAATCAGCACGCCAACGCCTTCCAGCCCGCGAAGGATTCCGCTTTCATCCTCCAATGAAAAAATGCGGTGCTTCAGCCCGTGCTGCCCGGCAAGCCGCTGAATCTCGCTTGCCTTCCTCCCAGCAACAATTGGCTTCAAACCCTTTTCAAGGCAGCGTTTGAGGATCAACCCACCCGAAAAGCCATTTGCTCCGTATAACAGGATGTTATTCATAACGAAGGATTTTGTTTTTCCTGAAGCTATACAAATAATAATGTTGTTTCATGTCTATCCGCGATGCAAAATAGCCGCGATGCGCATCATGGAGTGCATCCTGCTTGTATTGCTTCACCTCCCGGTTTTCTCGCAGCACACAGACCGGTTTGAGCTTGTCAAAACCATCAACGGCAAAATCACCCCGAAATCCATCATCTATGCCGGCAACGGACATTTCTTCACGCAAAACATGATGTATTCGCACAAGATAGCGGTTTATGACAGGAATTACGGTTTGGTGAAAAACATTTATGATAATGTTTACCTGAGCGAATTAGGATTTCCCGATTACGAAGGGATGTATCAGGGCGCGCCTGTTGAAGCGGCTGCAAGCCATGACGGCAGCTACGTATGGGTAACGAATTACACGATGTATGGGCAGGGGTTTGAAAATCCGGGTGATGATAATTGCGGTTCGACCGGAGATTTTGATCACAGTTTCGTCTATCGTATTAATGCAAATACGTTTGAGATAGATGGCGCGGTGAAAGTCGGTTGCGTACCCAAGTATATTGCGGTTGCTCCTGACGACCGTTATGCGCTGGCAAGCAACTGGTGCAGCGGAGATCTGAGCGTGATAGACATTGCCGCGTTGAAGGAAGTAAGGCGAATTCCGCTTGGATTATACCCGAGAGGAATTGCCATTGATTCCAAATCGCAATACGCCTATGTAGCAATCATGGGTTCTGATAAAATTGCGCGGGTCAGCCTTGCAAATTTCACGGTAAAAATGCTGCAGAATGTAGGGATGCGTCCGCGCCATCTTGTTATTTCCAATGATGACAAATACATCTATGCTTCTCTCAACAAAGAACATAAGGTGATAAAAATTGATGTTGCGAAAAACAAGGTGGTCGCCTCGGTGAAAACAGGCCATGCACCGCGAAGCATGGCTCTCTCAGCCGATGGCAGATATTTATTTGTGGTCAACTATTTAAGCAGAAGCCTGAGCGTAATCGCTGTCCGCAATATGCAGGAGGTACAAAACCTGCCGACCAACATGCACCCCATTGGCGTAACCTGCGACCCGGAAACCGGTGAGGTCTGGGTAGCGTGCTACTCCGGAAGCATACAGGTGTTTAAAAATACTGCGGACTATCCGCAGAAAGCAAATCCGATTGTTCATGAAACCTTGCAACCTCCCATGACAAGCAACTATGAGTATCATATCATTGTCGGTGTGTTTCGCGAAGAATGGAATCTCAAAGCAATGATGAGCCGCTGCGTTAAGGCCGGCTACACGCCTTACATCGTCAATCCGGATGCCTCAGCGAAAAAGGTGAGCTGCATGGGTTTTGATGACCCAGAAACCGCACGAATGGAGTTAAACAAAGCGAGAGATACGTTCGGAGAAAATACGTGGCTTTTCCGGCAGCCGGTGACGAGCGAAAGCCTGAGGTAAATCTCATCCATCTCATCCTTACATTAAAAAGCCCTGTTCCTACAGCACCTTTTGTCTGAATGGCAATCAATTTTCTGCTATAAAGCGACCCTAGAGGACTTTTGTACCATTATAAATCACCATGAATTTCGCAAAAATCTCAAACAGTTGTAGTTACTTGCAATAGTGAAAGCCAGGTCCTGTAAGGGTTTTACGGAATTGGCAGCATTTTTAAATTTACCAAACCTGCCAGGTCTTAAATATCTGGCAGGTTTATCAAAATAATTTATCATGACCTACCTTAAAATCTGGATTCATTTTGTTTTTTCAACGCAAAACCACAAGAAGCTTCTTCATGGTGACGTGCGCCTGCAGCTTGTAAAGTACATGCGCGAGATGACGCGCGAGCAGAAAATTTACCTCGATCATCTCTCGGTGATGGAGGAGCACATGCACTGCCTTGTTTCGCTTGGAAAGGAGCAGACCATCTCGCAGGTGGCAAGAATCATCTCCGACCAGACAGCCAATTGGCTGAATGATAACGGCTTGGTTTCCGAAACCCTTTCATGGGACGATTATTTTGCGGTTTCCGTCAGCGAGTCAATGGCGGAGGATGTGAAAAGATACATCCGAACACAGGAAAAATACCATCAGCATAAATCTTTTGAAGAAGAGCTGAAAGAATTTTTTAGGAGAAATGGATGGAGGAAACCTTCAGATAAGCCGAAGAAGGAGAAAGAGAATGATCAGGTTGCCGATCCGCTTGACTTCAGTAATTTGGAATTGAAATAGCGCCTGGTGAAATAAACCGCACCCGCAATCCCCATCAGCACATAGATAATTGCGATTACTTCCGCCTGCGTCATTTCTACTCCGAACAGGTCGAATTTGGTGTTCACTCTTATTCTTTCAATGAAATAACGCTGAATGCCGTTGAGAATGAAGTAAACGGAAAACATCAATCCGGGAACCACAAACCTTTTTCTCAGGGACCACAAAATCACGAATAATAAAATTGTAGTGAACGATTCATACATCGGAGTGGGAAATACAGTTTGCGGAAGAATGTAGCAGTGGGCTTCCGCGCATCCGGGAATCGGAACACCCTCATCAATGATATTATGCGGATAATCGAAAGCCCACAGCCTGTCAGGCAGCCAGCCAAGCCATGCAGGTTTATCGAGCATGTTGATGATTCCCCAGTCGCCATCGCCAGAAACCTGGCAACCCTGCCGTCCGAAAGTATATGCGAGAAAAAGCCCGGGCGAGCAGGCATCGGCAACGTGAAGCGGATTCATTCCCCTGCGATGCACATACCATATCACGCAGATGGAGCCGAGGATCAACCCGCCATAAACCGTAAGGCCGCCAAAAAAAGAACCGAACGGATCTCTCAGAAATTCGCTGAAGTTGCCGGGGCTCTCAAAAAAATAAAACAGCTTCGCTCCGATGATGCCGCTGATGGCTGCCACAATCGTGAGGTCGCCAACAGTTTGGTGCGGATGTATCTCCACTAAATCTTTTTTTGGCACAGGAAGCTTCTCCCTGTTCCGCTCCCAATATTTGAGATAAGCAAGCGCAGCGCCAACAATCAAGCCTCCAAGCCAACTGCCTTGCCCTGACAGCAAGGTTCCCTGCGGGTCAGCCGCGAACTCCTTATAGTTTGTTACAATCAAAAATATTTTGAATCCAAGAAGGAAACCGATGATGAAGTTGATAATGAGTTCTGCAGGTTTTGCTGCTTCTCCTTTTATCACTACACGCTTGAAAGGCTTGAGCCATCCGATTTTTTCCATTCTCTTCATCTCAAGGGAAAGCGTGTATGCCGCAAAAAGAAACCCAAGCGCCAGAAAAAATCCATAGCTGAAAATGGGAAGCGGAATGTTAAGGCCGGTGAGGTCAAGGATCATGTCGGAGATGGTGGGATAGCAGCGGGGGAACATGATCTCAGTTTACAGTTTACAGTTTACAGTTTTCGGTTCAGGGCTATCGTCAAGCAGCAAACCAGTTCCGGTTACTTCACCGGAAGAATCAATTTCCTTTAATTTGAAGTGGACGATTTCATTCACCCAATCATCCTCAAACGGTTCATTCACCTTGATGTAATTATCGGTGAAACCATGCATATATCCATTTTCATTTTCCGATTCGAACAACACCGGACGGATTTCCCCAAGATGCTGTTCGTAGAAATACCTTCGTTTTTTTATCGAAAGGCTTCTCATCATTTTGCTTCTCCGCTTTCTTTCGTCCATCGGAACCACGCTGTTCATTTCAAACGCAACTGTGTCAGGTCGTTCGGAATAAGTGAACACATGTAGATAAGAAATATCCAGTTCATTCAGGAATTTGTAGGTTTCGAGAAAATCATCATGAGTTTCCCCCGGAAAACCAACAATGACATCCGCTCCGATGCAGCAATGCGGCATGGCTTGTTTGATTTGCCGGACTTTTGCAGAATACAAATCGCGCAAGTATCTTCTTCGCATCAGTTTCAGGATTTTGTTGGAGCCGGATTGCAGCGGAACGTGAAAATGCGGAGCAAATTTCTTTGATGCCGCAACCAATTCAATTATATCCTTCGTCAGCAGGTTTGGTTCGATGGATGAAATTCGGAATCGTTCGATTCCGTCCACTTCATCCAATGCTTTGATGAGATCAAGGAAATTTTCATTTTTTTGCAGCCTCACCCCCGCCCCCTCTCCTTCGGAGAGGAGAGTTCGGGCATTATTTCCGAAGTCGCCAATATTCACTCCGGTAAGCACTACTTCCTTCACACCCGATGCCGCAATCTTTTCTGCCTGCGAAACAATTTCTTCAATCGTTGCGCTTCTGCTCTTTCCCCTCGCAAGCGGGATGGTGCAAAACGAGCAACCGTAATCGCATCCATCCTGCACTTTCAGGAAGGCGCGCGTTCGGTCGCCAAAGGAATGCGCCTCAACATAGAAATCAACTTCGTCAATTGGGGTGGCGTGAATGTCCGGCTCTATATTTTCCGGTGGAAGATTTTCCAGCCGTTCGATGATGTTGAATTTTTCAGAAGTTCCCAACACCAGGTTTACTCCGGGAATCCCTGCAATCGTTTCTGGTTGAAGCTGCGCGTAACAGCCCACCACCGCCACTTTCGCGTCAGGCGATTGACGCCTTATCCTGCGGATGATTTGCCTGCATTCGCGGTCGGCATTCTCCGTCACCGAGCAGGTGTTGATGACGTAAACATCCGCTGATTCCCCGAAGCCAACCTTCTGAAACCCGCTGTCGGCAAACATCCTGCTGATGGTTGAGGTTTCCGAAAAGTTGAGCTTGCAGCCGAGCGTGTGGAAGGCGACTGTCCTGGATGGAGTCATGCGGGGGCAAAGATAGCGAGACCTGACAGGTTTTTAAAACCTGCCAGGTCTCTGTAACTTTGCATCAAATTTCTTCCGTGCTGAAGATTGGCGTTCTCGGAGCCGGGCACCTCGGCAAAGTCCATCTTAAACTCATCAGGGAAATCAGCGACTACCGGCTGGTGGGATTCTATGATACCGATGAGAACAAGGCGATTGCCGCGGAAACGCAGTTCGGACTGAAGCGCTTCACCGACATGAACCAATTGATTGACAGCAGCGATGTGGTGGATATCGTTACCCCTACCCTTTCACATTTCGACTGCGCCCTGAGCGCCATCAAGAAATCGAAGCATGTGTTCATTGAAAAGCCGCTGGCGAGCACCCTTGATGAAGCAAAAAAGCTGATTAATCTTGCAGAAGAAGCCGACATCAAGGCAATGGTGGGGCATGTGGAGCGTTTTAATCCTGCTTTTCTTGCAATCAGGAATCTGGAATTGAACCCCATGTTCATAGAAACACACAGGCTCGCTGAGTTCAATCCTCGGGGAACAGACGTTGCTGTGGTGCTCGACCTGATGATCCATGACCTTGACATCATCCTGAGCGTGGTGAAATCAAGCGTGAAGCGTGTCAGCGCAAGCGGAGTGGCGGTCATCAGCAAAACGCCCGACATCGCCAACGCCCGCATCGAGTTTGACAACGGCTGCGTAGCCAACGTGACTTGCAGCCGCATCTCGATGAAGCAGATGCGCAAAATCCGCTTCTTCCAGAAAGATGCCTATATCAGCATGGATTTGCTGGACAAGATGACTGAGATTTTCCGCATGGCAGATGCGGCAACTGGCGATTCCAGCATGATGACGATTGACACAGGCAATGGCTCCAAAAAAGCCATCAGCTATGAGAAATTAGGCGACCCGAAAATCAACTCGATCAAGATGGAACTGGAGCTATTCGCAAAAAATATCCGTGAGGGAAGCGAGCCTGCGGTGACACTGCATGACGGCTACCGCGCCATGAAACTGGCTCATCAGGTGTTGCAGGCGATAGAAAAAAGTAAAATCAGTGATTAATCAGTTTGTTCGTGGTTTGCCGTTTGTTGTTTGTCGTTCATGGCATTCATTTTCACAAACTGCAAACCGCAAACGGCAAGCGATCATGCTTTTCATTCTAATAAATTTCTTCTCATGTAAAGAAGAACCAATTCCTTCGTACATTCACATTCCATCCGTTTCAGTCACTACCGGCTCGTCCGAAGGATCTTCATCTTCCAACATATCCGATGCATGGGTTTATCTGAACGCCTCTCTTCAGGGAGTTTATGAACTTCCCGTTCAGTTTCCAATCATCGCGGAAGGAAATACCCAACTGGTCATTTACGCAGGAATAAAACTCAACGGAATTTCCGCCACAAGGGCGGAATATCCATTGTACAGCCCTGATACCATTGACCTTCATCTCGAACGAACAGTTGCGGATACGATTCATCCTGTGGTAAAATATACTCCCTTTGCAGTTTTCAACCTCATCGAAGATTTTGAAACCGGCAGCAGCTTCAGCAATATCCAATTAAACACGGCAGATATCTTTGAGGGCGGCAAATCCGGACGGCTGCAGGTCAATGACAGCAGCGAAGTGACTGCGATATCCAATGCATCCTTTGCGATTCCCTATAATTCCCAGGCGGTATTTTTTGAAATGAATTATAAAAACAACCGGGAATTCTTTGTCGGCATCCAGGTTGCTCTGGGAGGAGAAACTTTTTCGCTGGGCAAGATAACCGTTACCGAAAGCAACGAATGGAACAAACTTTACGTCAATTTCACGCCAGAGGTAAAAGAATCAAGGGGCGACAGTTACCGGGTGTTCTTGCTTGCCTCAGCCGGTGAGCCAATTTCTTCAATGATATTATTCGATAATCTAAAATTGGTTCACGCAAGGGTTCAGTGATGATTTTCAACAGGAAGAAAATCGCAATTTTTTATCTGCTGAACGATTTCATCTCAGCGATGGTGGCGTGGGGGCTGATGTTCGTTTTCAGGAAAACTTACATTGGCGGTTATCAGTTGTTTGTTCACGACCAAGCCATCTTCGACCGGAATTTTTACATAGGGATTTTTATTATTCCCATATTCTGGATAGCGCTTTATTTCATCACAGGAACCTACCGCGAATTCTATCGAAAATCAAGGCTCGCTGAAGTCTATAAAACCCTTATCACATCCATCGCTGGGGTCACTTTTCTGTTTTTCACGCTGATCCTGGATGACCAGATTGACAATGATATTACCAACTATTACCGTACCGTGGTGGTGCTGCTTTTACTTCACTTTTTTTTCACCGCCAGCGGCAGAATCTTACTACTGAACCGCGTGAAAAGCCAGGTGAGGCGCGGGCTGATTGGATACAACACGATTATTGTCGGTGGAAATGAAAATGCCGTTCAGCTTTATCATGACATCCGCGATCCGCAAAAGGGATTGGGATACAAGCTCACCGGATTTATTGACACGAACGGCAGCAGCGCCAACGGGTTAGCCGCTCACCTTCCCCAACTCGGCAAGCTCGCTGACCTCGAAAGGATGGCGGGAGCCGACAACATCAAGGAAGTGATCATCGCCATCGAAACCTCGGAACATCACCGCCTCAGCGAAATCATCAACACGCTTGCCGACACAAAGGTTATCATTAAAATCATCCCGGATATGTATGACATCCTCTCCGGGTCGGTGAAGATGAGCAACGTAATCGGAGCGCCACTTATCGAGATTTATCCCGACATGATGCCATTCTGGCAAAAGATTCTGAAGCGGATGATTGACGTGGCCGCTTCATCGGCAGCGCTCGCGATACTTTCGCCACTGATGCTTTACATCATGCTGCGCGTGAGGCTTTCATCCCCGGGGCCGGTGTTTTTTTCGCAGGAGCGCATCGGGAAGCATGGACAACCTTTCATGATATATAAATTCCGTTCAATGCATGTAGGCGCTGAAACGAACGGGCCGAAGCTCTCATCCAAAGACGATCCGCGCATCACGCCCTATGGACGTTCGCTGCGCAAATGGCGCTTCGATGAGCTGCCGCAGTTCTACAACATCCTGAGAGGCGACATGTCGCTGGTGGGCCCCCGGCCAGAGCGCAGGTTTTTCATCGAGCAATTGATATCGCGGGATCCCGCTTACAAGCACCTGCAAAAAGTGAAACCCGGCATCACTTCATGGGGCATGGTGAAATTCGGCTATGCGGAAAATGTTGACCAGATGATACAGCGGATGAAGTGGGACCTGCTCTACATCGAGAACATGTCGCTCGCCATTGACTTCAAGATCATGATCTACACAGTGCTGGTTATATTGGAGGGAAGGGGAAAATAGACGTTGAGAATCAGAAGCCAGGCAGGTTGAATGCTGATGCAGTTGAGTTCAAATGATGCGGTCAATGCTGCAACATTGATGCGTGGAATCATTTGTCCGGGCGCCCGCATGAAGAGCCGCCCAAACAATGATTCCCGGAATAAATAAAAGCCGGGGCATTTTAGAATTCCACTTCAAAGTACGAAGTGGAGTCTGCCACTTCCGCGCCTTGCTTAATCAGCAGGTTAATTCTCCAAAGTCCCGACATGGTGAAGTTTACCTTCCCGTCATAATGTCCTCTGCTGGTATGATAGGGGTTCATATTATTTGGAGAACCATGACCCATGGCGAGCATTTGAGGGTCAATCTCCACGCTATAAGTTTCCACCGGGGGGAAACTCATCATGCTTTCTCTTTTGTGAATGGTGATTTCAAAGTCATTGATGCCAACAACAGGTTCTGACGGCTCAATGTAGCTGATGATAATGGGCGTGCTGTCGTTAAGCGTAGTGACCACGCGTGTTCTTGTTTTTTCCGGGTCCTTTACTGCAAGCGGCAGCGTGACTTCACCCTCCTTGTTATTCTTATGATTGTGAACTGTTATTTTAAGAGACCATCCCATACCTGCCGGCATCTGGAAAACCACCGCGCAATGGAACAATCCATCATCTTCATCGGCATGCTGGCTGGTTGGGTTTTCGTAAGGAGCGGAGTGTGAGGAAGCTCCCATATCCATCTCAGGCATCAGGTAAATATGCCCCTCATGCAACCCTTCCCCGGTAACGGAGTCGAGCAACTGGACAAACAGTTTATTGTAGCCGGTAAAAAGGCTGTCATTCGCCCATAGTTTTACCAAAGCACCGCTGCCGGACGCTTGGCCGCTGGCAATGAGCGTTTTTCCTTCGGTGCCATCAGGATGACCGTCATCCTCTTCATTGCATGATGTAATAAAGATACCGCTGATAAGAGCCGCAACAAGAAGGCTCCTATTCAATTTTGAATAGAACATAAATTAAATTTTTTGTTTGGTTAAAAAAATGCGGATAGAAACAGAAATAACCCGGGAGCAGGCAGTCAGCAAAAGCTGATTGCTGGCGGATGAAATATCTTAAGCGGGAAAGAGGTGCAAATTATCTTCATTTCAGGGGCAAAAACTGTTTTTACGCCATCATGCAACATGAGGGCGTTTCCGTTATTTTCAAAAAAATAAATGATTTGTGAAAACTCTTTAACCCCCTTGGGATCTTTCTTTTGTTCCTCCTCATCTTTTTGCAATTGCTTGCGCAGGTGGCATTTGCCCTCGCAATGCATCTGAGGCCTTGTTTTGTTCACGCACCATTGACTGGCGATGTAATTTTTATTGATGTGATAATTGATAAAAATAAGAGCCTGGCTCATCGGCTGAAGAACCGCCATAATGGAAGCGAGATAAAACAGGAACTTCATGGCTTAAAGGTAGCCCCTTTGGCGCAATGATAAGCAATAAAGCTGCGGAAGCGAATAATTTTCATCAGTTGTTACCTCAACCGCACGAAACAGCATGAAAAACGAATCATAATCGGTTCGACTAACTCCGGACTCCTTCGGAAGATATACGACCGTCCTTTAGGGCACAAACTGGAAAGCCTGTTTCCAAATTTCTGTTTGATTTTCAGAAAACATGTCGGTTTCTCAGTCCGATAGTACGTGATTATTATAATAGAAGAATATAATTTATTTTTCGCCACCTGTTCACAAGCGGCACAGATGTTGCCTGAGGGATAATTAAGCCGGATGTATTCCTTTTACCATCATATCGCCAATGACATACACTCCGAGCGCGGAGATGTCTATATTTCACCTGCCTGAGTGATTGAATGTATTTAATTTGCGTTTTTCCAAGCATGAGCTTTCGTTTGAAGCTAACAACCCTTCTTTTTTTTACAGCAACGCTTTTCTTCGCGACAGGCTGCGGCAATCTGAGGTTTCTTAATGAGGGCGAGGCATTGTTCATGGGAAATAAAATCGGGATCGAGAGCAATGAAACCATTATCAAACAGGGGCAATTCAAGCGTGACCTGGCAAGCATAACACAGTTGCAGCGCAACAAGAAATTTATCGGCTTGTTCAAGACGCGGCTCTGGTTTTACAATGTAGCCAGCAGAAAAAAACCGAACAAATTCAGGTACTGGATGAGAAACAAGGTGGGTGAACCACCCGCGCTCTATGACTCGCTGCTGATTGAAAAATCAGCCGTGATGATCGAGAATTACCTGAAAAACAAAGGATATCTCTATCCTGAGGTGAGTTATGAGGCAAGAATTGAGTCGAAGCTTAAAGACAGGAGCAAAAAGATAAGCGAAAAGCGGGCTGCCATTAGGGAAAGAAAAAAAAGGGCCTGGGCTACCTATTACGTGAAGACAGGCAATCTTTACCGGATCCGCAGCGTCACTTTTCCTTCAGACACCGCGCGCACGAGCCAGATTATCGCGGAACAGCGCTTCAAGTCGCTGCTTAAAGCGGGCAATCCGCTTGATGTTTCAGAATTAAAAAAGGAGCGCGACCGCATCTCAGATATATTAAGAAATGAAGGTTATTATTTTTTCAACCGCGATTACGTTTACTTTGACATTGACAGCTCCAGAGGGGAAAGGCAACTCGACATTCTGGTGAGAATCAACATGCCGGATGATCCCGCAAGGAGGGGCGTGTACAGGATTGACCAGATCAACGTATTTACCGATTATTCGCTTGATAAAATGAAGATCAGTCAATATCGGGATACCACTGACGCGCGTGAGTTTCACTTCATCAGCGAGAAGCTGCGCTATCGCCCGAAGATTCTCATCTCTGCGATTCATTTCGGCAACGACAGCCTTTTCCGGAAGATCAACCACGTGAGGTCGGTAAGCCATTTATCCGGATTAGGGGCATTTAAATATGTGAACCTTGAATATATCCCAAAAGAGATGAACGGCAAATATTACCTTGACTGCATGGTTTACCTTTCACCAGCCAAAAAGCAGGAAGTGAGGGTGGAATTCGAGGCGAATAACAACACCGATTACAACCTCGGCACTTCATTAACGCTGGCGTACCGCAACCGGAATATTTTCCGCGGCACCGAAGAGCTGCGGTTCAGCGTTTCTGCCGGCTTTGAATCAAACCTTGAAAAGGGAGAAAAATTTTTCAACACTGTTGACCTCACGGCCAAGCTGGATTTGTATTTCAACCGGTTCCTCGTTCCATCGAGGCGAAGCATTTCAAAAAACGTGCGTCCGCGCACGCGCATATCATTGCGCAATGAATTTTTGAGAAGGATTGACTACTACACCACCAACTCATCCACTTTCGCATTCGGGTACGAATGGAGTAAAGTAATCCCAAGAAGGCATATATTCAATCCCATCGTCATCAATTTTGTAAGGATACTCGAGTCCACGCCTGATTTTGAGGAAGTCATCAACAACAGCCCCTCGTTGAAAAACAGTTTCACCCAGCAGCTCATCCTCGGCATGGAATACACCTACCTGTGGTCAAATCAGTCCACCAGCGCAAGCAGAAACTTTTTTTATTATATCGGGAAAATCAATACTTCCGGCAACCTTTTGCATCTGGGAAAGTATTTAGAGCATCTCAACGACAACGTAAAGCCTCCGTATGAAATCTTCAGCGTGCAATACTCGCAGTATTTTCTCATTGACTCCGATATCCGCAATTATTTCAAGTTGAGCAGAGGCATGCAACTGGTGTCGCGGCTGTATGGCGGCATCGGCATACCTTACGGCAATTCCGAATCGCTGACCTACATCAAGCAATTTTTCGCGGGTGGAGCCAACAGCATGAGGGGATGGCTGATCCGCGCGCTGGGGCCGGGATCTTACAACTATGAAAAGGATTACGATGACAACAGCGACTTCTTCTTTGACCAAACGGGTGAAATCAAACTGGAGGCAAACCTCGAATACCGGTTTGACATATTCAAATTTTTCAAGGGAGCCCTTTTCCTCGACATGGGCAATATCTGGCTGCTGAGAGCAGACACCTCGCGCCCGGGAGCTAACTTTGATATTGGCAATATCTGGAATGAATTTGCTGTCGCATCAGGTTTGGGTTTTCGCTTTGATTTCAACTATTTCGTGCTTCGTTTCGATATGGGATTGAAGGTGCGCGAGCCTGCCGATGGAAAGGAAAGATGGCCCCTCAAGCATTTCCAGTGGCGCGATATCCGTTTTAATATTGCCATCGGGTATCCGTTTTAAGGTTTGATGCTTCATTTTAACAATAGTCCGGTAGTTTTTTTACATCAGGGCTATAGCCATTAGTGACGGGCTATCCATTAACTTCCGCCTTTAAGGCGTGGTTAGAGCAGAACAGTGTGTTTACAAAGGCTTTAGCTCTGGGCAGCGAAAAAAGTTACGAACTGTTGGTTTTAAGAGAAATACCTGAAATTTGAAGACATGATGACCAGACCTTCATTCATGGCTTCACTTCTGTGTGTTGCCCTTCTGCATCCAAATATTTCGTTCAGCCAGTTTGTGTTTAACAAGAAAACGAACATCGCTGTGAAGAAAGGAAGCAACCCCATCCTGAAATACCCGTGGACGGGCGGCTTCAGCAATCCGCAATTTTCCGGAGCCGATATCAACCATGACGGCATCAAGGATCTGGTGGTGTTCGACAGGACGGGGGATAAGGCGGTAACCTTTATCAACCACGGATCTTCCGGAACGATTGACTACGAGCACAAGCCTGAATATGAGCCGGCATATTACGGATTCAGCCAGTGGATGCTGATGGATGACTTTGACTGCGATGGCAAAGCGGATGTATTCACCTATAACATTGGCGCTGCCGATTATTACAAGGGCAGCTTTACCGCTGATAATATTCTGTATTTCGATTCCGTCACTTTCTTTGGCTACCCGGCAATCATCGGTGGCGGCATCATCAACGTCTTTATCTCAGCCATTGATATCGCGGCTTTTGCCGACATCAATGATGATGGAGATTTGGATATTCTGACCTTTGGGCCTGCAGGCGGAACTTTAAACTATTATGAAAACCAGTCGCAGGAATTGACCGGCACCTGCGGTGATACCGTTCTATTCGAGCTTTATGATGAGTGCTGGGGCGGTTTTTTTGAACCTTCCAATACCAATGAAGTGGAATTGAACAACTGCCGCGTATGCTTCACTCCTATGGGTATTCCTGCCGCGATGCCCGAATACAAAAACAGCGGAGAGCGGGCGCATTCTGGTTCAACAGTGCTCGCTTTCGATGAAGATGGCGATGGCGATAAGGAGGTGATTTTGGGCGATATCTCTTTTGAAGCCATCAACAGGCTGGTGAATTGCGGCACCACGGACACAGCGTGCATCTGCGATCAGGATCCGACTTTCCCGTCCTATGACAAGTCGTATAAACTTCAAATATATCCCGCATCGTTTTACGTTGACATAAATAATGACGGGCTGCGCGATTTATTGGTGGCGCCCAACCAACCGGGAACATCCGAAAACTACAAATGCATCTGGCTGTATGAGAACGTGGGAACGCAGGACAGCGTGGTATTCCATTATGTTTCTGATACTTTCCTGATTGGCCAAACGCTTGACTTTGGCGAGGGCGCTTATCCCGCCTTCCTTGATTACAACGCTGACGGCTTGCTCGACCTGGTTGTGGGCAATTACGGATATTATGTAAATGGCGTAACCTATCGCTCAGGGCTTGCCTTGCTCGAAAATACCGGAACAATAACAGCACCTTCGTTCAAACTAGTTGATCCGGACTTTGCCAATGTTTCCGACCTCGGAAGAAAAGCCGTTTTTCCAGCCTTCGGGGACATGGATGGCGATGGCGACCAGGATATGATTATCGGTGAATTTGACGGATTTCTGCACTATTACCGCAATACTGCCCCACCGGGAAACGCTGCATCATTCTCTCCGGTGCATGTTCAGATGTTTGGAATTGATGTAGGGCAGTTCAGCGCGCCTTTTATTTATGATGTGAACGGTGATTCCCTTCCCGACCTGCTGGTGGGCGAAAAGAGCGGCAACGGCACAGCGCAACATAAAGGGCAGATCAACTATTTTGAGAATAAGGGCACTCGAACCGGCTTTGTGTTCGACACTCTTCCAACCAATGATATTTTCGGAGAAGTGGATGTCCGGATTCCGGGGTGGCCTAACGGATATTGCACTCCGGTGGTCAGCCCGCTCGACTCATCCGGACAATTATATCTGTTATCGGGTAGCGAAGAAGGAAAGGTGAAAGTTTTTGAATATGATTCCAGCAAAAGATACAGCGGTGCGTTCACCAAAAGGTTCAATGCGTACTCGAGCATTGACGAAGGAGAGCGAACCGCAATTGCCATTGCCGATTTGAACAATGACGGCATGATGGAGATGGTGGTCGGAAACGCGCGCGGAGGGGTGGCATTCTTCACGCAGTCTGATATGATTTATACGGAGATTACCGGCAACATGATTGACATGGAAAGTTTTCATGTGAAAGTTTTCCCGAATCCCGCCCATGATTTTTTAATGCTCGAGATGGCAAACTTCCAGGGTTCTTCAAAATTTGAAGTTGCCTTATTCAACCTCGTTGGGAAAAAGATGTGGAGCGGTGAAATTGAAGCGCAGCCGCGGCAAACGCTGAAGCTGCCTGCCGTTCCCAGCGGAATTTATCTTGTCAGATTATCCAGCGGGCATCATGCCAGCCTGAGCAAGATTGCCGTTAATCTTCGTTAAATTTTGAAACTAAATTTTCCTATTACCGTTTTTATTTCTAATTTCCTGTCACTTTGCTGCTGAAAATATCAAATATTATTCTTTCCGCTGTCATGATCACCGTGACGACAGGTTTCAGCGTGAGCAGGCACTTCTGCAATGAACGGCTCGTCAACACCGAGTTATTTGCGCTTGCGCCACAATCGTGCCATGAAACTTCGGAGTCATGCTGTAGCGGGAAAATCGCCACGTATTGCGGCATGGATATTAAAAGGGATGATTGCTGCAAGAATGAACACACTTTGATAAAATTCACGGAAGAGTTTACCGTAAATCAGAAATGCCATCCGGCAGTTCATCAGTTGATCATTTTCGGCATGATACTTCCGGATTTTTGCAAGGGCATTGCTTACGCTGCTGACAAAAGTTCCGGCATAATAAGGATAGCGCATCCGCCCCCAACTGCTGTTGACCTTCTGGCGCTTATCCGGTCTTTCCTTATCTGAGATTTTCATTTGTTTTTTTATTGCCGTTCTGTTCAGGCGGCAGGCATGTTTTTTATTCAATTAAAATTTTAAACAAATGAAAGTTTTTCATTGCGAACAAATGCTTTCCGCCCCTCTCCAAAGGAGAGGGTATCCTAACCGCAGCATATTGGTTCTGCTGATGATTTTTCTATCACTCAATCTTCATGCTCAGGAAATCCTGCAAGGCGTGGTTGCGGAAGAAAATGAAAAAGGAGAAGTGACCTCCCTCATCGGGGTTAATGTTCACTGGCAGGGAACCGTCATTGCCGCAGCGACCGATGTCAATGGCGTTTTTTCAATCGAGTGCAAGCATGAATCACATCCGCTGGTGATAAGCTATATCGGTTACGAACCGGATACCATACAGGTTGAAAACCACGATTACATCACCATCATCCTGAAAAAGGGGTTGGCGCTGAAAGAAGTGGAGGTTACTTACAGAAAAAAGTCAACCGAGATTTCTTATGCGGACGTGATTAAAACGCAGGAAATTTCACAGGAGGAACTGTTTAAGGCGGCTTGCTGCAACCTCTCGGAGAGTTTTGAAACCACGCCATCTGTTGATGTTTCTTTCACGGATGCAATAACGGGCGCGCGACAAATTCAGATGCTCGGACTGGCAGGAGCATACACTGTCGTTTCGCAGGAAAATGTCCCTTACCTCCGCGGACTGGCGTCAGGCCGGGGCTTGGGATTCATCCCCGGAACATGGATTGAGTCCATCCAATTGAGCAAAGGCACGGGGTCGGTTGTCAACGGCTTTGAAAGCTTCGCTGGCACCATCAATGTTGAATTGAAGCGGCCGGAAAACAGCGAAAAATTATATTTGAATGCTTTCATCAACCAGGAGGGGCGCATGGAAGGCAATCTGAATTTTGCCAACAGGGTTGCCAAAAGATGGCGCACCGCTACGCTGCTTCACGGCAACGTGAAACCGTTTGAATGGGATCTGAATGATGACGGATTTCTTGACTTCCCGAAATCATACACGGCAACGGGCTTGCATCGCTGGCGGTATGATAATTACAAGGGCATAGAATCAGAATTCGGAATAAAAGGACTGCGGGAAGAGCATATTGGCGGGCAAAACGATTTCGACCAGTCGCATCCAAGAGACACGCTTCATCCTTATGGAGTGAGAATTGAAACCAACAGGGTCGAGCTGTTTGCCAAGGCCGGTTATGTGTTTCCGCAGAAGCGATACAAGAGCATGGGGCTGCAGCTTTCCGGTGCATGGCATGACATGAATTCATATTTCGGCTTGCGCGATTATGACGCCACGCAATACAGTTTCTATTCCAATCTCATATACCAATCAATTATTGTTTCAAGCCAAAACAAATTCAAAACAGGCGTGAGCTACCAATATGACAGGTATGATGAACGGCTCGACAGCGCGGATTATCAGCGCACCGAACAGGTGCCGGGCGCTTTTTTTGAATATACGTTCACCCATCTTGATAAAATAACTTTGGTTGCGGGAGTTCGTGCCGATTACAACAACATTTATGGATTCTTTGCCACACCGCGTTTGCATGCCCGCTTTGCGCTTTCTGAGAATACGGTGCTGAGGCTGTCTGCCGGAAGAGGGCAGCGCACCGCTAATATCATTTCCGAAAACATGGGGCTGCTCGCCACTTCAAGAAAACTGGTAATTGTTCCCAACAATGATGACGGAAGCGGCTTCCAGCTCGACCCGGAAGTGGCGTGGAACTATGGCGTCAACATCACGCAGCATTTCAAACTCTGGAAGCGTGACGGCACCTTCAGCGTTGACTTCTACCGCACCGATTTCCAAAACCAGGTGGTGATTGACCTGGACAACAGCCCGCAGGAGGTTTTATTTTATAACCTGCAGGGCAAATCGTATTCGAACAGCCTGCAGTTGCAACTGGACCATGAAGTGTTGAAAAATTTTGATGTGAGGCTGGCTTACAGGTGGTATGACGTGAAAACATCATTCACGAAGGGGCTGCTCCAAAAGCCGCTGCTGGCCGGGCACCGGGCTTTCATGAACTTAGCCTATCAAACCGGGAAAATATGGAAGTTCGATTTCACGGTGCAATGGCAGAGCAAAAAGCGCATTCCCTACACTGCTTCGAACCCGGAGCAATACAGGCTGGATGAATATTCACCGGACTTTTTCCTGCTGAACGCGCAGGTCGCCAAAATATTTAAAAAGGGAGTCGAGGTGTATATCGGGATGGAAAACATCGCCAACTACAAGCAGGAGGATCCCATCCTTGCCTCCGACATGCCATTCAGCCCTTACTTTGACAGCGCATTGGTTTGGGGCCCGATTTTTGGAAGGACCGCTTATGCCGGCTTCCGTTACAGGATTGGCGGGAAAAAGGAATCTCGGTAGATTAAACCATAATTTTGTTATTCATAAAAATGATAAAAATGAAATAGCATGAGAAACTTAAGTTTATTATTCGTAGTCATCTTCAGCTTGTTTTTTCAGCATGCGGGAGCGCAGGAAAAAGCTAAGAAATCTGAAACCATACAGATAAAAACTTCTGCCGTTTGCGGCATGTGCAAAAAGACCATTGAAACGGCATTGTACAACGAGAAGGGCGTGAAGTCAGCCAGCCTCGAGGTTGCCTCCAAGGTGGTTACCGTCACCTATAAGCCGAAAGCGGTCACACCGGAGCAGTTGAGGAAAGCCATCACGATGGCAGGTTACGATGCCGATGACATGCCTGCCGATGCCAGGGCATACGAAAACCTGCACGGCTGCTGCAAAAAGGGAGCGCATTGATTATCCTGAAACAAGGGTGAAATACGAAAAGCGGAACGATAATTATTCCGTTCGGAATTAGGGGGATGCCTTATCTATAAAAAAAATTGTGTAGATGTTTCGCTTTGCTCAGCATGACGAAACATCACACTGCCGCCTCCGTCTTGAACTCCGAATTGAAATGGAACTTGATTTCATGCCAGTCTTCCATCATGATTTTCAGCATCCATGATGATTCAGCCATGAACACGAAGTGGTCGTCTTTGTCTTTGTAAACAAAATCAGCTTTCAGGCGGCAGAACTCTTTCAGCCGCGCCTCATCATCGGAAGTGATCCAGCAGGCTTTGAAAAGATTCATCGGTCTGAAAGTGCACGATGCCTTGTATTCGTGCAGCAGGCGGTATTGTATCACATCGAATTGCAACTCACCCACCGTTCCGATGACTTGTTTGTTGCCGTGCTCTCGTATAAAGAGTTGCGCCACACCCTCTTCCGTCAGTTGGTGAATGCCTTTGTCCAGCTGCTTTGACTTCATCGGGTCGGTGTTGATCACCTCCCTGAAGATTTCCGGAGAGAAGCTCGGAATGCCTTTGAAATGGAGTATTTCCCCTTCTGAGAGCGCATCGCCAATTTTGAAATTGCCGGTATCATATAGTCCGATCACGTCACCGGGAAACGCTTCCTCTACAATGCTCTTTTCCTGCGCCATGAACGTGGCAGGGCTGCTGAAGCGAAATTCCTTCTGCAGCCGCACATGATGAAAGAACTTGTTCCGTTCGAATTTTCCCGAACACACGCGCAGGAAGGCGATGCGGTCGCGGTGGCGCGGGTCAATGTTCGCATGAATCTTGAAAACAAATCCGCTGAATTTTTCTTCATCGGGATAAACTATCCGCTCGGTTGCTTCGCGCGGACGCGGGGCAGGAGCGATATTCACAAATGTATCGAGCAACTCCCTCACACCGAAATTGTTAATCGCACTGCCGAAAAAGACAGGCGCAAGGTCGGCTTTGAGATATTCCTCCGCATCAAATTGGTCATATACACCCTCAATCAAATGTATATCTTCGCGCAACCTGTTTGCATCATTGGCGCCAACCTGCTTAACCAGAGTTTCGTCATTCAAATTGTTGATCGAAATCACATCTGTTTCCACTTTCTGGCTGCCGGCACGAAAAAGGTCGAGTGTTTTGTCATAGATATTGTAAACACCTTTGAAATCCGTCCCCATGTTGATGGGCCAACTCAGCGGGCGAACGGATATTTGCAGCTTTTCCTCCAGTTCGTCCAGAAGATCGAATGGGTCCTTGCCCACCCGATCAAGTTTGTTTACAAAAATCATCACCGGTGTGCTCCTCATCCTGCACACTTCCATCAGCTTTTCTGTGCGCTCCTCCACGCCTTTCACGCAGTCAATCACGATGATGGCGCTGTCAACAGCAGTCAGGGTACGGTAGGTGTCTTCTGCAAAATCTTTGTGACCAGGAGTGTCTAACAGGTTGACAAGCAGTTGGTTGTATTCAAACGTCATTACCGATGTTGCAACTGAAATTCCCCTTTGTCTTTCAATTTCCATGAAGTCGGAAGTGGCGCTTTTCCTGATTTTGTTTGACTTTACCGCTCCTGCCGTTTGGATGGCTCCGCCATAGAGCAGGAATTTTTCCGTGAGCGTAGTTTTCCCGGAATCAGGGTGGCTGATGATGGCAAACGTTCGCCTGCGCTTTATTTCGTCCGATATCGGCATGGATTTTGAAAAGATTTGCGAAGTTATTAAAATTCAATGGGCTATTTTGGCGGTAAAGATTATGAATGAACCAAAGCATTAATTATTGTTAAAAACTTGAAGTAGTCTGCTTGACTCATAATCTTTGCCTAAGTTTGCCCGTAAACGTTTAAAAAAACACTACCATGAAAAATATTCTGACACTATTTGTTGCCCTCTCCCTTGTCTTTAGCATTTATGCTCAGGAAGCTCCGAAGGAGGAAACACCCGCGGATGGACCTGTAATGAAGTTTGAGGAAGAAACAATTGACTATGGAACCATCAAGCGTTATGCTGATGGCGTTCGTGAGTTTAAATTCAAGAATACCGGGAATGCGCCTCTCATTATTAACAATTGCGCTGGAACCTGTGGATGCACCGTTCCTGCTTGTCCGAAGGAAGCCGTTCAGCCGGGCGAAGCGGGAAGCATCAAGGTGAAATATGCTACGGACCGAATCGGTCAGTTCAATAAGGGTGTGAAGGTTTATTCCAACGCTTCGCCTGCTGACCAACCCATTATGCTTTACATAAAGGGCAACGTGCTGGCGGAAGAAGATCCCAGCCATGTGAAGCATGAAGAGCCTGTAGTGCAGCCGGTTCCTGTAACCGAGCCGGTACAGCCTGCCAAGCCGCAAGACCATCCGCACTGATTCATTGTTGTCTGAAAAATCATAAAGCCTTGGCACCGCAAGTGTCAGGGCTTTTTTATTTTTGAAATTCTAAAGGTCAGCTAAATTCGATTATGCCATTTCCATTATTCCGCGGCAGAAGACTGAGGAAAAACGATGCTATCCGTAAAATGATTGCGGAGACTCGGGTTAGTGCCGAAGATTTCATAGTGCCTCTTTTTGTGATTGAAGGAAAAAATAAAAGGGAAGCCGTTGCATCACTTCCGGGCTATTGCCGCTATTCTGTTGATTTGATTGCGAAGGAAGCGAAAACGCTTTACAGCAATGGAATCAAATGTGTCTTGTTGTTTGCCAAAATCCCTGACGGCAAGAAGGACAATGCCGGGAAAGAGGCATTGAATCCAAAAGGGCTGATGCAAACGACCGTGAAGGCAATCAAAGATGCGGTGCCCGAAATGTGCGTGATGACTGATGTTGCGCTCGATCCGTATTCGGAATATGGTCATGATGGGATTGTGAAGGTGGAATTGATTGATAACGATTCGACAATAAAAGTTTTGGCGGAGATGTCGGTGAGCCATGCCAAAGCGGGAACCGATTTTGTGGCACCCTCGGATATGATGGATGGCAGGGTACTTAAAATCAGGGAAGCATTGGAGCAAAGCGGCTTTCACAATACGGGTATCATGTCATACAGCGCGAAATACGCTTCTTGTTTCTATGGTCCCTTCCGTGACGCGCTGGATTCCGCTCCGGCATTTGGCGACAAGAAAAGTTACCAGATGGACTATGCCAACGCACGTGAAGCAGTCCGTGAAGCAAAAGCTGATGTTGAAGAAGGGGCGGATATTGTCATGGTGAAACCAGCGCTGCCATATTTGGACGTTATTGCAAAAGTGAAGGGCGCGGTGAACGTCCCTGTTGCAGCTTACAATGTTTCAGGCGAATACGCGATGGTGAAAGCTGCCGCAAAAAACGGATGGCTGGATGAAGATAAAGCGGTGATGGAAATTCTTACAAGCATCAAAAGAGCAGGGGCTGATTTGATAGCGACTTACTTTGTGTATGATTTTTTAAGAATAATGAAATGAAAGAACTAAGAACACAAATCCAAATCAAAGCTACTCCTGAAGAAATCTGGAGTGTTCTTACTGACTTCAAAAAGTATCCCGAATGGAATCCGATGATCAGGTTGTTTGAGGGAAATTTATCCGAAGGAAACAAAGTAACAGTGAGACTTGAGCAACCCGGTTCAAGCGGAATGACATTCAAACCCACCATCAAGCGGGTGGTTGCCAACCGCGAATTCCGCTGGCAAGGACATCTTCTGTTTCCCGGTTTGTTTGATGGAGAACATTTCTTTGAAATCCGAAACAACAATGACGGCACTTGCACTTTCGTACATGGCGAAAATTTCAAGGGCATCTTGATTCCACTTTTCAAAAAGATGCTGGAAAACAACACAAAGAGAGGATTTGAAATGATGAATAAACAGTTGAAGGAACGGTGTGAGCGATAACAAGTTCTTCGGAACCTTCCCATGACTTCCAAATCCCAGCAGTTCTTCTCCCAAGCTCAACTCCACATACCCGGTGGCGTTAACTCTCCTGTCCGTTCGTTTAATGCTGTAGGTGGGACTCCGCTTTTCATTCAATCTGCGCAAGGTGCTATCATTCGTGACATTGATGGCAATGAATACATTGACTATGTCGGGTCATGGGGACCCATGATTCTGGGGCATGCTCACCCGAAAGTAGTGAAGGCTTTGCAGGAAGCGGTCTCCAAATCAACCTCATTCGGAGCGCCTACGGAAATGGAAGTGAAATTGGCTCAATTGATAAAGCAGATGGTTCCGGGATTGGAGAAAATTCGCTTTGTCAATTCAGGTACGGAAGCCTGCATGAGCGCCATCCGCCTGGCGCGCGCATTCACGAAGCGCAACAAGATCATCAAGTTTGAAGGTTGTTATCATGGTCATGCGGATGCATTCCTGGTCAAAGCAGGAAGCGGAGCAAGCACACTCGGAATCCAGGACAGTCCCGGAGTTCCGAAATCAATTACAAAGGATACTCTCATTGCAGGGTTCAACAACCTCGATCTTGTATCATATTTGTTCACCGCGCACAAGGATGAGGTTGCAGCCATCATCGTTGAGCCGGTTGCCGGAAATATGGGCTGCATTCCTCCTCAGCCCGGCTTTCTGGAAGGATTACGAAAGATGTGTGACGAAAACGGAGCGTTGCTGATTTTTGATGAAGTGATGACCGGCTTCAGGATAGCGAAGGGCGGAGCGATTGAGCGCTATGGCGCCAAGCCTGATTTAATCACTTACGGAAAGATCATTGGCGGAGGATTACCTGTGGGCGCTTATGGCGGCAAAGACCAAATCATGAAATTAATTGCTCCTGCAGGTCATGTTTACCAGGCAGGAACATTGTCAGGCAATCCGCTGGCGATGACCAGCGGCTATATAACGCTAAAGGAGTTGAATGACAATCCTAAAATATATGATGAGCTGGAAAAGAAAGGCAAGTATCTCGAAGACGGCTTGCGGAATGCTTTCAAAAAATCAAAAGCAAAAGTTCAAATCAATAGGGTCGGTTCGATGGTGAGTTTGCATTTTACCGATGAAGCTGTCGTTGATTTCGCAACCGCAAAAACGAGCGACAATGACACTTTTAAAAAATTTTTTCACGCCATGCTTAAAGCGGGAATCTATTTGCCTCCATCGGCTTATGAGGCGTTTTTCATTTCCACAGAGCATGCAACTGCCTTGCTTGACAAAACCATTAAAGCAGCGCTTGACGCGCATTAAACCTCATGTTTTTCCGCTTGTTGCTTCCTTTCATCTTTTCATTTCAAGCCCTTCTCGCACAACCTCGTGACGGCAAACCTCTGATTATCGCTCACCGCGGAGCTTCGGGATATGCGCCTGAAAATACCATTGCATCCATTGACAAAGCGTTGGACATCGGGGCTGACGTTGTAGAAATTGACGTCCATCAAACACTCGACAGCGTTATTATGGTAATGCATGACGCGAATCTGGATCGCACCACAGATATGAAAGGTATTATAAAGGATTACCGCTGGGATGATATCAAGGATGCGGACGCGGGAAGCTGGTTCAACCATGATTTCGCAGACTCGAAAATACCAACGCTTGATGAAGTTATTAAACATATCAACGGGAGGAGTATGCTGTTAATTGAAATAAAGAAAGGAGGTGATTACTATCCGGGTATTGAAAGAAGAGTTCTTGCCATCATCAAAGCTAATCATGCCGAAAGCTGGTGCATGATCCAATCGTTTTCTGATGTTGCCGTTCAGAATTTTCTGGAACTCAATTCCGGGCTGAAGGTTTACAAACTGGCTGTCGGAAATGTCCCGGCATTGCCGGTGTATGTTGATGGCAAGGTTAATGGCGGCAGTATTTTGAAGTATAAAAATGTGACCGGTGTAAATACCAACATAAGTTTCACGCAAAAACGAATTGTAAAACGCCTGCATGAAAGAGCGCAGGAAATTTTTGTTTGGACGGTGAATGCAGAAAGGGATATGAACAAGCTAATCAGCATGGGAGTTGATGGCATCATTACCAACTATCCCGGCAAGCTAAAGAACGTGTTGGCGGACTATAATTTTGAGTCTCCTCCGAAAAACCGATAGCAGCCATCGGATGAATTGCCTATAGGACGATATAGAAAGAATTACAAATTGCTGAATTTTATAGAGTACTTGTCAGTGTTGCCTTGGCAATTTTAGGGGGATACCCTTAAAAGCCTTCTTTCGCTGATTTCATCAGAAGGCAAATCTTCAATCATCCGCGTGTAGTGCCCATACCGCTCCACCACCTTGCGGACATAGTTAACCACCGACTCACCGCGGCAGTAGCCGCTGACCACAACAGGGTCGTTGTAATATTTGGGTTTTGATTTGTTCGCGAGATAAACGGCAACATTGCCTTCCCACACGCACGGGTCGGCAGCGTACTTTTCCGCGAGCCTTGCGGCATCTTTCACATGGCTTTCTCCGGCATTGTAGGACGCAAGCACGAACTTCATTCTTTCGCTGCTATCTGGAATTTCCTTCCAGAAATATTCAAGATATTTCAGGTATGATGTTCCGGCAAAAAGGTTTTGCTGCGGATCAGCGAGGTCGGTTGCGCCATATTGCAAACCCGTGGTGGTCATGAGTTGCATAAGCCCCTGCGCTCCCGCCCATGAGCAGGTGTCTGCATGAAACCGCGACTCCTCATAGATAAGAGCGGAAAGCAGGCGCCAGTCCCATCCGATGTCGCGCGCATAACGCCTGATGAGGTTGTCATACTTTGAAATTTTGCCGCCACCCTCTGAAAAATAATCGCTCGCTGCCCACGCGGCAATATTTTTTCTGCTTTTGAAATATTTTTTATAAACCATGTTGTATTCCCGCCCGCGCTTCACTTTGTTCAGCCAGTCATCCAGCGCCTGGAGCAGGCGGGGAGAATTTTTTCTCACCGCCCATGCCAGCCCTTGAGCCTTGCTGATTTCGGTGGTTACGTCAATATCAGGGTAGTAAGTGCTGTTGAGCAGCGCCACATTCTCATCTGCGATGGTATAATTTATTTCTCCTTCAGCCACCATGCCAATGAGGTCATCGGTGGAGATGTCGCCTGTTACGGGCACCACATCAATCTCATAACCGATCTCTTCGGCAAGGTCAAGGATGCGCTCGAAATGAGCGGTGCGGGCATGCACGTGTACCCGCATGCCAGCCAGTTCTTCCGGCTCACGGATGAGCCGGTTGTCCAACTCCTTGCCGCTCATCTCGCGCCATCCTTCCGGCTTGCGCTGCACCAGTACCTGATGCACTTCCATGTGCGGCTCGGTGAAGGCGGCCGCTTTTGCGCCCTCCTTTGTAACGGCTTGCCCGAATGCTACCACGTCACCCATTCCCTTGTTCAGCATGTGATAGATGCTGTCTGGGTCATGCGCCACCAGCAGTTCGAGCTTCACACCCAATTGATCCGCAAACATTTCAAGCAATTCATAATCATATCCCATCGGCTGGCCTTTGTAGATGAAATAGCTCAACGGATTGAAACCTGTGATGACTATGAGTTTGCCCCTGCTCACTATCTCATCGAGGTCCACTTCAACGGCTGGTCTTTCCTCCCAGAACCGGTCAATTTTCCATCCGCAATCAACACTCATAAGCAGGAATAGGAAGATGGCAATATGCCTGAAAGTCAATGGTTGCATTATTTAGCAAAAATGGAAGTCCGAAGTGCAAACGTACAAACCGGGGGCTAAAGTTTCTGAAAATCATTACAATCTCTGAAACAAAGACGGTCTCATTTGTTCCACTCAATGGTGTCAAGGCTCACACGTGCTTCGTGAATTAAATACTTGCATCCCTCCCCCCGATGCACTACATTGACTTCTACCCGCCCGTTCTGCATTCATTAAAATCGTCTAAAAATGAGAGTCAACTTGCTTGTCAGATGGGTGTGCATTTTCCTCGTAATCGGTGTTTCCGTCATAGAATCGGTGTCAGCATGCACCGATCCTCCCATACCTTCCATATCGTCATCCGGCCCGCTCACGTTTTGCAGCGGTGAATCCGTAACCCTTTCTACCAGCGCTGTGCCTGGCTACTCTTACCGCTGGAAGAAAAACGGCAACAATATTTCGGGGGCGACCAACTCATCTTATGTGGCAACAACGACAGGAGATTATACAGTGATGGTAACGGATGACGGGTGCAGCAGCACCTCCCTTCCCGCTGAAGTGACCGTCAATTCCAATCCCAACGGCTCGCTCACCAACGACCACTCCATCTGCCAGGGCGCGTCAACTACGCTGGTGGCAAACGGTGGAGTCAGTTACAACTGGAGCGCTGCAGGAGCCAATAACAACAGGCTGACGGTTGATCCAACATCAACCACCACTTATTCGGTAACCATCACCGGCAGCAATGGCTGTACAGATATTGAGTCGGTGGAGGTAACGGTGAAGCCCTTGCCGCTGGCGAATATTTCGGTGGCGGGATCATCAACATTGTGCCAGGGTCAGAGCGTGAATCTGAACGCAAGCACGGGAACAGGTTACACTTACAAGTGGTATAAGAATAATGCATTAATCAGCGGTGAAACCGATTACCAGCTTACTGTGAATTCAAGCGGTAATTATCACACAGTAGTGACGCTCAACGGCTGTTCTAAAACTTCAACTCCTAAAACCATCACCGTTAACCCGGTGCCAGTGCCGGTGGTGAGCCCTGACGCAACCATTTGCGCGGGACAAACCGTCAACATGTTTGCGTCAGGCGGAACATCCTACCAATGGAGCGGAGGCGGCCCGGCTACTGCAACTTACGATGTTGCTCCAACCTCAACGAAAACCTACACGGTCACCGTAACCAATGTTTACGGCTGCACCGCATCAGCAGATGTTGTCATCACGGTGAAGCCGCTGCCGAATGCCAATATTTCATTGTCAGGCTCACCAACATTGTGCCAGGGGCAAAGCATCAATCTTACCGCAAGCTCAGGTACAAATTACACTTATCAATGGCATGTCAATTCAACCCCGATTTCTGGAGAAACGAACCAGGCGCTTAATGTGAGCGCTGGCGGTGACTACCATGTAGCGGTTACCCTGAACGGCTGCACAAAAAATTCATCCGTCATAGCCATCACCGTGAATCCGGTGCCTGTTGCTGTTGCGAGCAATGACCAAACGATTTGCTCCGGGCAAACGGTGAGCCTCTTTGCTTCAGGCGGAACCTCTTATCAATGGAGCAGCGGTGGCCCTGCCGCGGCAAACTATGACGTGGCGCCAACTTCAACCAAAACATATACAGTGACTGTCACGAACTCTTACGGCTGCACCGCATCAGATGATGTTATCATCACCGTAAAACCATTGCCGAACGCCAACATTTCACTATCCGGCTCATCCACCCTGTGCCAGGGACAGAGCATCAACCTTACCGCAAGTTCGGGAACAAATTATACTTATCAATGGTATGCCAATTCTGTTTTGATTCCGGGAGCAACTAATCAAGCGCTCAACGCAAATCAAAGCGGGATTTACCATGTTGTTGTCACGCTGAATGGTTGTTCAAAGGAATCGCTTCCGCAAACCATCACTGTGAATCCGGTGCCGGTTCCTGCCGCAAGCGCTGACGAAACTATCTGTGCGGGACAAACGGTGAACCTGTTTGCCTCGGGTGGAACATCTTATCAATGGAGCGGTGGCGGTCCTGCAACGGCAGGATATGATGTGTCACCCACTTCCACTGCCACTTACAATGTGACGGTTACCAATGTTTATGGATGCACCGCCTCAGAAAGCGTTGTCATCACAGTGAAGCCTTTGCCCAATGCAAATATCTCTCTGTCAGGTTCATCCACCATTTGCCAGGGGCAAAGCGTCAACCTGAACGCTTCCAACGGAACAGGATATTCGCACCAGTGGCATATCAACAACGGGCTGATGGGAGAAACCAATCCGACACTCACCGCAAGCGTTGCAGGAAGTTATCATGTAGTGGTGACGCTGAACGGCTGCGCCAAAACATCAGCACCGGTGGTTATTACCGTTAATCCAGTGCCCGTTCCGTCAACAAGCGGTGATGTCACTTCGTGCGCTGGCGACACGCTGACCTTGCAGGCATCAGGCGGAACATCCTATCAATGGAGTTCAGGCGGACCGGCAACAGCAACCTATGCTGTTGCGCCAACCTCAACAAAAACATATACAGTAACTGTAACCAATTCATATACGTGCACCGCCTCGGCAAGCCTCACCGTTACGGTGAAGCCTTTGCCCAATGCCAATATTTCCATTTCGAGCGGCACCACGCTCTGCAACGGGCAAACGGTGACCCTGACTGCTTCCAATGGCGCTGGCTACAGCCACCAATGGCACAAAGACGGCAACCCGTTGATTGGCGAAACCGGTGCATCCTATACAGTCGCAACCGGTGGCGAATATTATGTAAGAATTACACTCAATGGGTGCGCGCGCGAGTCATCGCATCATGTATTTATTGTAAATGAATTGCCGGGATTGCAGGTGAGCAATGACACCACGGTTTGTTCCGGTGATTCAGTGGTGCTGCAGGCCGGTGGAGGAACCGTCTATCAATGGAGCGGTGGTCCTGCAACATCCAGCTATTCGATTGCGCCCGCTTCAACGAAAACATATTCGGTAACGGTGTCAAATTCCTACGGATGTTCGGCTGTCGGAAATGTAACGGTGACGGTGAAACCCCGTCCGAATGCGAACATTTCATCATCAGGGGGAAATACAATTTGCGATGGACAAAGCGTAACGTTAACCGCTTCCATTGGAGCCGGATATTCGCATCAGTGGTATAAAAACAATCTTGCATTAAATGGCGAAATCAATCCAACGTATTCCGTCACTGCAGGCGGTGATTATCATGTACTCATTACATTGGATGGATGCGGGAAATCATCCGCTCATCAATTGTTCACCGTTAACCCGCTGCCGGTTGCACAAGTGAGCAGCGATACTATAAGCTGCGCTGCCGATACCGTTACATTGCGCGCATCGGGTGGAACGGGCTACCAATGGAGTTCAGGCGGGCCGGCAACGGCAATCTACAAGCTGGCGCCAACAGCAACGAAAACATACACGGTAACCGTGACTAATTCGTATGGATGCACCGCATCAGCCAGCGTGACGAACACCGTGAAGCCATTGCCTAATGCCAATATCTCGATTTCAGGCGGAACCACCATTTGCAGCGGGCAAACCATAACGCTCAACGCCTCCAACGGTACAGGCTATAGCCATCAGTGGTATAAAAACAATGTCGCCTTGAATGGCGAAACCAATTATTCATATACCGCAAGTGAAAGCGGTGATTATCAGGTAGTTGTGGCATTGAATGGCTGCTATAAAAAGTCAGCGTTGCAGGCGGTCACAGTGAACCCCGTTCCCGTGGTTCAGGTGAGCAATGACACCACCATTTGCCAGGAAGCGACCGTGTTGCTACAGGCATCAGGCGGAACATCCTATCAATGGAGTTCAGGCGGACCGGCAAGCGCCAATTATTCCGTGACTCCTGCTTCCACAAAAACTTACACCGTCACCGTTACCAATTCATTCGGCTGTTCTGTTTCAAAAAATGTTACCGTTAATGTGATACCCTTGCCGCAGGCATGGATCAGCGCGGCAGGCTCCACCACTTTATGCTTCGGACAATCGGTTACGCTCAACACCGCAAGTGCAGCCTCCAACACATGGTACAGGAACGGCAGCATTATTCCAGGAGCCGCATCCAACTCTTATGCCGCAACAACTTCAGGAGATTATTTTGCGGTGAATACCTCCAACGGCTGCGCAGATATTTCCGATACCATCCAGGTGATCGTGAACCCGCTTCCCGTTGTGAATATTACCAATGATCTGACTGTCTGTTCGGGCGACTCCGCCATGCTCAATGCTTATGGCGGAACTGCTTACAACTGGAACTCCGGGCAGACCACTTCCACCATCACGGTTGCGCCCACCTCAACAAGAACATATACGGTCGCAATCAGCGATGCCAATTCCTGCTCCGTATCAAGAAGCGTGACCGTAACGGTCGCAGCCCGTCCCAACGCCTCGGTTTCGCTTTCAGGACCCGCCACCTTCTGTGCTGACCGCACGTTAACCATGACCGCCAGCAGCGGCACAGGCTACACATACCAGTGGTATAAAAACAACCTTGCTGTGGCTGGCGCTACCAACCAACAGTTGATTGTTTCAACATCCGGCAATTATCTCGCAAGAGTCAGCGTGAACGGATGCAGCAAAAATTCGGATCAAATCAGCGTAGTGGTGAATCCATTGCCGTCAGCAACTGCGAGCAATGACACAACGATTTGTTCCGGTGACACAATCGCGCTCTACGCTTCGGGAGGAACGGCATACCAATGGTCCAACGGCAGCACCGGCAACACCATCGCTGTCGCCCCCAACAACAATTCAAACTATTCGGTAACTGTATCCAACAGTTTCGGCTGTTCGGTTGCCGAAAGTATTTCGGTTTCAACGATTGCAAGACCGACCGCTGTGGCATCGCCCATCGGAACGGTATCCTTCTGTCAGGGACAATCCGCCATGCTTATCGCAAGCAGCGGCACCGGCTATTCTTACCAGTGGATGGAAGGCGTGGGCATACTAAACGGCAAGACCGCCCAAACGCTCAGCGTCACAACCCCGGGAAATTATTTTGTGATGATCACGCAAAACGGCTGTCCGAAAAAATCCAACACCGTTCAGGTGAAAGTGAATCCGCTGCCTGTCGTGTCAGTCAGCAACGACACCACCATCTGCTCTGGCAATCCGGTGGCGCTTTCTGCGTCAGGCGGCTCGACATACAAATGGAGCACCGGTTCGGTCAATTCATCCATCACCGTTTCACCCAACAATACAACTTCTTACAGCGTCACTGTAACCACTTCTTCAGGATGCTCGGCAGTTGATGGTGTTTTCATTTCAGTGCTTCCAACGCCTGATGCAAATATCGTTTCCTCAGGTTCCTCCACTTTGTGTCAAGGCCAGTCAGTAACTTTTGACGCAAGCACCGGACCGCTTTACAGTTACCAATGGAAAAACAACGGTGCGGACATTGCCGGTCAGACAACATCATCATTCACCGCAAGCCAATCCGGGAATTATTCTGTGGTCGTCTCGGCTTTTGGCTGTCCGAAAACATCCGCAGTCCAGAATGTGATTGTAAACTCATTACCAACGGCAGTTATCAGCAACGACACTACCATTTGCCAAACCAACAGCGTTGATATTTGGGCAGCAGGCGGAACGACTTACCGCTGGAGCAACGGGCGCACCACTGATTCAATCACGGTTTCACCCAATCAAACTTCCGCTTATAATGTCACCGTTACGGATGCCAATGGCTGCACAGACACAAGCAGGATAACCGTAACCGTTACCGCATTGCCAAATGCTTTCATCTCATACTCCTCATCAACCAACCTGTGCTCAGGACAGTCAGTTACCCTGAATGCAAGCGCGGGAAGCGGATATTCACATATATGGTACAACAATGGAACAGAGATAGTTGGATCTGTCAACTCAAGTTATATTGCAAGCCAATCCGGAAGCTATGCAGTTCAAACAACAGCCAATGGATGCAGCAAAATTTCAGCGCCCGTAACGGTGACAGTGAACACTTTCCTGAATGCGACTATCAGCAATGACACCACTATATGTTCCGGTGAATCGGTGACGGTTTCCGCCACAGGCGGTTCGTCTTACGAATGGAATACGGGAGATACCACTGACGTTCTCACGGTGACGCCTTCGAGCACAAAAACCTATTCGGTGACGGTGAGCAATGGCGTGAACTGCTCAACAGTAAAAAGCATGGCAGTGACCGTTAAGCCTTTGCCCAATGCATTCATTTTGGTAACCGGAGCGGTAACCAGCGTTTGCGAAGGCGAGGCGGCAACCATGACCGCCAACACAGGCGCGGGATTGAGCTACCAGTGGATGAAAGATTCGGTGGAAATTACAGGAGCAACAACAGGTCAGTTCATCGCGGGCGAAGCAGGCAGCTACACCGTGGAAGTGGATCTGAACGGGTGCCGCAAAGTGTCGCCTGAAAAAACGCTTGCAATTAATCCGCTGCCTTTAATCAGCCTTAGCAATGATACTTCGGTCTGCTCCGGCTCGCCTGCCGTATTGCGAGTGTCCGGAGGCATAAGTTACCAATGGAATACGTTTGCAACGGATTCCGTTTACATCGTTGCAACAACATCTTCACGGACCTATTCGGTTACCGCAACAAACTCATACGGCTGCGAGTCGTCAGACACCGTGAGGGTGACCACCATAGCGCTTCCCACCAATGTTTCAATTTCCTCCACCAGTTCCACCAGCATCTGCGATGGAAGCAGCGTTCTTTTGAAAGCGGGGTCAACCAACGGCACTGCTTTTCAATGGCAGTTCAATTCGGACAAAATACCGGGCGCCAGTGCAAATACCTATGCTGCCGCTCAACAAGGCTCGTATTCATTGGTGGTGTCGTTGAACGGCTGCAGCAAAGCATCATCTCCCATATTTGTCACCGTGAAGCCGCGTCCCGCCACACCTGAAATAATCAGAGCCACTAATGACAGCCTGGCATGCAGCGTGGAAGGAGATAATTACAAATGGTTCAGGGACGGACTGACTTACAACGTGGGAAGCAAGGCTATAAAAGCCAATAAACCAGGTGTTTACAAGGTTTATGTCAGTGAAAATAATTGCTCGTCAGATACATCGGCACCTTACTATTTCAATGTAACCGGAATCATGCAGAATGACGTTTCCGAACTGGCGATTTATCCCAACCCCAGCAGCGGGAAATTCCGGATTGAACTGCCTAAATCCTCGGGAAAAGAAATGAGAGTTTCAATCCTGAACACACTGGGGCAAGTTGTTTCAACCCGGGATTTGGATACTTCTATTTCGGGTTCAGGAAGCCTTGCTGTTGACATTTCCGACCTCGTTTCAGGAATCTACTTCGTGAATATCCGTTCCGGAGATCGGATGCTTGCAGGGAGGATTGTCGTAAGCCGGTAGCCCTTATCGTTTCCTGCAAACCACATTTCTTGCCATCTTTGAAGAATACATGGCGGGCAACAAGTATCTTCTTTGGTCATTTTCGGTAGCATTGGCCGGATTCCTCTTCGGGTTCGATACCATTGCCATTTCAGGAGCGGATAAAAAGTTGCAGGAGTTGTGGGGCTCGTCCGATGTTTTTCACGGTTTCGTGGTAATGGCATCGGCATTATGGGGCACGGTGGCGGGAGCAATGGCGGGAGGGGTTCCCGCCAATATTTATGGCAGAAAAAACACATTAATCGGAATAGGCTTCTTATATTTTATTTCCGCAATAGGCTGCGCGCTTGCAAATGACCCCTATACTTTCGCTTTTTTCAGATTTATCGGAGGGTTGGGAATAGGAGCCTCCACCATAGCCGCACCCGCCTACATCTCTGAAATTGCGCCCCCCACAATGAGGGGACGCCTTGTGGCAATGTACCAGCTAAGCATTGTCACAGGCATTTTAATCGCATTTCTCTCCAATTACCTGCTCAGGAACCAGGGTGAAAATGCCTGGCGGTGGATGCTCGGTGTAGCGGCAGTTCCCTCATTTATTTATGGTATCATGATACTATTCGTTCCGCGGAGCCCAAGATGGCTGGCGGCTAAAGGAAGGATACAGGAAGCTGAAAAAGTTTTGAAAATCGTGGATCCTGCAGCGGATATTAATTCCTTCGTTAAGGAAGTGGCTGCCGAAACTGCTTCGGGCAATGAAAATATTTTCATGAAAAAATACCGGACCGCGCTGCTGCTTGTATTTTGCATCGCATTCTTTAACCAGTTCTCGGGGATCAACGCGCTATTGTACTATGCCCCTAGGATATTTGAGGAAGCTGGGCTGGGGACGAGTTCCGCCCTTCTGAGCAGCATCGGCATCGGCATCATCAATTTGATATTCACCATTGCCGGCATGGCTTTGATTGACCGTTCGGGGAGAAAGCGCCTGATGTACATCGGCTCGTTTGGATACATCCTCTCATTGTCGCTGGTGGCGCTGTCATTCTTCCTTCAGTGGGAAGGGCTTGCTGTTCCCATATTCCTTTTTGCATTCATAGCTTCCCATGCTGTAGGACAAGGCACCGTGATCTGGGTGTTCATTGCCGAAATATTCCCCACCCATTTGCGCGCTTTGGGACAGGCTTTTGGCTCCTCGGTGCATTGGGTTTTGGCAGCCGCTATCCCATCATTTATTCCGGTTCTTTTTTCAACCGTGGGTGTTGGAGCAGTGTTTTCTTTCTTTGCCTTTA